>NZ_BAAATE010000023.1:72103-160955 GCF_039533245.1 Nonomuraea recticatena | reverse complement strand
CCCGGATCTGTTCAGCGAGCGCCTGGTCCCGGCGCTGCCGCTCGGCCCGCGCCGGCGCCGCCGACAGCCAGTGGTAGAAGCTGGAGCGGGCGATCCCAACGATCCGGCACAACCGCTTCACCCCGAAGGCGCCTGCGTGGTCGGCGACGAACTGGAAGCGGTTCACCAGCGCGTCTCCCCGGCGAAATACCGGGCGGCCTTGCGCAGGATGTCCCGCTCTTCCTCCAGCTCACGCACCCGGCGTCGCAACGCGGCGTTTTCGGCCTCCACCGTCTCCAGCGACGCCTCGCCGCCGCTGGCACCAGCTCTCGGCCTGCGGCCCGACCGCCCTGGCTCACCTGGCTCGGCGCGTGCCGCCCGGATCCAGTTCCGCAATGTCTCGGCGCTGATCCCCAGGTCAGCGGCGATCCCTGCGATCGTCGCGCCCGGCCTGGACTCGTACAAGGCCACCGCGTCCCTCTTGAACTCCGGTGGATAGTTCTTCATCCCCAACGGGACACTCTCCCGATCTCCCCGAACCAGCAAGGTCCAGGGTCTCAGGTGTCCAGTCCTCGGGTGGAACGCCCGCGTCTCTGGTGACGCCCAGATACCCCTTGACCAGCGAAGCGGTCATCACGTGCTGCTCTACCAGCTCGTCGAGAGCGCGATGGTTCGTTTCGAGGCTGCGTGCCAAGGCAGCCGCGGCGTCGACCGTAGCGCCGGTTTCCGGCATCAGCAGGCGAAGCCGCACCAGATGGTCTTTGGCACGGTCGACGTCGGCAGCGGTTAACTGGAGCTCGGCAGCGGCTTCTGTGAGCGATCGCCCATGTCTGTGCATGCTGGTGTACAGATTCTGCGCCAGACGATCGTTCTCCGCGCGAAGCGCGTCGTTCGACATCCGGCCATCAGGGGTCATCATCAGCCGTTCGCCGGCCGGAAGGCCACGGCGAAGTTCTTGCCGCCGTCCTTCGACTCCATGACGGTGCCGTCCTCCGTAGCTGCGAGCAGCCGCTGCACATCGACGGCGGTGAAAGCGGTGACGGGGCCCGGCAGCTTGCCTCCGTCCTGCCAGGACTTCCCACCATCGCGACTGGTGTGGATCCGGCCGTCCGGACCAGGCCCGATGAGCACGTCCTCGACCGGCGACTCGACGTGACTGAGGAGCGGCGCGTTCGCCATGTCCTCGAATTCCATGCCGCCATTGCCGCTGACCTTCAGCCCTTGTGGGGTGGTCACGAAGACTCGGGCGCGATCGCCGGCCAGGTCGTTCATGGGCTCCTCGGCTCCGGTCATCCAGGTCTCACCGCCGTCCGCGCTACGTCGAAGCTGGCCTGACTGAGAGTCATAGGCGTAGAGCGTCTCGACGGCAAGCTGTATCGCGTGGAAGTCGGCCACGCCCTCTCCTGACACCGTGGTCCATGTTCGGCCGCCATCGGTCGTGCGGATCAGGCCGAGGTGAGGGGAGGCGTCGGCGGACGCGTCCCCCGGGTGCCCGCTGGCCAGGAACGTCTTTGGTCCGACCACCGTGAACCCCATGTGATCCTGAATACGCCCGGCGACCCGTTCAGCGTTCTCCGCGCTCTGGACCCTGAACAGCCCGTAATGGCCAGCGAGGTACATCGCGCCATCAGCGGGATCCACTCCTATGCCATGGATGTGACCGATTCCTACATCCTGACCGGTCGCCGACTCCGGGGGCTGTGACTGGCCACACGCCGCCGCGAAAATAATCATGGCTGCTCCTGTGACGGCAGTACGCAGCCGAAGATGCTGTCCACCCATGGGAACGACCTCGCCGATACTCGATCTCTCGCCTGGCTACTATTCAATATCGTAGAACGTCACCGGACAACCGCTTCCTCGCCGAAGGTCTGGGAGTCTGCGCCATTGCCTTCCTGTGAGCAAAGGGAAGCTATCTGGGTGGATACGAGCTGGTTGCAGGATGGCTGATAGCACCTGGTGGGATAGATGGGCAGATGTATGTCGGCGTGTCCGCGCGCCGACGGGCAGCGTGTCATGCCTACTATCGGAGTAGAGCTGGTGTAGCGCTCAGGTGCCTACCGGCAGGTGTCGCGGTGGCCCCCTTGCCTGTGCCGCTCTCTCACCGGGTCTTCGGGATGTACCGCCTGGGAGCCCGCACAAAGGCCGATTCTTCTGCGCGGCCATTCACGAACCCGTCAACAGGAGTCACTCAGCCATGTTCACCAACCGATCCATGACCCGGCGACTCGCACTCACCGTGGCTGCGGGTACTGGGGCGCTCACCCTGCTCACTGCCTGCGGCGGCACCGACAACGCGACAGCGGGGCATGAGATGGCCGTCACGACGCACAGCGCGCCGCCCGCCACAACGGCTACCGCTCGGCCGGGCGCGTCCTTCAACGATGCCGATGTGATGTTCGCTCAGAACATGATCCTGCACCATCAGCAGGCCGTGGAGATGTCCGACCTGGCCGAGAGCCGAGCCGCCGATGCCGAGGTCAAGGAGCTGGCAGCAAAGATCAAGGACGCCCAGGAGCCGGAGATCCAGACCATGGAGGGCTGGCTCGAGACCTGGGACGAGCCCATGCCCTCCGGCGGCATGCACCACGACATGCCAGGCATGATGACGGCAGAGGACATGAAGAAGCTCGAGGATGCCAAGGGCGCGGCGTTCGACAGGCAGTTCCTGCGCATGATGATCGCCCATCACGAGGGCGCGATCGAGATGGCGAAGACCGAACAGAAGCAGGGCGCCAACGACGAGGCCAAGAAGCTCGCCGAGACCATCGAGTCCTCGCAGCAGACCGAGGTGGAGCAGATGCAGAAGATTTTCGACCGGCTCTGATCCTCCGGTGCCGGGCGCCCGGTTTAGGACACCCGGCGTTCTTCGGTGGGCGAGGCCTATGACCGGCTCGCTCAGGGCTGGTAGATGGTCGCGAAGTCCTTGCCTCCGTTGGTGGACTCGTAGACCGTGCCGTCCATGGCGGCGGCCAGGATTCGGTCAGCGGATACGGCGGTGAAGGCGACGGCCTGCATGGGAAGACGGCCCCCGGCTTGCCACGTCGGACCGCCGCCGCTGCGGGTGTGTACCTGGCCGTCGGGGGCCACGCCGACCAAGTGATCCTTGCCGGCCACGTCGAGGAAGGACAGCAGCGGGGCGCCCTTCAGAGCCTTGAAGCTCTTGCCGGAGTCGTCGCTGACCTTCACCCCGTCGGGGGTGGTGGCGAAGAGGCGGTCGGGTGCGTCGGCACCGGCAGCCAGATCGAGCAGGTCGAGCCGGGCGGCCGGCTTGAGGTCGGCTCCCTTGCCGCGCCAGATCTGGCCGGTCTGGCTGTCGTAGCCGTAGACAGTGGCCCCCGCGACCTGCAGGGCGTGGAAGTCGGCCTTGCCGGCCAGCGCCACCTGTTCCCAGGTGAGGCCGGAGTCGGTGGAGCGGATCAGACCCAGGTGCGGCGCCTGCCCCGCGGTGATGTCGGCCTCGGCTGGGTGTCCGCTGGCGTAGAAGGTCTTCGGCCCTGCGACCGTGAAGCCCATGTGGTCGGCGTCTCTGTCGCCCACTCTGAGCAACTTCTTGTTCTCCAGCGTGAACAGTCCGAAGTGGCCTGCTACATAGGTCTTTCCGGTGGCGGGGTCGACGCCCAGCCCGTGAACATGGCCGACTCCGGGATCCGAGGAGGGCTGGGCGGCAGGCTCAGGCGCAGGGTTGTCCGAACCGCATGCCGTCAGGCCGATGGCGAGAGCGAGCGCCACTGCACAGTTCTTGATCATCTTATGCCTCGTAACCGAGGAGGCTCATCATCCCGGCCTCCGCATGGTAGATGTTGTGGCAGTGGATCATCCACAGACCGGGGTTGTCGGCGTCGAAGTCGACATGGAGCGTCTTGCCGGGCAGCACGATCGCCGTGTCCTTGCGCAGACCGCTGCCGGCCAGGGCGAAGGTGTGGCCGTGCAGGTGCATCGGATGCCACATGAGGCTCTGGTTGACGAAGGACAACCTGACGCGCTCGCCGGACCTGATCGGGTCGATGACCTTGGGGTCGTACTTCCTGCCGTTGATGGCCCAGTCGTATGTGGCCATGGTTCCGGTGAGCTTGAGAGACACCGTCCGGTCAGGTGCCCGCTCTGCCAGCCGTACGGCTTTGCTCGGTTTGAGCTGGTCGTAACCGGTGAGATGGCCGTCCAGCTCGGTAGGACGCACGTCCGCCTTCGGGGCTCTGGCGCTTTTGGCCGTTCGAACCAGAGCGCGGGCCAGACCGCGCTTGCCTTCGGCGAGCGCGACCAGCGGGAAGGCGCCGTCCTTGAGGGTGACCAGGACGTCGTAGCGCTCGCCCATGCCGAGCAGCAACGCGTCGGTCTCCGTCGGCTCGACGGGGAAGCCGTCGGCGTGGGCGACGGTCAGCCGGTGGCCGCCCAGAGCGACCCGGAAGGCAGTGTCGCCGCCCGCGTTGATCAGCCTGATCCGCAGCCGGGTACCCGGTGTGGCGGTGAACGTCTCCGGTGCGTCGGCCACCCGGCCGTTGATGAGGAAGTGCGGGTAGTAGACGTCACCGGCGTCGCCGCCGAGCAGGTCGCTCTCGGCGTTCATCATCATGTGCGGCCACTTCGCCGGCGCGGTCGACGTGGGCGTGGGCATCGGCATGGCGCCGTGGCCTTCGTGGCCGCCCTCGCCCATCATGCCCGCCATGGAGGTCAGCTCGGCCAGCACGTCGTCGGGCGTCCCTGTCACGCCGTCCATCCAGTCGTCGAGGACGACGACCCACTCCTGGTCATAGGCGAGCGGCTCGGCGGGATCCTCGACGATCAGCGGCGCGTACAGGCCGCGGTCGAGCTGGGTGCCGTGGTGCGGGTGAAACCAGTAAGTCCCCGGATGCGGAGCGGTGAACTCGTACAGGTGCTCACCACCGGCGGCGATCGTCGGCTGCGTCACGCCGGGCACGCCATCGGCGTCGTTGCGCAGGGCGAGGCCGTGCCAGTGCACGGTCGTCTCCTGAGGCAGCTGGTTGGTCAGCCGGGCTCGGACCACCTCTCCGGCTTTGACGCGGATCGGCTGGCCGGGCAGGCGCTCGCCGTACAGCCAGGTGTTGACGGTCGGCCCGCCGAGATCGACCTGGCCTTCGCGGGCGAGCAGCCGGAACTCCCGCGCCTGGCCCGGGCGACGGGCGGTTTCGGCGGCGCGCACCTGGGCGCCGCCAGGCTGGACGAAGGTCGTGCTCTCGCTCGTCGAGCACGCGGAAAGCAGGGCTCCTCCTGCTGCGGTCAGGCCGGCGCGCAGGAAGAACCGTCGATCGATGGATGTCATGAATCGCTCACGGTTCGAAACGGATAGAAGCTCCCTTGAACGGGGCTCCTATATCCGTAGAACGGCCACGCGGCGCAGGGACAAAGCGATCGGCAGAGGTGAGCCGCGAACCGCGGGCAGCGCTGTCGGGCGCCGGCCACCAGAGCCCGCGGCCGGCACCGCGCGACCGAGGGCGAACAGTTTCAACACGATCACGACGAGGATCGCGGCAAGCGCGGCCAGGCACAACACCACTGGACGGGGACGGTCGTCGGCAGAGAGGACCGGCTCGTGTGTCCCGCTCATGCCGAAATGGTCCGCAGCCGCCATGTGGGCGCAGGCGCCGATCGAGGTGTGGGAGGTCGGACAGAAATGAGCAGTGGCATAACTGAGCCCGACGCCCAGCAGAACGGTAGCGATCAGCACGAGCCTCGGCAGCAGGGCAGAGAACGTGCGCCTACCGCTCATCGCTCCTCCCATCGGACGGCTACGGGCTCACCCTATCCTCGGTGCTGTCCGCCCCATATTCGAGCTGGGTGATGGCGTGATTCACTCGCTGTTGATGACCGCTTCTGAGCGGGGCCCGGCTGGCGATCGCGGTTGCCAGCGCGGTAGCGGGAGCACGGCTGTCCGTGTCTCCCTTGAAGTGGTCGCGTTGGGCACTCATAGCGGCGATGGCATGTTCTCCGCTTCACGGTGAGGCTGGTGTCGTGTTCGGTGGGAAACCGGGTCATTCGGACGCGTGAAGCAAGCCCGTCGTACGTCACGACCAATCACGCCACGCCGCAGCCTTGCGACGGGCTTTGCAAGCCGATGAGGCGTCCCGGTGATATTCGTGCAAAACCTCGGGTCGAGGATGCGTCACGCAGCAGGTTGGCTCGCTATGCGCAGATGAGCGGGGGCGACCCGGTGGCCACATTCGGGCACCGATCGAGAGCTGTGACACTCTGCTACGAGCTTGACCGTAGCCGGAGTTAAGCAGAAGAGCGGGCCGGGCATTTCCTGCTGCGGTGCGCTGCCGACGGCTCGTTTCGAGCGCCGAAGCGCCGAAAACGGACCATCGACAAGGAGCGGTCGTGCAGGCTGAAGACCTCACTGGGTACTACACCTACAGAAGTTTCCTGAACCACCCGGCGCCGGTTGACGACTTCAACAAGCTCCGGTTCGGGGAGGCCGAACTCTATCTCTCGGTGCAGCAGGACAGGAGCATCACCGGCACGTTGTCCTTCCCGGCCGCTCCGGGCGCGGATCGCAAGGATGTCATGGACATCACGGGAGAGATCCTGGACTGGTCGACCGCGCGGTTCAAGCTGACGGGCAAAGGACGCACGAAGACCGGTATCGCGGACTTCCACTACGAGTACGACGGCGTGCTCTCGCGCACCTGGGAAACGGGTGTCGACCAGCGTCCCTCGCTCACCGGCACGGTTCTCCGCGCCAAGGAGCACGGAAATGGCGCCAACCCGGCCAGAGCGGGCGTCACGGCCAGCTTCGTGGCGGTCAAACGCGACTTCCCCGCTCCCCGCGAGGTGCCGGGGGTGGCGCTGCTGCCGGAGGCGCTGTCGATGCTGGCCACGCGGGTCCACCGGCTGAGGCACACCACCTGGCACGTTCTCCGGTCGGTCTGGCGGGCTCCGCTCACCGATGTCGACCGCAAGGAGATCACCGAACTGGGCTGGGGGATCGACCGCCCGCCGTTCAACCACAAGGGGCTCGATCTGGCCAACGGCGCCGGTGAGGATTTCCTGTTCATGCACCGGCGGATGATCCAGATGGTGAACGAGATCTACGAGGGCTCCGGCGCGCCCGTCATTCGCGGCTGGGCATCCATCCCCGGCGCTGACGCACCGCAGTACGTGTACCTGGAGAAGGACGATCTCGCCCGCCCAGGCGAGAAGAGCATGCAGTACGACGCCGCCCGCTCCGGATTCATGGTCCCACCGGCCGATGCGGAACTGCTGGCCACGTTCCCCGAAGCGAGCCGGCCGACGATGAAGCTGCTGAAGTCTCCGAACTATCTCAGCTTCGCGATGAGGGCGCTGGAACGCACCTACACCTCACCGCTGGAGTTGTCCCGCCTGTCCCTGGGAGCCCTCGGCAACCTTCTGGAGTTCACCATCCACAACCAGATGCACATGCGCTGGGCCTCCATTCCGCGGGACGCGCAGGGCAAGGTCGCACTGCGCGGTGACTTCGACTTCGACGGTAAGTGGGACCACCCGAGCTACGACTATCTCGGCGACTTCTACTCATCCCATCTCAACCCGCTGTTCTGGCGCCTGCACGGCTGGGTGGACAACCGCATCCAGGACTGGTTCGACGCCCACGAAGCCGTGGCTCCGGGGGAGATCGAGCGCATCGACCACAAGGGTGTGGCCTGGTTCAAGCCTGGCAAGTGGGTCGCCGTGGCCGAGCCCTTCGACTGGCCGGAGAGCGAGCATGATCATCACGGTGACCACGGTCACGGGGACGAGCACGCCGTCGCCGTCATGCTGAAGGTCCTCAAGATCGTGCAACGGGCCCAGGAGCCCACAGTGGAGGAGGGGCCGGCGGCCGAACTCCGTGAGCGGCTCATGCAGCAACCGCCGCTCAACCTCATGAGCTTCCTGCGGTCGATCGACGTGCCGGTCGAATGAAAGACCCCGGTCAGGGGCGTGCCGGGCGAGCTGCTCGGGGGCCAGGCCAGGCCAGTCGGCTGTCGTGAGAGGGCAGGCCCAAGACGGACGCCTCCATGCGCACCATCGCCCTGGATGCCGAAACGATCGCGATCCTGCGTGCCCACCAGCGGCGTCAGCGCGAGGAGCGGCTCGCAGCGGGGGAGGCCTGGAAAGGCACCGGCTTGGTGTTCACCCAGTCCGATGGGGATCGGCTGCACCCGCAACATGTGTCCGACCAGTTCCTGTGGCTGGCCTATCTGGCGGGATCGCCGCCGATCCGGCTTCATGATCTACGGCATGGCGCGGCCTCGTTGATGCTGGCCGCGGGCGTGGAGATCAAAGTGGTCCAGGAGACGCTCGGGCACACCTCCAGTGCCTTCACTGCCGATACCTACACCTCGGTCTTTCCGCAGGTGGCGATGGCGGCGGCGGAGAAGACCGCGGCGCTGTTGCTGGGAGACGACGATCAGGAGGAGCGGGGCGCGCTGAGGCATCTCCGCGCATAACCGAAGTTGGAGAACGGCCTCGTCTCGCCGGATTCGCGGCGGGACGGGGCTGTTCGTCTTGGCGCTGCGCCGCTGAGCGGCGCGTTGGATGGCATCATGATCATGGTGTGTACAGGGTTGGTACGGGCGAGCACCGCGCGAGCACCGATAGGCTAGAACTATGTTCCGGACAGCTGGTGTGGCATGCATTTTCGCAGGTCAGAGCCATGATCAAAGCGCGCCCTGCAGGATTCGAACCTGCGACCGTCGGATTAGAAGTCCGATGCTCTATCCAGCTGAGCTAAGGGCGCTCCCGCCTAATTGTGCATGATCCTGGGAGCTCGTACGTACTCGATTGTGCGTGTCACCACGCTCCCTCAGCTCAGCGACCGCTCGCCCCACTGCTCCCCGAACCCCGCCCCCCACCCCGAACTGGGCCTTCCTGAGGGTTGTGGTCTCGGACACCTCGAAGCCGATCGTGCCGCCCAAGCCCCGCCCCTCGCCGTGGCGGTACCGGAGCGGGACCGGTTGCCGGCCGGGTGGAGGCGGGTTGTCTCCTGGACGAACGTCGACGGAAGCGCCCAAGCGGCGCCGGGAACGGTTGTCTCCCGCACCGGACGAACGTCGACGGAAGCGGCCAGGCAGCGCAGGGAACGATTTCTCCGGCCCCAGCGGCCAGGCGGTGCCGGGAACGATCCACGGCGTGGCGGCGTCGCGGGTGGGAATGTCCGAAAACCCCAGGCGGGGGGCGCACATATAGGGCTAAGGTGTCGTGGCATGGTCGCGACGGTCCTGCACGAGATTCCTCTGCAGGGCGGGGACGTGACGGACGGAGTGGTGCGGATCGCCGACACGGTGCGTAGGCCCATCTGCCGTTCCAGCCCCGCCGTGCACGCTCTGCTGCGCCACCTCGAGGCGGTCGGCTTCGACGGGGCGCCGCGGCTCGTAGGCATGGACGCCACCGGTCGCGAGATCATCACCTTCGTTCCTGGCACCGCGGGCCTCACCGTCCACAGCGTCACGGACGAGGCGCTCGGGTCACTGGCCGTCCTGCTGCGGCGCTTCCACGACGCGACCGAGGGCTTTCCGCTGGCCGGGCATCGGTGGGAGGGCGGGTCGAACGACGACGACGTCCCCGAGGTGATCGGGCACTGCGACCTGACCCCCGAGAATGTGATCTTCCAGGGCGCCGAGCCCGTCGCGCTCATCGACTTCGATCTGGCGCGGCCCACGACGAGGGCGTTCGACGTGGTCACCACGCTGCGCCACTGGGCGCCGATCGCCGATCCCGTCGACAGGCATCCGCTGCTGCGCCACGTCGACGTGGGCGCGCGGCTGCGGCTGTTCTGCGAGGCGTACGACCTGCCGCCGCGCACGCGCCGCCGCCTGCTTCCGCTGGCCAGGCTGCGCTTCGGCCGTTCCTACGAGGTGATGAGGGCCAGGGCGGCCGAGGGCGGCGGCTGGGCGAGGTTGTGGGAGGACGGCGCGGGCGAGCGCATCCGGCGGGCCGCGGCATGGCTCGACACCCACGAAGATGAGCTTCATGCACATCTGGTCTAGGTCCGCGGGAATCGCACTCGGAGTTCTCGTGGACGCCGTCGTCGGCGACCCCAGGCGCGGGCATCCCGTCGCGCTGTTCGGGCGGGCGGCGGCGGCGCTGGAGCGGCGCCTGTACGGCGACGCCCGCCCCAACGGCGTCGTGCACGTCGCCGTCTGCGTGGGCGCCGCGGCCGGCCTGGGCGTCCTGGCGAGCCTGGCGACCGAACGCGTACCGGGCGGCTCCCCGACGCGGCTCGGTAGCTCGAAGGCAGGCCCGGGCGTGGCCAGGGCGGTGGCCGAGGTCGGGTTGACCGCCGCCGCCACCTGGGCGGTCCTGGGCGGCACCACGCTGGCCCGTGAAGGCGTCCACATGGCCGAGGCCCTCGAGGCCAAGGACATCGAGGCCGCCAGGAAGCGCCTGCCGCACCTGTGCGGCAGGGATCCCCGCACGCTGGAGGCGCCCGAGCTGGCCAGGGCCACGGTCGAGTCGCTGGCCGAGAACACCTCCGACGCCGTCGTCGCCCCGCTGTTCTGGGGCGCGATCGCGGGGGTGCCTGGGTTGCTCGCCTACCGCGCCGTCAACACCCTCGACGCGATGGTCGGCCACCGCTCCCCGCGCTACGAACGTTTCGGCTGGGCCGCCGCCAGGCTCGACGACGTCGCCAACTACGTCCCCGCGCGGATCACCGGGCTGCTGGCCGTCCTGGCCGCTCCTGACAGCGGGCGCGCCCTGCGGGTGCTCAGGAGGGACGGTCACCGTCACCCCAGCCCCAACGCGGGCAGGTGCGAGGCCGCGTTCGCGGGCGCGCTCGACGTCACGCTGGGCGGCGTCAACGTCTACGGCAGCAGGGTCGAGCACCGTCCGGAGATGGGGGAGGGGCCCAGGCCGGAGGTGCGCGACATCCGCAGGGCGGTGCGGCTCACCAGGACGGTGAGTCTCGCGGCCGCCGCTATCGCCGTGCTTGCTCCAGCACTCTGGCCGCGTCGCGCTCGTAGAAGCCCCGCGCGAGGAGAGTGATCACGCCGCCGACCACCATGAAGGGGATCAGCGCGTACATGCCGGTGGTGAGCGAGCCGCTGGTGTCGGAGATCCGTCCGACGACCAGCGAGCCGAAGGCGCCGCCGAACGTCGTCAGCAGCTGCAGGACGGCGAAGCCGAGCCCGCGGGCGTGCGCGCCGACCACGTCGGCCAGGCAGGCGGTCATGTTCGGGATCGCGATCGACATCAGCGTGCTGGCCACCAGGGTCAGGACGCTGAGCCACAGCATGGAGTCCATGGCCAGGGCCCCCGCCAGCACCGCGGAGCCCGCGGTGATCCCGCCGCCGCCCGCGAGCAGGCGGCCGCCCCTGACGGTGCCGTGCCACTTGGAGCCGAGCCTGGAGCCGATCAGCGTGCCGAGCACGGGTCCCGCGATCGTGATGAGGCCGCTGACCGAGCCGGCCGCGCCGGTGCCGACGCCGAACGTGCGGACCATGAGCGAGGGCATCCAGTAGAAGATGCCGGCCAGCCCGAGCGTCAGCAGGGCCAGCCCGGCGCAGACGATGGCCAGCGTGGGGATGCGCAGGACCTCGAGGAAGCGTCCCGCGCGCCTGTCCTTGAGCGCTGCGGGCACTTCGGCCTCCGCGACGCCGGCGGGCTCGCCCTGCTCGCCCGGCTGGGTGGAGCCGCCCGCGACGAGCGAGTCCAGGTGTCCCCTGGCCGGTTCGCGCAGGCGCCAGCACAGCCACGCCGCGATCAGGCCGGGCACGACCATGACGAGGAAGGCGGTCCGCCAGCCGTACGCCTGGGCCAGGACGCCGCCGATCAGCGTGCCGATGCCGCCGAGATAGGTGGTGACCCTGGTCAGGCCGTACGCCTTGGCCCTGGAGACCGGCGGGTAGTAGTCGGCGGTCAGGGAGCCGGAAGCGGGGTTGTCGATGCACTCGGCGGCGGCCAGGAAGACGCGCATCGCGTAGAACATCGCGAAACCGGCGGCCAGGCCGGAGCCGAGCGTGGCCACCGCCCACAGCAGCACGACGACCGCGAGGATGCGGGTCCTGTTGACGCGGTCGGCGAGGTAGCCGGCGGGGATGGCGACGAGGGCGGCGGCCAGCGCGGAGGCCGTGGGGATCGAGCCCGCGGCGGTGTCGCTGAAGCCCCATTCGGCCTGCACGTGCGGCAGCACGCCGGACAGCAGGTTGTGCTCCACGCGGTCGACCAGGCCGACGACGAACAACACGATCAGCGGAGCCCAGCCGTAGGGCGCGCGGGAGGCGGCGTCGATCCCTGCCGGAGGAGGGCTGCCGAACAGGCGGGTCGCGACCATGCCCCATCCTTTCCAGAATTGTATTCTAGGAGTTTGTTCTAGACAGAGTGGCAGAAGTCACAGCCTGAGCCAAGAGGTAGCGGGAGACGGACCGCTACCGTGGCCGCGTGAAGGGTGCGCTGCTGGTGGCCGGGACCACGTCGGATGCGGGGAAGAGCGTGGTGACGGCGGGCATCTGCCGCTGGCTGGCCAGGCAGGGGGTGCGGGTCGCGCCGTACAAGGCGCAGAACATGTCGCTCAACTCCTTCGTCACCGCCGACGGCGCCGAGATCGGCCGCGCGCAGGCGATGCAGGCGCAGGCGGCGGGGCTGGAGCCGCTCGCCGACATGAACCCGATCCTGCTCAAGCCGGGCAGCGACCGCCGCAGCCAGGTGGTGCTCATGGGCAGGCCGCTGACCGACGTCGACGCCATGGAGTACGGCGCGCTCAAGGACTTCCTGCGCGAGAAGGCCCTGGAGTCCTTCGGGCGGCTGAGGTCCGCCTACGACGTGGTGATCTGCGAGGGGGCCGGCAGTCCCGCCGAGATCAACCTCAGGCGCGGCGACATCGCCAACATGGGGCTGGCCCGCGCCGCCGGCCTGCCGGTCGTCGTGGTCGGCGACATCGACAGGGGCGGCGTCTTCGCCGCCTTCTACGGGACCGTCGCCCTCCTCGACAGGGAGGACCAGGCGCACATCGCCGGGTTCGTCGTGAACAAGTTCAGGGGAGCGGTCGAGCTGCTCGAGCCCGGCCTCGACACGCTGCGCGGGCTGACCGGCCGCGAGGTGTACGGCGTGCTGCCCTGGCTCGAAGGGCTGTGGCTGGACGTCGAGGACTCCCTGGCCCTCGACAACCGTCCCGCCGTCACCGGCACGCCGTACGGCAGGCAGACGCTCCGCGTCGCCGTCGTCAGGCTGCCGCGCGTCTCGAACTTCACCGACCTCGACGCGCTGGCCGGCGAGCCCGGCGTGGTGGTGCGCTTCGTCACCACCCCCGCCGAGCTCGACGACGCCGATCTGGTGGTCCTGCCGGGCTCAAGGGCCACGGTCGCCGACCTGGCGTGGCTGCGCTCGACGGGCCTGGCCGACGCGCTGGTCGCCCGCGAGCTCCCGGTCCTGGGCATCTGCGGTGGCTACCAGATGCTGGCGCGCGAGATCGTCGACGAGGTGGAGTCGGGCGCGGGCCTGGTGAAGGGGCTGGGGCTGCTGCCGGTGCACGTCACGTTCGCCAGGGACAAGCGCCTGGCCAGGCCCACCGGTGAGGAGTACGGGCAGCCGGTCTCCGCCTACGAGATCCACCACGGCGTCGCCACGGTGGAGGGCGGCGAGCCGTTCCTCGACGGGTGCAGGGTCGGCGCGGTGTACGGGACGACGTGGCACGGCGCGATGGAGAACGACGGCTTCCGCCGCGCGTTCCTGACGGACGTGGCCTCGCGCGCCGGGCGCGACTTCGTGCCCGCGCCGGCCACGAGCTTCGCCGCGCTCAGGGAGGCGCGGCTCGACGCCCTGGGCGACCTGGTCGAGCGCCATCTCGACACCGACGCGCTGCTCAGGCTGATCGAGAACGGCACAGGGCCGGTGCCGTTCCTGCCGCCGGGCGCGTAGGCGCGGCCGCCGCCACCGAGAGGCGGTCAGTGGATGCGGTCGGGGATCGTGCGGGGAAGCGCCCGCAGCCAGGCGTCGAGGTCGCGCGGCCACCATCGCCCCGCCGCCAGCCTGCCGAGCGCGCCCGCCACGCTGGCCGCCGAGGAGGGGGCGGGCACCACCCGCACGGGGGCCGCTCCCGCCAGCACCCCGAGCCACCAGTGCCGCTCCGTGGCGGGAAGCTCCTCGGGCTCCAGCACGACGTAGTAGTCGGGCAGCACCCTCCGCTCCTCGCGCAGCGCCGCGAGCGTCTCCTCGACGGCGACCTCCAGCCCTCCGACGGGCTCGGTGCCGTCGAAGAAACCCGCCCACGCGCGCCCGACCTCGGCCAGCGGATCGGCGTCGTGGACCACGTAGGTGGCCCTGGCTCTGGTCACCGCCTCCGTCACCTGCTCGGGCAGGAGTTCGCCCGTCGTCAGGGTCCGCACGTTGTGCAGCCCCTCGAGCCCCGTGACCACCTCGGCCGCCCGCTCTCCCGTCACCACGACCACCGTGCTGCTCACCCGCCGCATCCCTGGAGTCTACGGAAACCGTGTGCTTCAATCACCTGACGGGCATGTGGGGCGCCCGCTGACACTCGTTGTCCAGGACAGGCAGGCCCCCATGAACGACAGCGACACGATCGCCCAGCTGGCACGGCGTGCGGTCAGGGCGAGCAAGCGCATCGAATGGCACAACAGGCTCGTGCGAGACCTCGAGCTCACCCGGCAGAAGCTGCGGCGCGCCACGCGTCTCATCGAGGAGCTGTCGGCAGCCGAGCCGCCGCCTCCCGAGTACCTCACCGCCGTCCGCTCGCCCACGCGCAGGCCGTTCCAGCAGGTGACGGTGGTGATCGACGGCTCCGCCTGCCTGATAGGGCTGAGCCAGGCCCGCTCCTCGTGGGGACACGAGGCAGACGACTGGCGTAGGACGGTCGACCTCGTCAGGCGGGTGCGGAGCGGGCGGCTCCCGTGATCGCGCCCACTGTCTACCGGCCGCTGCCGCGACCCCAGGCGTGGCTGATCACGTGGGTCGACGGCGAGCCGGTCATCGTCGTCAACTCCAACCTCGACGAGGGCGAGCAGCGCGCCGCGCGCCTGGACGCGCAGCGCGCCGCCCGATCCACCCGCCCGCCGCCGTGACGGCTCAGGCGGCCGTCTGCTGCAGGACGGCGCCGGGCGTGTCGGCGAAGAAGCGGACGCTGGTGACCGACTCCTCGGCGCCGAGCGGCCGGGTCACGGTGATCGGCTCGGCCAGCTCGACGATCACGTTGGTCTGCGAGGAGACCGCCACGCTGAGCCGTCCGTCGGCGACCCTGACCATGCCGTTCTCGTTGTAGGTACGCGAGACGCGCATCGAGGTGATGAGCTCTCGGGGGATGCGCAGGTCGAAGTAGGCGCCGCAGCGGACGCGCAGCTCGTCCTCGGTCAGGACGTGCGGCCTGGTGACGCAGGCCGCGCCGAAGGCCAGGCCGAACAGCACGCCGTACAGGTCGAGCACCAGGACGGCGACGCGTATGGGGGCCGGCACGTCGAAGGCGACCATCAGCAGGTCCACCGCCACCAGCTCGACGATCATCATGAACAGCACGAGCAGGATGGTCGTGCTCTGCTCCTTGGAGTAGGAGAGCGCGGTCGCGCCGGGCGGCACCCCGTGGCGCCGCCTGGTCACCCACAGGCCCAGGCTGACCATGCCGTTCAGCTCGAACGCCAGCAGCCTGCGCACCTTCGCGGGCACCAGCTGCTCGTAGGTCGCCGAGAGCGCGGCCCGCCGTCCGAGCCCCGCTCCGCGCGAGGCGCTGAACAGGCGGTAGGCGGTCACCGCCTCCAGCGCGAGCACGAGCATCACGAGGGTCTCCCCGGCCACCAGGACGGGCGTCGGCAGCGGCACGCCCGCGATGAGCAGGGTCACGAGGAGCACCTCGGCGGGGATGGTGGTGTACAGCGCGGCGCGCGCGAGCCTGAGCATCACAGTCCTTCCTTCAGGGTGAGCAGCAGCAGCCTGAAAACCTCGGTCTGGGCCGGGTTGAGCTCGTCGGTCAGCGCCTCCAGCCACGCCGACCCCGGCCCCGAGTGGGCCGCCATCGCCGAGGTCATCTCGGCGGGCAGGTAGTCGGCGAGATCGGCGGCGAGAGCCGCGATCCTGGGGTCGCCCGGCTCGGCGTCGTCGAGCGCGTCGAGCCGGGCGTAGAGCTCGTGCGCCTTGGCGAGGGCGTCGGGCGAGGTGAGCGGGGCCAGCAGGGTGCGCACCTCCTCCTCGCCCGCCATGGAGCCGACCAGGGTCAGCAGCTCTCTGTCGAGCGCGGCGAACCTGGAGCCGCCCGATGACAGGTCGCGCAGCGCCGTGGTGAGGTCGGGGGAGATCAGCGAGTCGGGGTTGAGGTCCACCAGGCGGAGGAGCTCGGCCAGCTTCTCGCGCCTGAGCGTGATCACCGCCTGCTGCCTGGCCAGGTCGGCGTCGAGCTCCTCCAGGACCTCGCGCAGCTCCTTGCCCGCGTCGTCGGCCAGCACGTCGCGCAGCTCGTCCAGCGACAGGCCGAGCGCGGCCAGCTGCCTGACGCGCGACAGCAGCACCGCATCGCGCAGCCGGTACTCCCGATAGCCGTTGGGCAGCCGTTCGGGCTCGGGGAGCAGCCCCAGGTGGTGGTAGTGGCGCACGGTCCGGGTGGACACCCCGACCAGCGCGGCGAGCTCTCCGATCCTCATGGGCTGATTACACACCTTGACGTTACGTCAAGGTCAAACCCTCCACCACGCCGCGCGTTGGCAGCAAAGCGACGAAGAATGACAGTCGTCGTGCTGGGGTCGGCGCCCGGAGTCCGCGAGGATGAACCGGGTTGTCGAGGCCGTGTGGAAGGGAGCGAGGGATGGATCTTGGAGTGGCGCTGCCCACGTCCGGCGCGTACGCGCCGGCGGAGGCGGTCGTGCGGGTGGCGCAGGGCGCCGAGCGCCTGGGCTGTGGAACGCCTCTCACCGCGGACGACCTCGACGGCGAGCGGCCGTTCCTCGGCGGCTCGGCCTGGCAGATCGCCGCCGACCTCGACCTGGCGGCCCCCCTCGGCCTCGACCACGTCCTGTTCGCCGACACCGCCTCCACCACGGCCGACGAACTGCTGCGCCGCCTGTCCGAGCTGCGGGAGGCCGTTCCCTCGGCCGGATGGAGGCCTGCCGCGTGAGAAGCGGATCCCTGGAGCGCCGTCCGGAGCGGATCGCGATACGTGCCGCCAGACTGTTCGACGGCCACGGGCCCGGCTACCTGCTCGACCCGCTGGTCGTCGTCGAAGGGGGCCGGATCGTCGAGGCGGGGGCCGGCCTCGAGCCGCCGCCGGGGGTCGAGGTCGTGGACCTCCGCGGGCTCACCCTGCTGCCCGGGCTGGTCGACAGCCACGTCCATCTGGCGCTGAACGCGACGGACGAGGCCGTGGACCATGTCACGCACGCAGACGAGGCCGCGCTGCTCGCGTCCATGAGGGCGGCCGCCGCGCGCACGCTGGCGGCCGGTGTCACCACCGTCCGCGACCTCGGTGACCGCGACTATCTCTCGTTACGGCTGCGGGAGGAGACGGCGGCCGACCCTGCGGCAGGACCCGCCATCCTCGCCTCCGGCCCTCCGATCACCACGCCCGGAGGACACTGCTGGTTCCTCGGAGGGGAGACCAGCGGCGTCGACGGCGTCAGGGCGGCGGTCAGGGAGCGGGCGGAGCGCGGGGCCGACGTGGTCAAGGTGATGGCCACCGGCGGAGGGATCACCGCGGGCTCGGCCATGCACGAGCGGCAGTACGGCCGGGCCGAGCTCAGGGCCGCCGCGGAGGAGGCGCATCGGCTGGGCCTGCCCATCACCGCGCACGCGCACTCGCCCGAGGGCATCGCCGACGTCGTGGCGGCGGGTTTCGACGGGATCGAGCACTGCACGTTCTACGCCGAGGACGGCGTCAGGGCCGACGAGGGGCTGGTCAGGGAGCTGGCGGCAAGAGGGGTCGCGGTCACGCTCACCCTCGGCGCGCTTCCCGGCGGCCCGCCGCTCACTCCCGAGCAGGCCAGGCAGCTGCCGGCCTTCGTCGCGGGCCTCCGCATGATGCGGCAGGCGGGTGTCACCCTCGTGTGCGGCAGCGACTCGGGCATCTTCGCCGTCAAACCGCACGGCGGCCTGGCCCACAGTGTCGCCGCCATTGTGGACATGGCGGGGCTC
Source organism: Nonomuraea recticatena (assembly GCF_039533245.1). Classification (NCBI taxonomy): domain Bacteria; kingdom Bacillati; phylum Actinomycetota; class Actinomycetes; order Streptosporangiales; family Streptosporangiaceae; genus Nonomuraea; species Nonomuraea recticatena. The sequence continues at coordinate 142,940 of NZ_BAAATE010000023.1, read as the reverse complement.
GCGCCGCTGGACGCGCTCCGCTCGGCCACCTCGGTGGCGGCGCGGGCGTGCGGAGTCGGCGAGCGCAAGGGAACGGTGGCCGCGGGCTTCGACGCCGACCTCATCGGCGTGGAAGGCGACCCCCTGGCCGACCCCGCGGCGCTGCTGGACGTCCGGGCCGTCTTCCGGGCGGGACGTCGCGTCGCCCTCGACGAGCAGGACGCGCGGGGCCGCGGGTAGGCAGGCCGCGGGACATCCCGTCGCCCTCGACGAGCGGGACGCGGGTAGGCGGGCGGCGGGACGGAGAAGCCCTGACCGGGCGTGGACGGCGAGGCTCGCGCGTCCACGCCCGGTCAGGGCGGGTTCTCACGTGCGCCGGTCAGGCGTCACCACTCGCGGTTGTCCGTCCCGGCGCCGCCGTCGACGGTGACTCCGGTGATGCGCACGCTGTCGACGGAGACGCTGGTGATGCGCACGCTGTCGGCCGCGCTCGGCAGGGCGGCGACAGCGGTGAACCCGATGGCGACCACTCCTGACGTGACCAGCGTTGCGATGATGCGTCGCATATGTCCTCCCGTGTGATTGGCAAGCGTTCCTCATGCTGACATTCACCGTGTCGAGGCCAGGAGCAGGAAAACTGCCGCCCTTGCCGAAATTCCCGCCACGGCGGTGGTTATCGTGTGGCGGACACCGTGCCATCAGCTCATGCTGCCCCGGGGGGAACCACGATGAGCCTTGACCACCTCGTCTACGCCGTCCCCGACCTGGAGGAAGGGGTGGCGGCGTTCGCCGGGCGGACGGGGGTACGCCCCGTGAAGGGCGGCTCGCATCCCGGCGGGAGCGCCAACTACCTCGTCGGCCTCGGCCCGACCGCCTACCTGGAGATCATCGGACCCGATCCCGAGGTGGAGGGCGCCAGACCGAGGGCGTTCGGCCTCGAGACGCTGACCGAGGCGCGCCTGGCGGCGTGGGCGATCCGCCCCGAGGACCTGGACGCGACCGTCGAGCGGGCGCGCCGACTGGGGCGCGACCGCGCACCCCGCCGCCTCGGGGCTGCCGCAGCTCACCCTGGCCGCCTTCGCCGCCGTCACGCCCGAAGCCGAGGCACTGCGCGCCGACCTCGACGTCGAAGAGGGGCCCGAGGTCGTGCTCAGGGCCGTCCTCGACACCCCGAACGGAACGGTGGAGCTGGCATGAGCAGCCTGGGTGAGTATCTCTCCCAGAAGCGGGCGGCGCTGCTGGCCAGGCGTGAGAGCCAGACTGGCGGGCCCGTGCCGCTGCGTGCGAGCGTCACGGCCGAGGGCCGGAGCGGGGTGCGCAGGATCAGGATCAGGGACTTCCAGATCCTCAGCGACAGCGGGCCCGACTTCGCCGGCTACGACCTCGGCCCCGGCTCGCCCGAGCTGCAGGCCGGCGTGCTCGGCAGCTGCGTCACCCACATCTCAACTGGCAGGTGGTGTGAGCGGTCTCAGCGTGACCGCCTGAGCAGCCAGATCAGGTACGGCGTGCCGACCAGCGCGACGATCAGCCCTGACGGCAGCTCCTTGGGGGCCAGCAGCCACCGCCCGAGGCTGTCGGCCGCCACCACGAGCGCCGCGCCGAGCAGCATCGCGGCGGGCAGCAGCCGCCGGTGGCCAGGGCCGACCAGGCGCCTGGCCAGGTGCGGAGCCACCAGGCCGACGAAGCCCACCGAGCCGACCGCGGCGGCCGCACCGCCGGCCAGGAGCGCGCCTGCGGACAGGACGGCCATCCTGGTCCCGTTGAGCGGCAGGCCGAGGGAGCGGGACAGGTCCTCGCCCAGCGCCAGCAGGTCGAGCGGCCTGGCCGCCAGCCAGAGCAGCACGGCGGCGAGCATGGGCAGCGCCAGCCACACCAGGTCGTCGCTCGACCTGGCGTAGGTGCTGCCGCTCATCCAGGTCAGGGCGGCGGCCAGCGCCATGCCCGCCTTGAGCGCGGCGAAGTACACCAGGGCCTGCGCGCCGGCCAGGATGCCGATGCCGACCAGCACGACCCGCACGGGATCGAAGCTGCCCTTCCTGTAGGCGACCGCGACCAGCAGGCCGAGCGCGGCCAGCGCTCCGGCGAAGGCGACCAGCGGCAGCAGGGCGCGCGGGGCGGCCGGCACCAGGATCAGCAGCCCGACGGCCGCGACGCCCGCCCCGCCCGTGACGCCCAGCAGCCCGGGATCGGCCAGCGGGTTGCGGGTCACCGCCTGCACCGCCACCCCGGCCGCGGCCAGGGCCGCTCCCGCCACGGCCGCCACCACCAGGCGCGGCACGCGCAACGCCAGCACCCGCCTGACCAGCTCGTCGCCCGGCGCGAGCATGTCGGCGAACGTCACAGGCACGTCGCCGATCCTCAGCCCGAGGACGAACGCCGTGGCCAGCGCGGCGAACGACAGCGCCAGCACGACGGGGTACGGCACGCGCCGCCGTCCTGGCAGGGCCACCGCCGCGCCTCGCTCGACGTGGCCGCTGGCCAGGCGCCTGGCCAGCACGACGAAGAAGGGCGCCCCGAGCAGCGCGGTCACGATGCCCGCGGGCAGCTCGGCGTGTCCGTCCGCCGGGTCGAACACCGCGCGGGCCAGGGTGTCGGCGCCCAGCAGCAGGACCATGCCGGTCACGGCGGCGGCGGGGATCAGCGCGCGATGGCGGCCGAGACCGAGCAGCCTGACGGAGACGGGGGCGATGAGCCCGACGAAGGCCAGCGGCCCCGCCACGGTGACGGCTGCGGCGGCCAGCGCGATGGCCAGCAGGAGCGCGCCCGCCCGCACCCTGGGGACGGCGGTGCCCAGCGAGCGGGCGATGTCGTCGCCGAGGGCCAGCAGGTCCAGCGGGCGGGCCAGCGCCATGGCGGCGAGCACGGCCGCGGCCACCACGACGAGCAGGCCGCCCGCGCGTCCCACGTCGGACTGGACGAGGGAGCCGCTTCCCCACAGGAACAGGCCGCGCGTGCCGTACTCGTCGAGCATGAGCAGCATCGTGGCGGTCGCCATCAACGCCATGGCCACGGCCGTACCGGCCAGGATCACCCGGCCAGGCGCGTCGCGGCCGCCCAGCGCGAGCACCAGCAGCGCGGCGGCCAGGCCGCCGGCGAAGGCGAGCGTGCCCTGCGGCAGCGCGCCCAGGTTCAGTCCGGCGAACGAGGCGGCGACCACGGCGAGGTAGGCGCCCGCGTTGACGCCGAGCGTGTCGGGCGCCGCGGCCTGGTTCCTCGTCGTGGTCTGGATGAGCAGCCCTGAGACACCGAGCGCGCCGCCCGCCACGACGCCGGCCAGCAGACGGGGCAGGCGGCTGCCCATGAAGATGTCGCTCACTCCGGGCGCGGCCGTGCCCGTGAGGAGGGCGGCCAGCTCGGACAGGCCGATGCCCGAGCTGCCCTGGCCCACGTGGACCACGCAGAGCAACGCCAGTGCGGCCAGGCCCGTCCCGATGACGGCGAACGAGCGGGCGGGGACCCGGAGGTCCCCGCCCGTGGCCGTGCTCACGCTCCCAGAGCCTTGGCGGTCTCCTCGAGCAGCTGCTCGGTCGTCTTCGGCCCGCCCCACAGCCAGGTGCCAGGGTCGAGCGGCAGCGCCCGCTTCTCCTTCACGAAGGTGAGGCCCTGCCAGATCGGGTTCTTGGCCAGGGCGCCGGTGAAGACGTTGTCCTTGTCGGAGGCGACGTAGAGCAGCGTGGCCCTGTCGACCTGCTTGAGCGCCTCGACATCGGTCTCCGTCATGCCCCAGCTGTCGCCCTTGCCCTTCCACGCGTTCTTGAGCCCTGCCTCGGCCAGCACCTGCGCGGCCAGGGAGTTGTCGGCGAGCAGGCGCAGGACGGGGGCGTTCTCGCCGGTGTAGCCCTGGGTGACGGTGTAGTCCGTGCCCGCCTTGCCGGCCTTCTCCAGCCTGCCCTTCACCTCGGCGATCTTCGCGTCGAGGCCGGCGAGGACCCGGTCGGCCTCGGCCTGCCTGCCGACGACGACGGCCAGGTCCTTGAGCGTCTGGCGCATGTGCGCGTACTGGGTGCGCCCCGTGCCCTCACCCGTGTAGTCGAGGACGACCACCGGCGCGATCTGCTTGAGCGCGTCGAGGTTCTGCCCGACGCGGAACTTCTCGGCGACGATCAGGTCCGGCGCCAGCGCGGTGATCTTCTCCAGGCTCGGCTCCTGCCTGGTGCCGACGTCGGTGGTCCTGCCCTTCACCCGCTCGCCGGCCGTCACCCAGGTCTCGTAGTTGTCGACGTCGGCGACGCCCACGGGGGTGACGCCGAGCGCGAGCAGGTCCTCGGTGTAGGTCCACTCCAGCGACACGACCTTGGTGGCGGGCGCCTTCAGCTCGACGGCCACGCCGTCCGCGCCCTTGATCGAGACGGGCTTCGCGGCGGCGGCGCTCTGCGTGGCCTGACCGGCGGTCGGCGCGGCGGTGGAGCCGCAGGCGGTGGCGGCCATGGCCAGGGCCAGGACGGCCACGACTCTTCTCAGCATGGGGGAACTACTCCTTGGTGGTGAGATGCCCGCGCAGGGACGGCAGGCAGGTGGGACGGCCGGTCTCGGGGTCGGTGGCGACGCTCACCTCGAGCCCGAAGGCGTCCCTGACGGCCTCGGCAGTGATCACCTCGTGCGGCTCTCCCGACGCGACCACCCGGCCGGCGCTGAGCATGACGATCCTGTCGCCGAACGCGGCGGCCTGGTTGAGGTCGTGCAGCACGACGCCGACCGTGAGCCCGTGCTCGTCGGCCAGGCGCCGGACCAGCGCCAGGATCTCGATCTGGTAGCGCAGGTCGAGGAAGGTCGTGGGCTCGTCGAGCAGCAGCACACCGGTCTTCTGGGCGAGCACGACGGCGATCCACGCGCGCTGGCGCTCGCCGCCGGACAGCTCCTCGACCCTTCGCCCGGCCAGCGGCTCGAGGCCCGTGACGGCCAGCGCCCAGCGCACGGCCTCGAGGTCGTCGCCCGTCGTCCTGCCGAGCACGCCGCGGTGGGCGTAGCGCCCGTGTCCGACCAGCTCACTGACCGTGAGGCCCGAGGGGACCAGCGGGGACTGCGGCAGGAAGGTCAGCTTCCTGGCCAGCGCGCGGGTGCTGTCCCTCGCGATGTCGTGCCCGCCGAGCAGCACGGCGCCCTCGGTGGGGACGTGCAGGCGGGCGAGGACCCTCAGCAGGGTCGACTTGCCCGAGCCGTTGGCGCCGACCAGAACGGTGACCTGACCCGAGGCCAGTCGCACGTCGAGCCCCGAAAGCACCCGCTTGCCCTCGTACCCCGCGACCAGCCCGTGCCCGACGAGATCGCCCACACCGCTCCTTAGGCAAGGCTTACCTATATCGGGGTAAATTTAGCACTAAGGGACACGGTTCTCGGAAATCCAGTCGTCGATCAGCTCCCACTGGTCGTACAGCCAGCGGATGCGCTCCTCCCGCGCGGCGGGGATCTCGGCGGCGGGGATCCGCCACCACTTCGCCCTGATCCTGGCGCTCACCGGCAGCTTGCGCCACACGTCGCCGATCGTGACGAGGTCGTCGAGGCCGGTGTGGGCGACGAAGACGACATCGGCCGCGGGGCACGCCTCGATCGCGGCGATCGCCCCTCCCGGCCTCGGCGGCAGCAGGTGGTCCATGGCCCCCGCCCGCTTCGCCTCCTCGGCCAGACCTTTCTCCTCCAGGCGCCTGATGGCCAGCCTGCGCCTGCGCGGGGTGAAGTTGCCGCCCTCGGGGAAGATCACCAGCGCGTCGTCGGCGTCCATGGTGGCCGACAGGCGCCTGATCTCCTCGATGATCCCGCTCTCGCCGCTCCTGCGCGGGACGAACGCGTTGGGCAGGCGGTTGATGACCACGTCCAGCGAGGGATCGAACTGCAGGGCCGCCTTCATGACGATCCTCGGCCTGCGGTCGTAGAGCTGTAACAGGTGGTACACCAGCAGGAACGAGTCGCCGGGACCCGCGTGCCTCGACAGGACGATCACCGGGCGGGCCAGCCGTGCCGAGGGGTCCTCCCGCGGCTCCTGGATGTCGACGGTCAGCCTGAAGACCCTGACGGCCACGAGGTAGACCCTGGACAGGAACCATCTGATCAGCTGGTAGTGGCGCTCCTGGTGCGTGTCACGGTGCAGGCGGCCGCCGAAGCCGCCGGCCACCCACAGCCCCAGGCACGCGGCCAGCACCGCGCACTCCAGGGCCAGCCAGGCGACCCCGAACCACAGGAAGCGGACGCCGCGCCGTTGCGGCGGCGGCAGGCGCATCGAGGCGGCGGTCACCACGACCAGCCACAGGGGCAGGGTGACCACCGCGACCACGGCCAGCACGATCACCAGGGGGACGAGAACCAGCCGGCGGACGATCCGAGGGGGCACACCTCATCGGATCACGTCAGCCAGATAGCGGGAAGAGGCCTCGTAGGCCCTGTCGATGTAGCGCGAGATCTGCGACAGGTCCCTGTAGCGCAGCGGTGACACCGGCACGTCGAGCCCCGCTGGCAGCACGTGCACCTCCACGGAGCCGGGCAGCGCGGCCATCTCCTCGGCGAAGCGATGCCTGCGCGCGATCTCGAAGGCCACCATGCCCACCTCCCACGGCCGCCTCGGCGCGGCCAGCGGCCGCTCGATCCTGCCCACCTGCAGGACGAAGACCCTGCGGGCGCCCAGCTGGACGGCCCTGCCGACCGGGATGCTGTGGACCAGCCCGCCGTCGAAGAAGTGCTCGTCGCCGACGCGCACGGGCGGCAGCAGCCCCGGCACGGCGCACGAGGCCAGCACGGCGGTCACCAGCGGCCCCTCGCTGAACCAGTGAGCGCTTGCCCGTTCGATCGAGGCCGCGACACACTGGAACGGAATGGGCAGCTCCTCGATACGCGACACCGGCACCAGCTCGTCGAGCAGGTGGCGCAGCGGCGCGATCGGATGCAGGTGCGTGCCGGTCCTGGCCAGCGTCGAAAGCCGCCGCACCCACGAGCCCGCGAAGGCGGTGCGCACGATGTCGGAGCGCCACAGCGTGGTCAGCCGCTTGACCGCGTCGGAGGGCGAGGCGGCCAGCAGCACGCCGTTCAGCGCGCCGACGGAGGTGCCGAGCACCAGGTCGGGCATGATCCCCGCCTCGTCGAGCGCTCGCAGCATGCCCACCTCGTGTGCTCCGAGCACTCCACCGCCACCGAGCACGAACGCTGTCTCCACAACCTCGTATCATCGCCTCAGAACGACGAGAGGGAGTACCGAATGATCAGGCTGCTTGTCATCCTTCTCGTGATAGTCATCGTGGTGCTCGTGCTGATGATGATCAGGATGCGTCCCTCCCCTCCCAGGTCCGCCAAGAAGCAGAGCCCTCAGCAGGAGAGCCCCCGCGAGATACTCAAGCGCCGCTACGCGGCCGGTGAGATCGACGAGGACGAGTACCTCAGGCGCATGTCGGGCCTCAGTCAAGACTGGTGAGCCTGGCCACGTCCACGGCGGCCGCGGCCAGCGCCAGCACCGGGAAGACGGCCTTCGGCGGCACCCGGTAGACGCCGCGCTCCGGCTGGTCGACCAGCCCCGCGGCGGTCAGGGTCTTCAGGTGGTGGTAGAGCTGGCCCGGTGAGGCCAGCCCCAGCTCCGCCTGCAGCTCCGTGATCGGTTTCGGCCCTGTGACCAGCAGCTTGAGTATCTCGAAGCGGGCCGGATGCCCCGCGGCCGCGAGCACCGCGGCCAGCTGGGCGGACGGCTGCTCCAGCAGCCACTCGGGGCTGCGCGAGACCTGCCACGACCACTCGTAGCCGCCGAGGCTGGCCTGGCCGCCGTAGGTGAACAGGCCGGAGTCGTCGGCGCGCGGTGCGGGCGCGGCGAGCTGGGCCTCCAGGGCGGCGACCCTGGCCTCGAGTGCCAGGAGCCTGTCGTCGGTCTCGTCGCTCACTTCAGTGCGGCACGCACCCTTTCGTGGAAGGCCCTGTCAGTGGCCAGTCGCAGCATGAACTGCTGATGAGCATAGCTTTTCAGACCGGAGAACCAGGTCTGCTCGGGCAGGCGGCGCAGCGCGAACACCGTGACCTTCGGCTTCTGGCCGGGGGTCACCGTGTACATCGCCTCGGTGATCACGCCGGGCAGGGCGCCGCCCTTGGTGCCGATGACCAGGTCCTTGGAGGCGCCGGGCTGGCGCATCGGCCACTCCAGGTGCTTCCTGGCGACCTTGTCCCCGGCCAGCCTGCTCAGCGTGGCGTGCAGGACGGCAGGCCGGTTTCTCGTGACCGTGTCGGCCCAGGCGGCCTGCTTGTCGTAGCCGGGCAGCGGCAGCTGGACCTGCTTGCCCGCGGCGGCGTACGTCCTGATGCAGGTGTCGGCGTCGGTGGCGCATCCGCCGAAGGCGCGCAGGATCTCACCGTTGATCGTCGACACCTTCCTGTGCAGGCCCAGCTTCTCGCGCAGCAGGTCGGCGGCGGCGTTGTCGCTCTCCTCGATCATGGCGGAGACGAGCTGGTCGAAGGTGACCGTCGCGCCCACCTTCAGCCGCTTGAGCGCGGCCTCGTGCGCGCCGCCGTCGGTGGCGGGCAGGTGGTAGGCGTTCCAGGTGGCGACGGGGATCTGGTCGGCGGGCTTCAGCTTGCCGGTCTTCACGGCCTTGGCGTACGCCTCGAGGTGCACGATCTTGATGGCCGAGGCGAAGGGGGTGGAGGCTCCCGCGTTGTGGCTGATGCCGGAGGTCACCAGGGCGACGTCGCCGGGGTGCGCCTTGACGTAGGCGAGCACGGCTTCCACGTCGTCCAGCGGAGGAGCTGTGGTGATGAACAGGCTCACGACGGTGGCGAGGATTCTCATGCCGTCAGCTTATCCAATTATTCGGAATTTCGGATAACCGGTGAAGCCGCCCGGGCGGCTTCACCGGTTGACGCTCACGGCACGAGCAGGAGCTTGCCCGTGGTCCTGCGGCCCTCCAGGTCCTCGTGCGCCCGTGCCGCGTCGGCCAGCGGGTAGCGCTCCGAGATGGTGATCTTCAGGTCGCCCGACGCCAGCCAGCCGAACAGGTCGGCCGCGCGCCAGAGGAGCTCGTCGCGCTCGGCGACGAAGTGCACGAGCGAAGGCCTGGTCAGGTAGAGCGAGCCGCTCCTGTTGAGCACCTGGGGGTCGAGCGGCGGCACGGGTCCGCTGGCGGCGCCGTACAGGACCATGAGCCCTCGGGCCCGCAGGGAGGCGAGGCCCCCGTCGAAGGTGGCGGCGCCCACGCCGTCGTAGACGACATCCACGCCACCGGGCACCACCTTCCTGACCGAGGCGGGGAAGTCGTCGTAGCGGAACACCTCGTCCGCGCCCGCCTCGCGGGCCAGCTTCTCCTTCGCCTCGGAGGAGACGGTGGTCAGCACCGTGGCGCCCTTGAGCTTGCCGAGCTGGATGAGCATCTGGCCCATGCCGCCCGCCCCCGCGTGCACGAGCATGACCTCGCCCTGCTTCACCTCGTGCACGGAGTGGGTGAGGAAGTGGGCGGTCATGCCCTGCAGCAGCGAGGCGGCGGCCTGCTCGGAGGAGACCCCGGCCGGCACGGGCACCACCCTGTCGGCCGGCACGACGGCCTTCTCGGCGTAGCTGCCGAGGACGTTCACCCACGCCACGCTGTCACCGACGCCCACGCCGCTCACCCCTTCGCCCACGGCGGCGACGGTCCCCGCCCCCTCGGAGCCGATGGGAGAGGGCAGGCCGAGGGGGTAGGTGCCGGTGCGGTGGTAGACGTCGATGAAGTTGACGCCGCTGGCCGCGACGTCGATCAGCACCTCGCCGGGGCCCGGCGCCGGGTCGGGGTGCTCGGCGTACTCGAGAACCTCGGGTCCGCCCTGGGCATTGATCACAATGGCATGCATGGCTCCAGTCTCCACCTGGCCCCTCTGAAGCGTTCGCGCAGGGTCCTGTCGTGCGAGACGACCACGAGCGCGCCCCTGTAGGCGTCCAGCGCCCGCTCCAGCTCCTCCACCAGCGTCAGCGACAGGTGGTTGGTGGGCTCGTCGAGCAGCAGCAGATCGTGCTCGTCCGCCAGGAGCCTGGCCAGCGCCAGGCGCCGCCGCTGGCCGACCGACAGGGCCTCGACCCGCACGCCGAGCGACTCGGGCGCGAACAGCCCGGTGGCCAGCAGCTTCGCGCGGTGCTCGTCGGGGTGGCCGGGCAGCCCCTCGGCGTAGCGGGCCAGGAGCGAGGCGCCCGGCTCGAAGGAGTCGTCCTGCCGCAGGTGGCCGACGCTGACGGCTCCCTCCGCCGCCGCGGCCACCTTCCTGAGCAGCGTGGACTTGCCCGCGCCGTTCGGCCCCGTGACGAGCAGCCTGTCGCCAGGCCCGATCGTGAGCTCGGGCAGTTCGACCAGCGTGCGGGCCGAGCCTCCTGCGGCGAAGGCGCCCGCGAAGCGCAGCGGCTTGGGCGGCCTCGGCACCGGGTTCTCCTCCAGGCGCCGCAGCCGCTCCTGGGCGTTGCGCACCCTGCTCGCCACCGAGCTCTGCACCCTGCCGGCGTTGCGGTCGTAGGCCATCTTGTTGTTGTCCTTCATCGCCCTGCCCGCCGCCACCCTGTGCGCGGTGGTGGCGGCGAACCGCCTGACCTCCTCGACCTCGTCGAGCCAGTCCTGGTGGGCCTGCTCCCATCGCTGCCTGGCCGCGGCCTTCTCGGCGAGGAAGCCGCTGTAGCCGCCGCCGAAACGGGTCACGCCGCCCTCGGCGACCTCGATGATCGCGGTGGCCACGCCGTCGAGGAAGGCGCGGTCGTGCGAGACCGCGACGACCGTGCCCCTGTGCTCGCGCAGCCGCTCCTCGAGCCAGGCCGTCGAGCTGTCGTCCAGGTGGTTGGTCGGCTCGTCGAGCAGCATCACCTCGGGCGCGGCCGCCAGCAGGCAGGCCAGGCCCAGCCGCGCCTGCTCACCGCCCGACAGCGAGTCGAGCCTGCGCTCCTTGGCCACGTGGGCGAGGCCGAGCCCGTGCAGGGACTTGTCGACCCGCGCGTCGGCCTCGTAGCCGCCGCGCGCCTCGAAGACGGTGAGCAGGTCGCCGTAGGCCGTCATGTCCTCGGCCTCGGCGGCGGCCTGCATCGCCCGCTCCATCGCCCGCAGCTCCGACAGCGCGGCGTCGACGGCCTGCTGGACGGTGTGGGAGCCGGGCAGGTCGAGCGTCTGCCCCAGATAGCCGGCGCCCGTGCTGATCACCGACCCCTCGTCGGGACGTTCGAGCCCCGCCATGATCCGCAGGAGCGTGGACTTGCCCGAGCCGTTCTCGCCCACGACGCCCGCGCGCTCTCCCGGCCGGACGGCGAGCGAGACGTGGTCGAGGACGAGGCGGTCGCCGTACGACTTGCTGATCCCATGAAGGCTGAGCTGAGTAGTCATCGCAACTATAGTTGCATTAAGAGCGCCACTAATGCAACTGGAGTAGACTTTGGAACGTCCTGGAGGGCGCAGCGCCCGGGTTCGCGACGCCGTGAGACAGGCCACGCTCGCCGAGCTGGCCGAGCACGGGTACCAGGGCCTGACCGTGGAGAACGTGGCCGCCCGTTCGGGCGTGCACAAGACCACCGTCTACCGGCGGTGGACGGGCGTGGAGGGGCTGATCGCCGACGCGCTCGAACTGGCCGCCGAAGAGCCGTGGCCGGTGCCCGACACCGGCACGATCGAGGGGGACCTGCGGGAGCTGGCCAGGATGGTGCGCAGGGGGATGGACCCGACCGCGACGGCCTTCGTCGCCGCAGGCATGCAGGACGAGGCCGCGGCCAGGGCGCTGAACGGCTTCTACACCGCCCGCCACGCCCAGTCGGCGGTGATCGTGCGCAGGGCCGTCGAGCGCGGCGAGCTCCCTGCGGGCACCGACGCCGAGGAGGTGGTCAGGGCCACGGTGGCGCCGGTGTACTACCGCCTGTTCATCGCGCACGAGCGGGTGGAGGAGAAGGACGCCGACAGGGCCGCCGCCACCGCGCTGGCCGCCGCCAGGGCGGGGGTCCTCTAGGGCTGCTGCTTGACCCCGCGCATCTCGAAGTCGTCGTAGACCACCTTGAGGGGGTTGGCGCTGCCCTTGGGGATGCGGGCGAACAGCCCGATGTCGCCCGTCGGCAGGCCGTTGGGGTCGTCGACCCTGTGGACGCGCTTGCCGTTGATCCACATGGTCAGCCGGGTGGCGCTGCCGTTCTCCTCGCAGGCCACCTGGATCTGGTTGCGCTCCTTGGGATTGAAGCCGTCGACCTTGACGGGAGCGGCCAGGTTCCCGCCCGCCTTCTCCAGGATGCGGCGGATCCTGGCGTTGCCCGAGGTGTCGAGGGTGAACTCGTAGTAGGTGCCGGCGTCGTCGCCTCGGCACCACATGCCGAACTCGCCGCTGCCCGACCTGACCTTGGCCGCCACCCCGATGACCAGCGTCGAGGGGATCATCGGCGTCGGTGTGGCCGTGGGGTCGGGCGTGGGGTTCTTCTCGGTGGCGTAGGGGACGGGGGCCTGCGCCCAGCGCTCCTCGTTGTACTCACCCGCGTCGAGGCCGTAGGTGAAGTCGGAGGTGATGTAGCCGTAGCTGTCGGTGGCGTCGGGATCGTAGGTGCCGCTCCACCCGCTGGAGGTCGAGGTGAAGTCGTCGGAGAAGAGCGGAGGCAGGTCGGGAGGCCCGCTCGGCAGCATCGCCCACACCGCGACGCCACCGCCCACCAGCAACGCCGCCGCCACCGCCAGCCCCGCCAGCAGCCTGCCGCGCGACGCGCGACGTGAGCCTTCCCCTGGCCCGCCGGGCGGACGCCGTGCGGCGGCCGTGTAGGGCGTCGTGCCCTCCTGCCAGGCCACCTGGACGGTGTGCGCCACCTGCTCGGGCGCGGCCTGGCGGCCGATCAGCTGGTCGAGGAGCTGCTGCGCGGTCGGCCTCCAGGCCGGGTCCTTGGCCAGCGAGGCCACGACCAGCTCACGCAGCGCGGGCTCCAGCCCTTCGAGCACGGGCTCGGTGTTGAGCACCTGGTAGATGATCGAGGGCAGCGTCTCGCCGGGGAAGGGCGCCTTCCCCGTCGCGGCGAACGCCAGCAGGCAGCCCCACGAGAACACGTCGCACGCGGCGGAGACGGGCTCGCCCCTCAGCACCTCCGGCGCCATGTAGCGGGGCGTGCCGATCAGCTCACCGGTGCCGGTGACCCCGCCGATCTCGTCGAGCGCCCTGGCGATGCCGAAGTCGATCACCCTCGGGCCCACGGGCGACAGCAGCACGTTGGACGGCTTCAGATCCCTGTGCACCACGCCCGCGCCGTGGATGGCGGTCAGCGCGGTGGCCACGCTGACGGCCAGCGCGTCGAGGCTGGAGCCCCTGAGCGGCCCGGACTGCCTGACCGCCTCCTCCAGATTGGGCCCCGGCACGTACTCGGTCACCACGTACAGCTGGTCGCCGTCGAGGGCCGCCTCCAGCACCGCGGCCGTGCAGAACCTGCGGACCCTGAGCGCCGCGTCGGCCTCTCTCCTGAAGCGCGCCCTGAACTGCTCGTGCTGGCTGAGTTCGGGATTGATCACCTTGATCGCGACGCGCTGCCCCGCGGGATCCTCGGCCAGGTGGACGGTGCCCATGCCCCCTCTGCCGAGCACGTGCAACAGCCTGTAGCGTCCGATCTGGTTCACGACGGGTCAGCTTAGCGACATCGACGCCATTTAGGACCTCCCCTTGCGCCGGATGACGTCGGCGAGCGCGGGCAGCCCCACCTCGACGGACACGACCAGCACGTCGCATCCCGCGGTCGTGGCGGCGGCGACGCCCGTGGGGCTGTCCTCCAGCGCCACGCACCGCCGCGGGTCGGTCTCCAGCAGGCGCGCGGCCTCCAGATACGGGTCGGGGTACGGCTTGCCGCGCGCGGTGTCCTCGGCGGCCACCACCACCTCGAAGCGGTGGCCGAGCGAGGGCAGCACCAGCTCGACGATCGACCGGGGCGAGGCGCTGACCAGCGCGGTGGGAACGGCGCTCGCGGTGAGGGCGCGCAGCAGCTCCCTCGCCCCCGGCACGACCCGCACGCCCTTCCTGATGCGGTCGGCGAAGGAGTCCGTCAGCCGGTCGGACACCCTGGCGACGTCGTCGGGGGCGAGATGGCACGCGGTGTCGTGGACCGTGCGGCCGAGCACGTGGGGGAGGTCGGAGGGGCCCAGCTCACGGCCGAGGCCGGCGGCCACGTCGGCGGTCGCCTCCCACCACAGCCCCTCGGTGTCCACGAGGGTGCCGTCCATGTCGAACAGGACCGCGTCGAAGGGCGCGGGGGCGGAACGGGTGGGGTCAGGAGGCACCCGCGGGATCCTTCGGAGCGTCGGAAGGGGCCACCGTGCCCGGGGCGGCTTCCTCGGGCCCGTCCCCGGACTCCTTCGACGGCGCGGGGGCGGCGGAGGTGCGCGGCGCCACCAGGACGGGCCTTTCGACCAGCCGGACGGACACGCGCGTGCCGGGCGCCAGCCGTACGGCCTCGTGGCCCGGCACGTCGGCCAGCACCTCGCCGCCCTCGAGCGAGAGCCTCAGGCGGACGGACGCGCCTCGGAACGAGGCGGCCACGACCTCGGCGCGCCCCTCGGGCGAGGGGCTGACCAGGACCGCCTCCGGCCTGATCAGGACGTCCACGTCGGGCCCTGCGAAGGCGCCGTCGAGGGGCAGGAGCTGACCCAGCACCGTCACCTGGTCGCCGGAGACCCGTCCTGGCAGGTGGTTCATGGCGCCGACGAACTCGGCCACGAACGGGGTGGAGGGGCGGTCGTAGACCTCGGCGGGCGTGCCGCACTGCTCGAGCCGCCCGTCGCGCAGGACGGCGACGCGGTCGGCGATCGACAGCGCCTCCTCCTGGTCGTGCGTCACGAAGATCGTGGTGATGCCCAGGTCGAGCTGGAGGCGGCGGATCTCCTCGCGCAGCGAGACGCGCACCTTGGCGTCCAGCGCCGACAGCGGCTCGTCGAGGAGCAGCACGCGAGGCGACAGCGCCAGCGCGCGGGCCAGGGCGACGCGCTGCTGCTGGCCGCCCGAGAGCTGGTGCGGGTAGCGGTCGGCCTGGGAGGGCAGGCCGACCAGCTCCAGCAGCTCCAGCGCCCTGGCCCGCCGCTGGGCCTTCGGGGCCTTGCGGACGCGCAGGCCGAAGGCGACGTTCTCCGCGGCGTCGAGGTTGGGGAACAGGGAGTAGGACTGGAAGACCATGCCCGCGTCGCGCTTGTTGGCGGGCACGCCGGTGATGTCCTTGCCGTCCACCAGCACCGCGCCCTCGTCGGGGCGTTCGAAACCGGCCACGCAGCGCAGCGCGGTCGTCTTGCCGCAGCCCGAGGGGCCGAGCAGGGCGACGAGCTCGCCGGGCTCGATGGTCAGGTCGAAGCCGTCGAGGGCGACCGTCCTGCCGAAGGCCCTGCGCAGGCCCTTGAACTCAAGCCGAGCGGCGGCCACGGGTACCTCCAGAGATAGTGAGCAGCAGCAGCCAGGTGAGCAGGAGGCTGAGCACGGAGACGGCGACCGACAGCTGGCCCTTGGAGCCCGAGATCGTGACGATCCAGACCGCGAACGGCTGGTAGCCGAGGATGCTGGCCACGGTGTACTCGCCCAGCACCAGGGCCAGGGTGAGGAAGGAGGCGCTGGCCAGCGCCGAGCGCAGGTTGGGGACGATCACCCTGAACATCACGTACGGCCACGACGCGCCCAGGTTGCGCGCCGCCTCGACCAGTGTGCGCACGTCCATCGTGCGCAGCCCCGCGTCGAGCGAACGGTAGACGAACGGCAGCACGAGGATGACGTAGGCGAACACCAGCACCAGGGGGAAGTCCTGGTCCTGGATGGCGATCAGCGTGGCCCAGAACGGCGTCGGCGCGAGCACCTCGCCGCCCACCTGGAGCGACCTGCTGATGCCCGCGACGAAGGTGATCGGCGGCACCACCAGCGGCAGCGTGCAGACGACCTCCATGACGGGACGCAGGCGCGGCGCGGCCAGCCGTACGGCGATCATGGCGGGCAGGGTGAGCAGCAGCACCAGCACGATGGTGGCCACGGCCAGCCCGAGGGAGAGCAGCAGGCTCGACAGGAAGCCCTCGGCGGTCCACAGCTCCGCGTACGGCGCGAACGACACGCCCGTGGCCTCGTTGTAGATCGTGAACCAGAAGGACGCGCCGAGCGGGACCAGGAAGTAGATGCCGGCCAGCGCCAGGACGAAGCGGCGCCAGAGCCTGGACCCGCCCGTGCGGGCCTGCCCCGAGGGCACGGTCTCGGGGACCGGCGCGACGGGCGCGAGCGTGGTCATGGCGCGCACCTCACTGCAGCCATCGGGTGCTCCTCTTCTGCAGCGGCAGGTAGACCGCCATGACCAGCGCGGCGACCAGGACCATGTCCAGGCTGAGCGCGAGGCCCACGTTCTCGAAACCGGTCTGCACGTCGCCGGAGAGGGCCGCCGCGATCTTCAGCGTGACCAGCGGCAGCACGGTGCCCGCCCCCATCGCCGAGGCGGTGGCGTAGGCGGCGAAGGCCGAGCCGAACAGCAGCACCACGCCGCCGAGCAGGCCGGGGGTCAGCACGGGCAGGCCGACGTGGCGCCAGTAGTGCCAGGTGGTGGCGCCGTTGTTGGCGGCGGCCTCGCGCCACTGCGGGCGCAGGCCGTCCAGGGCCGGCGCGATGACCAGCACCATGAGCGGCACGGCGAAGTACAGGTAGACCAGGGCCAGGCCCCAGAAGCTGAACAGCGAGCCGGACGGCAGGCCGAGCAGGCCGCTGACCACGCCCGCGTTGCCGAGCGTGGCCACCCAGAAGAAGGCCAGCGGCACGCCGCCGAAGTTGGCCAGCACGCCCGAGGCGGTCAGGACGGCCTCGCGCAGCGCCGTCGAGCGGGAGGTGACGACGGCCTGGGCGAGGAAGGTGCCGAGCACCGCGCCCAGCACCGCCACCACGGCCGAGAGCTTCACGCTGTTGAGGAGGGCGAGCAGGTAGCCGCCCTGCAGGGTCAGCGCCAGGTTGTCCAGCCCGGGGGTGAAGGCCCCCGCCACCATGGCGATGGCGGGGATCCCGAAGGCGAGCCCGACGAAGACGAGCAGCGGCAGCGCGCCGAGTGAGCGCCGCATCAGCCGGCGACGGCCGCGTCCCAGGTCTTGGCCAGGGCGTCCTTGGCCTTGTTGACCTGGTCCTCGGTCGGGAACTTGGCCTCACCCTCGACCGGCGGCAGCTTGTCGGCCAGCGCCTTGTCGATGGTGCCTTCGGTGGTCATCGAGGGCATCAGCACCGGACGGGCGCCGCCCTTGAGCCACAGGTTCTGGCCCTCGGCGCTGTAGAGGAACTCCATCCACAGCCGCGCGGCCGCCGGGTGCGGGGCGTCCTTGTTGATGGCCTGCGCGTAGTACTGGGCGTAGACGCCGTCCGTCGGCACGACCACCTGGAAGTCGAGGCCCTTGGCCAGGAACTGCTCGCGGTAGCCGGCGTTGAGGTAGTCCCAGTCGATGCTGATGGGCGTCTCGCCCTTCTCGACCGTGGCCGGCGTGGACTCGACGGGGTTGTAGTTGCCGACGTCCTTCAGCTTCTTGAAGAACTGCACGCCGGGGCCGATGTCGTCGAGCGAGCCGCCCTCGGCCAGCGAGGCCGCCCAGACGCCGCCGAAGGCCGAGCCCGACTTGTTCGGGTTGCCGTTGAGCGCGACCTTGCCCTTGTACTCGGGCTTCAGCAGGTCGGCGAAGGTCTGCGGGCAGGTGCCGATCTTCTTGGCGTCGCAGCCGATGGAGACGTAGCCGCCGTAGTCGTTGACCCACAGGCCGTTCGGGTCCTTCTGGCCCTCGGGGATCTTGTCCCAGCTCTGCACCTTGTAGGAGGCGTACAGGCCCTCCTTGGCGCCGCTGAAGGCGAAGGCCTGGCCGACGTCCAGCACGTCGGGCGCGCGATCCTGGCCCTTGCGGGTCTTCACCGCGTTGATCTCGTCGGCGCTGGAGGCGTCGGGGTTCTCGCTCTCGATGGCGATGCCGTACTTCTCCTGGAACTTCTTGATTATTTCGCCGTAGTTGGCCCAGTCCGGCGGGAGTGCGATGACGTGGAGGTTGCCCTCCTTCTTGGCCGCTTCGACCAGCTTGTCGAGACCACCGAAGTCGGCGGCCGAGGTCGCCGTCGCGGCGTTCACCCCGCCTTCCGTCTTGGTCTCCGTGGCCGGCGCTGCGCCGCACGCCGCGGTCACTACCGTTAGAGCTGCGATCAAGCCTGCGATGCGAGGTGCGGACACGTCGCCTCCACTCTCGGGGGTGTGGATAAAACCTAGGGGAACTTGTACAAACAAGGCCAGACCCAGTTAGTCGCATAAACATTGCTTTTTCGTGAACGAGAGGGATCGCATATGGCCGCGCGCTATGAACTCATCGCCGCTGAGCTGCGCGACGAGATCCTCGCCGGGGTCCATCCCGTCGGGTCGCAGCTGCCCTCGGAGGCCGAGCTCGCTGCGCGCTACTCCGCCGCCAGGGGCACCGTACGGCAGGCGGTGGCCGTCCTGGCCGCGGAGGGCCTGGTGGGCTCGCGACAGGGAGCCAGGCGCATCGTGCTGGGCGGCGAGCGCAGCCAGAGTTTCGCCGAGTTGCACAGCTTCGCCCAGTGGGCCAGGTCCAAGGGGCACAGGGTGGGCGGCGAAGTGCTCGGACAGCGCCGCCGCAGGGCGGGACCCGCCGAGCTGGTCAGGCTCGGCAGCCCCGAGGTCCTGGAGGTGCTGCGACTGCGCACACTGGAGGGCGAGCCCGTGCTGCTGGAGCGGACCGTCTACGCCTCGTGGATCGCCGGCGCGGTGGAGGCGCTGCCGCCTGACTGCGTCTCCGTGACCCAGGGGCTCTACGAGAGCGTGGGGCTCGTCTTCGCCTACGGCGAGCACCTCATCGACGCGGTCGCCGCGGGCAGCGAGGACGCCCGCCTGCTGGGGGTGCGGAGGGGCAGCCCGCTCCTGCGCCAGCGCAGGGTCACCACCACCCAGGAGGGGCGGCCCGTGGAGTGGTCGGACGACCGGTACCGGGCGGGCAGCGTCGCCTTCAGCATCCGCAACTCGATCGGCGCGAACCCGCTCACCCGGCTTGCGCTCTCATGACTTCGAACATATGCTCGAAGTAACACCCGACTTCCCCCGGGTGGCTCAGCAACAGACCCAGAGCCACGGGGAGAAGAAGCGTCTTGAGCAGACTCTACGGCGATCCCATAGAGGTGTGGACCCGAGAGGGCCAGCCGACCCAGTTCGTCTGGCGCGACCGGCTCTACCTCGTCCGCCGCGTCCTCGACCAGTGGGTGGTGGCCCGCGAATGGTGGAAGACCCGCGAGGGCGATCCCGGCGAGCGCCAGTTCTGGCGCGTCGAGGCCAGCCCCGGGCGTGATCTCGGCTCCTACGAGCTGCGCTTCGACACCGCCAGCGAGGGCTGGCTGCTGCTGAGGGCGTGGGACTGATGACCTCCTTCCCTCACCTGCACATGAGCTCCGCCTACTCGATGCGCTACGGCACCGCCTTCCCCCATGCCCTGGCCCGGCGGGCGGCCGAGCACGGGATGGACATCCTCGCGCTGACCGACCGCGACGGGCTCTACGGGGCGCTCAAGCACGCCCAGGCGTGCGCGGACGCGAGGATCTCGCCGGTGTTCGGCGTGGATTTCGCGCTCGCGCCCTTCGCGGGCGCCGTGCCCGCCGCCTCGGAGGAGGACCACGGCCCGCTCTCCGGCTCCACCAGGCCCGCCTCGCAGCGCTCGCGCTCGGCCGCCCCAGGCTCCACCCGGTCGGCTCCCGCCTCCGGCGCTTCCCTGGCGGGCGCTCCCCGGGCTTCCGGCGCCCTCGGTGCTTCCGGTCCGCGGGAGGCGCGCCCGCGGACCGGTCCCGACGCCGAGGACAGGGTCACCGTGCTGGCCCGCTCCGGCGGCTGGTCCCGGCTGTGCCGCCTGGTCACCGCCGCCCACCACACGGGCGTCAGGGGAGAGCCCGCGCTCACCCGCGAGCTGGTCGCCGAATGGGCCGCGGGCTCCTCGGGCCCGAGCTCCTTCGGTCACCAGGGCCCGGCCCCCGCGCCAGGCGCCTCCCTCTCACGCGACCCCGCGCGCCCCGGGGGCCTGCGAGGATCCGAGAGCGGGTTCGGCCCCGACGACGGGCTCGTCGTGCTGCTCGGCCCGAGGTCCGACGTCGGCCGCGCGGTGGCGGCCAGACGTGACGAGCACGCCAGGACACTGCTGAACCTCTGGCGCTCCCACGTGCGCGGCGTCGTCATCGAACTGGTCGACCAGTACGGCTACCGCGACGCCACCACCGCCGTCCGCATGCTCGCCCTCGCCGAGGAGTCCGGCGTGCCCGCCGTCCTCACCAACGCCGCCAGGTACCTCGACCCCGCCGACCACCAGACCGGCGACGTGCTCGACGCCGCCCGGCAACTGGTCCCTCTGCACCCCAGGCACCTCGACAGGACCACCTCCCACGCCTATCTCAAGAGCACCGACGAGATGCGCAGGGTCGCCCACAAGGTCTGCGGCGGTGACCAGGCGAGGGTCAACAGGCTGCTGCACACCACGCGCGCCCTCGCCGAGGCGTGCGTGATCGAGCCGAAGGACCTGCTCGCCCTCCGCAACGACCCGCCCGGCCTGCACCTGCCCGAGATCGGCCGCGACCCCGTGCCGCTGCTGCGCCACCGCTGCGAGGACGGCCTCGACGACAGGGGCCTGCGCGGCGACAGGAACGCCCGCGAGCGGCTCGAGTCCGAGCTGAACATCATCGAGAAGAAGCAGCTGTCCGGATATTTCATGGCCGTCGTCGGCATCACCGACAAGATCCGGCACATGGGCATCCGCTGCGCCATCCGCGGCTCGGGCGCCGGCAGCCTGGTCAACTACCTCATCGGCATCGGCGAGGTGAACCCGCTCCACCACGGCCTGCTCATGGAGCGCTTCCTGTCCGAGGGCCGCATCGGCCTGCCCGACATCGACATCGACGTCGAATCCGCCCGCCGCCTCGACTGCTACAAGGCGATCTACGACATGTACGGCGAGGCGCGCGTGGCCTGCGTGTCCATGATGGAGACCTACCGCGCCCGCAGCGCCCTGCGCGACGTGGGCGGCGCGATGGGCCTGCCGCCCCACGAGGTCGACGCGATCGCCAAGGCCTTCCCGCACATCCGCGCCCGCCAGATCACCGCCTCGCTGAAGGACCTGCCCGAGCTGCGCGAGAGCAGGCTCGACGAGGCGGGGCTCGGCAGGGTGTTCCAGCTGGCCGAGAAGCTCGACGGGCTGCCCAGGCACATCGCGCTGCACCCGTGCGGGGTGCTGGTCGGCAACTCGGGCCTGCGCGACCGCACCCCCGTGGAGCGCAGCGCGCTCGACTTCCCCATGTCGCAGTTCGACAAGGACGACGTCGAGGAGGCGGGGCTGCTCAAGCTCGACGTGCTCGGCGTGCGCATGCAGTCGGCGATGGCCTACACGCTGACCGAGATCAAGCGGGTCGACGACGTCGACGTCGAACTCGACGCCGTGGCCCAGGACGACGACGACACCTACGACATGATCTGCGCCAGCCGTACGCTCGGGTGCTTCCAGATCGAGTCGCCGGGCCAGCGCGAGCTGGTCGCCAAGCTCGAGCCCCGCACGATGGACGACCTGATCGTCGACATCTCGCTGTTCAGGCCGGGACCCGTCAACTCCGACATGGTCACGCCGTACCTGGAGTCCAGGCACGGCTGGCGGGCCGTCTCCTACCCGCACCCGAGCCTGCGCGCCGCGCTCACCGAGACCAACGGGGTGGTCGTCTTCCACGAGCAGGTCCTGAAGATCATCGACATCATGACGGAGGCGGGGCTGTCCGAGGCGGAGAAGGTACGGCGCAGCCTTGGCGATCCCGCAGGGCGCGAGGTCGCGAGGGAGTGGTTCTTCGCCAACGTGCGCCCGATCTATGACCGGGCGACGGTCACGCGCGCGTGGGAGGTCCTGGACGCCTTCGGGGCGTTCGGCTTCTGCAAGGCGCACGCGGCGGCGTTCGCGCTGCCCACCTACCAGTCGGCCTGGCTCAAACGGCACCACGCGGCCGCCTTCTTCGCCGGGGTGCTCACCCACGAGCCCGGCATGTACCCGCAGCGGGTGATCATCGACGAGGCCCGGCAGTGCGGGGTCACCATCCTTCCCCTGGACGTGAACAGGTCCTCCAGGCACTGGACCGTCGAGCGCGTCGGCCCCGCGCCGCTGCGCCTCAGCGTGCGCCCCTCCTCCCTCGGGCCGCCTTCCTCTTCGGACTCTCCGGACTCTCGGGGCGAGGAGAACGGCTACCGGCGGCGGGTGCGCGACTTCAGGGCGGAGGATCTCGGCAGGGGGTACGGCCTGCGCGTGCCGTTCTCCGCGGTGAAGGGGGTGAGCGAGGCGGAGGTGGACCGGATGGTGGCGGGACAGCCCTACACCTCGCTGGCCGACTTCTGGGATCGCGCCAGGCCGTCCCGTCCGATCATCGAACGGCTGGTCCAGGTGGGCGGGTTCGACGCGCTCCACTCGCTGCGTCCGGGAGGACCCCGCTGGCGTGAGGGGGAGCTGACCAGGCGCGACCTGGTCGCCCAGGTCGGCGTGCTCGAACGGGCCTCGGCCTCGGGCGTCAAGGCGGGATCCCGTGCCCGCAAGGGCTACACGGGAGAGCGCCACCCCGGCTCGCGGGCGCCGGTGGACGAGCAGCCGGCCGTGCAGCTGCCCCTGGGATTCGCCGAGCGGATCGAGCCCGGCGAGCTGCCCGAGATGACCGAGACCGAGATGGTCGAGGCGGAGCTGGAGATCCTCGGCATCGACGTCAGCCGCCACGTCATGAGCTTCCACGACGACCTGCTCGACGCCATCGGAGTGGTGCGTTCCAGAGATCTCCTGGCCCAGCGCAACGGCGCGGAGGTGCTGGTGGCGGGCGTCAAGGTGGCCACCCAGACCCCGGCGGTCCGCTCGGGGCAGCGCGTCATCTTCACCACCCTCGACGACTCCACCGGCCCCGTCGACCTGACCTTCTTCGAGTCGGTGCAGGGCAGGTGCGCCTCGACGGTGTTCGGATCGTGGCTGATGGTGGCCAGAGGGGTGATCCGCCGCACCGGCACCCGCGCGGTCTCCATGCGCGCCGTCGACTGCTGGAACCTCGTGGACCTCGACGCCGCCTGGCGCAAGAACGGCCTGGAAGCGGTCCTCGCCCTGCTCGAGCGCCGTGAGCCGCCAACGGAGGGGGTGGGCGGCCGCCGCATCGAGTACGCCAACGGCTTCCGCATCTCCCCCTACTCCGACATCGGCCCCACGCCCGGCGTCGTCACCCCGCCCCGCCGGCTCTGGCACGCCAGCCAGGGCAGCTCAGGCCCCACCCAAGCCGCCTGACCCGGGTCAGGGGATGGCGGGGGTGAGGCGGGGCAGGCGGGCGGGGGCGGTCTGGATGCGGGTGATCTCGCGGACCGTGCAGGCGCACAGCAGGGCCGCCACCGCCGCCGCGCCCAGTTCGAGCCCGCTCAGCCCCGTCAGGTCGCCCGTCGAGTCGCGCAGCGGCAGCCGGATCGCGACCAGCGCCACCGCCGTCAGCCAGCTCAGCCACCACGCGCCGACCAGCGCGAGCCAGCGGCCCCTGCGGTCGAACGGCGGGCGGGCGCCCCTCCACACCTCGTCCACCAGCATGACGGGAGCGATCAGGTTGATCCCCGGCAGCAGCCAGGCCGCCAGCACGGGCCCGGAGGGGTTGGCGGCCTTGTTGGCGCGGCGCGCCCTGACCAGCCAGGTCAGGTAGGCGGCGCCCGCCGCGAACGTGGTGGTCACGGCGGCCAGCATCAGCACGGCGAACAGGGTGACCGCGCCGACCACGGCCTCCGCGCCGGGGGCGCGTGGGTCGCCGCCCATGGTGACGATCTCGGCGGCCAGGCGCCTGCCGCGTATCTCCTCGAACGCCACCAGGGCCGTCATCGCGGCGAGCTGCGCCGCGAGAGCCAGGTAAACGGTCGAAGCCGACCGTTTCGCTACGGAAGGGGTAAGGCGCACGAATCTCTCCCCCCGGGCATGCGCTGAGGTTCTGATTCACATGTATCCCGCCTGGCCCTCCGTTAATCAGCTCACCACGCCGGACTCCCACGCCCATGCTGCGATTTCCACCCGATTCCTCGCCCCGAGTTTGGCCATGATGCTGCCGATATGGGTCTTGACGGTGGAAAGGGAGACAAAGAGCTCGGCTGCCACCTCCTGGTTGGTTCTGCCCCTGGCGACCAGGCGCGCGACGTCGAGCTCCCGCTCGGTCAGCGGGTCATTCAACGGCCTGACGGCGCCGGCGGCGGGCTGGGCCAGGTGCTGCAGCAGCCGTACGGTCACCGAAGGGGAGACCAGCGCGTCACCGGCGGCCGCGGCCCTGATGGCCTCCAGCAGCAGGGTCGGGCCGCTGTCCTTGAGCAGGAAGCCGGTGGCGCCGGACCGCAGCGCGCCGTAGACGTACTCGTCCAGGTCGAAGGTCGTGACGATCACCACGCGCATGGGGTTCTCGACGCCTGGACCCGCCAGGATCCTGGTCACCTCCAGCCCGTCGAGCTTGGGCATCCTGATGTCGAGCAGGCACACGTCGGGGCGCAGCCGCCTGGCCGCCTCCACCGCGTCGGCCCCGTCGGCCACGGCGGCGACCACCTCCATGTCGGGCTGGGCCTCGAGAATCATCTGGAAGCCCGTCCGCACCAGTTCCTGGTCGTCGGCGATGAGCACACGAATCGTCACAGCGGTAAGCCTAATCACGGGAGATCGTCCGATCGGCCGATGCCCATCGGACGCACGGCCGATCCGGCCCCATGGCCCCGCGCGACAAGGTCGTTCCCATGAACGACGTACTCGCGGGACACGGTCTGGCCAAGAGCTTCGGCCAGACGGTGGCACTGAACGGTGTGGACATCTCCATCAGGGCGGGGGAGGCGGTGGCGATCATGGGCCCGAGCGGTTCGGGCAAGTCCACGCTGCTGCACTGCCTGGCCGGGATCATGAAGCCGGACGCGGGGGAGGTGCACCTGCTCGGCCGGCGCATCGACTCGATGAAGGAGCGCGAGCGCAGCGCTCTGCGCAGGACCAGGTTCGGCTTCGTCTTCCAGTTCGGCCAGCTGCTGCCCGAGCTGCCCGCGGAGGAGAACGTGGCGCTGCCCCTCATGCTCGGCAACGTCTCGAGGCCCGACGCCGTACGGCAGGCCAGGCAGTGGTTCGTCCCGCTGGGCCTGGGCGGCATGGAGGGGCGCAGGCCAGGTGAGCTGTCGGGCGGGCAGGCGCAACGGGTGGCGATCGCCAGGGCGCTGGTGACCAAGCCCGCCGTGGTATTCGCCGACGAGCCGACGGGCGCGCTCGACCAGAGCACCGGCCACGAGACGATGCGCCTGCTGGTGGAGGCGACCAAGCACAACGGCGCCTCGCTCATCGTGGTCACCCACGACCCCGGTGTGGCCGGGTGGTGCGACCGCACGGTCGAGGTCCGCGACGGCAACCTGCTGCACAGCGCGGTGAGCCAGTGAGCACGCTCATGAGCCTCACCTGGCGCCTGCTCAGGGGCGGCGGACGCAGGGGCATGCTGAGCACCTGGCTGACGCTGGGCGCGGTGGTGATCTCCACGGGGCTGCTGCTCTTCGCGGTCTCGGCCAACGTCGCCTTCTCAGGACGCGCCGACAGGGGCGCCTGGCGCAATCCGGTCCAGGCCACGGGGCAGCCGGTCGCGATCGAGGCCGGGCGCGCCGACTACGTGGGGGACAGGCAGATCACCGTCGTCGACCTGGCCGCGCTCGGCCCGAAGGCGCAGCCGCCACCCGGAATGGCGCGCTTTCCCGCGCCGGGGGAGACCTGGCTCTCACCCGCCCTGGCCGAGCTGGCCAGGAAGCTGCCAGGAGACCAGCTCGCCGGACGCTTCTCCGATGTCACAGGCGTGCTGGGCGAGGCCGCGCTCGTCCACCCCGAGGAGCTGGTCGCGGTCGTGGGTCACGAGCGCGACGCCCCGGCGATGACCGTCTCGCGCGGCGACTCCCTGCGCGGCGACATCTCGCCCACCAAGGTCGACTCCCTGGCGGGCGTCCCGAGCGAGGACGCCGAGGGGTACCGAATCCTGGCCCTGATCGCCAGCGTGCTCATGGTGGTGCCGCTGCTGGTCTTCGGCGGGGCCGCGGCGCGGCTCACCGTGGCCCGCCGCGACCAGCGACTGGCCGCGCTCAGACTGGTCGGCGCCACGCCTGGCCAGGTGGTCAGGATGACCGTGGCCGAGGCGATGATCGTCGCGTTCGCGGGGGCGGTCCTCGGCACCGTGCTGTACGGCCTGGCGGTCCCCCTGCTCACCAGGATCAGGATCGGCGGAGGCCCCTGGTTCGCCAGCGACCTGCTGCCCGGTCCGCTCGTCGTGCTCGGCGTCCTGGTGGCCGTGCCCGTGCTGGTGGGGCTGTCGGCGGTCGTGGGACTGCGCAGGGTCGTGGTCAGCCCCCTCGGCGTGGCCAAGAGGGAGACGCCGCCCGGCATGCGCGCCGTCAGGCTGGTCGCGCTGCTCGCGGTGCTGGCCGTGGTCCCCATGCTCGGCACGAGTGCGAGCGTCGGCGTGGTGGCGGTGGTGCTCGGCCTGGCCTTCCTCTGTATCAACCTGGTCGGCCCCTGGGCGGTCGGCCTCATCGGCAGGATCACCGCCAAGCGCGCCAAGAGGCCGGCCAAGCTGCTGGCGGGGCGCAGGCTGATGGACGACCCTCGCTCGGCGTGGCGGACGGTCAGCGGCGTGGCGCTGACGGGGTTCGTCGCGGGCTTCCTCGGGCTGCTCAGCCCTGGCAACGCTCTGGCCGGGCACGTCGCGAGCGAGCAGCTCAGGCTCACCGCGCCGAACACCGCGGTCGTGGCGGACCAGGCGCGGGAGCGGCTCGCGAAGGCGGGCGTGAAGGCCACGGTGAAGACCGAGAAGAACCTGGTCGTCACCGACGTGCGCACGGCCGACCTCGACAGGGCGCGCACGGCGCTCGACGGGCTGGTCCCCGGCCGCTCGGCCACCAGCGAGGCCGACGACCAGCGCTTCACGGGGCAGCTGCTCGACGACATCGCCACCGGCACGATCGTCGTGCTGTCGGTGTCGTTCCTGGTGGCGATCGCCAGCTCGGGCATCACCGCCGCCTCCTCGGTACTGGACCGCCGCCAGACCTACGCGCTGCTGCGCCTGGCGGGCACCCCGCTGGAGGTGCTGGACAGGGCGCGCAGGTCGGAGACGCTGATCCCGCTCGTCGTGATGGGCGGCGGCTCGATCGCGGTCGGGGTGTTCTGCGCCTCGCCCTTCATGATGACGTCACCGAACGTCTCGGGGGCGATCATGCTGGCGGTGTGCGTCGTGGTCGGGTTCGCCGGCGTGGTCGGCGCCGGCGCGCTGAGCCGTCCGCTGCTGCGCGCGGTCACCGACGACCCCGCTCCCCGTCCTGACTAGCCGAGCACCAGGTCGCGGACGGTGGTCAGGGAGCGTTCGTCGCGCGGGCCCATGACCAGCAGGGTGGTCACGGGCGAGTCGCGCCACAGCTGCAGGCGCTCCTTGATCCTGCCGGGCGGGCCGACCAGGGAGATGCCGTCGGCCAGCTCGTCGGGGATGGCGTCGAAGGCCTCCTGCCTGCGTCCTGCCAGGTAGAGGGCCTGGATGCGGGAGGCGGCCTCGGCGTAGCCCATCCTGCCGACGATGTCGGCGTGGAAGTTGCGTGACTTGGCGCCCATGCCGCCGATGTAGAGGCTGAGCATCATCTTGACCCCGTCGAGCGCGCTCCTGACGTCGTCGGTGATCGCGACCATGACCATGGCGGCGACGTCGAAGCCCTCGGGGAACTCGCCGTACAGCTCGGAGATCTTCGAGGGGAAGGTGAACAGGGGCAGCCAGCCCTGGGCGATCTCGGCGGCCATGGCGACGTTCCTGGGGCCCTCGGCGCCGATGTAGACGGGGATGTCGGGGCGCAGGGGATGGGTGATGAGCTTCAGCGGCTTGCCCAGTCCGCCGGGCAGCGGCAGAGGGTAGTGCGGGCCCTCGTTGGTGACAGGCTCCTCCCGCCGCCACACCTTGCGCATGATCTCGACGTACTCGCGGGTCCTGGCCAGCGGCCGGGGGAACGGCTGGC
The DNA here is from genome assembly GCF_039533245.1 of Nonomuraea recticatena. Classification (NCBI taxonomy): domain Bacteria; kingdom Bacillati; phylum Actinomycetota; class Actinomycetes; order Streptosporangiales; family Streptosporangiaceae; genus Nonomuraea; species Nonomuraea recticatena. The sequence continues at coordinate 115,015 of NZ_BAAATE010000023.1, read as the reverse complement.
CGTACCAGCCCTCCACCACCTGAGGGCCCGACGCGCCGACGCCGAGCAGTAACCGCCCGCCGGTGAGGTGGTCGAGCGTCATCGCGGTCATCGCGGTGGCGACGGGCGTGCGCGCCGACAGCTGCGCGACGGAGGTGCCGAGCTTGATGCGCTTGGTGCGCGCGCCGTACCACGCGAGGGGGGTGAAGGCGTCGCTGCCGTAGGCCTCGGCCGTCCATACCGAGTCGTAGCCGAGGCGCTCGGCGGTCTGGACGACCTCGGTCGCATCGTCCGCGTGGCGCTGCCAGTAGCCCAGGTTCAGCCCCAACTTCATGCGACACCTCCGTAAATGAGAACAGGTTCTAATAACGCTGTGAGGGGTGTCAATGCGTGACTTTCGGGAAGTTCAGACCTGTGCTGATGAAGGGGTTGCGCCGACTGGTCTGTCTGCTGCTGCTGTACCCACTGCTCGCCATGCCGGGCAACTCGGTACCGGCGGGAGCCGCGGCACCGGTGCGGCCGAACATCCTCTTCGTCCTCGTCGACGACCTCGAGTACGGCGTGCTGCAGAACTTCCCCAACATCACCGGCCAGCTCGTCCAGCAGGGCGTCAGCTTCGACCACATGTTCGTCACGAACTCCTGGTGCTGTCCGTCGAGGGCGTCGATCCTGCGCTCGCAGTACGTCCACAGCCACACCGTCTGGACCAACACCGCCCCCGAGGGGGGCTTCGACCGGTTCCACACCGCGGGTCTGGAACGCTCCACGATCGGCACCTGGATGAAGGACGCCGGCTACCGCACCGCGATGATGGGCAAGTACCTCAACCACTATCCAGGTAAGACGGCGACCGCCGACTACGTCCCGCCCGGCTGGGACGAGTGGTACGTCCCGGTCAAGCGGCTGTACGAGGAGTACGACTACACGCTCAACGAGAACGGCGACGTGGAGGAGTACGGATGGGAGGAGGACGACTACCTGACCGACGTCCTGACGCGCGAGGCCGAGGACTTCGTCACCTCGGACGACGAGCCCTTCTTCCTCTACCTCGCGCCGGTCGCCCCGCACAACCCGGCCAACCCCGCCCGCCGTCACGTCTCGGCCTTCCCCGGCGTGAAGGCGCCTCGCCCGCCCTCCTTCAACCAGCAGAACGTCGAGGAGGAGCCCGCGTGGCTGCGCGGCAGGCCGCTGCTCGACCCTGAGGCCGAGGCGCGCGTCGACGAGCGGTACGGGCGCAGGATGCGCTCCATGCTCGGCGTGGACGACATGGTCGCCACCCTGGTCGAGGCGCTGAGGAGGACGGGCAAGCTCGAGAACACATACCTGTTCTTCGCCTCGGACAACGGCTTCCACCTCGGCACCCACCGCCTGCAGCAGGGCAAGACCACGCCGTTCGAGGAGGCGGTGAAGGTGCCGCTGGTGGTGCGAGGGCCCGGCGTGAAGCCCGGCTCGACCATCCACGCCATGGCACAGACCGTCGACCTCGCGCCCACCTTCGCCGAGCTCGGAGGGGCGAGGACCCCCGACTTCGCCGAGGGGCGCTCGCTGGTGCCGCTGCTGCGCGGCCTCACGCCGACGCCGTGGCGGCGCAACGCGCTGATCGAGTTCACCCGTCCCGCCAACAAGAGGTCGGCCAGGCAGACGCCCGTGCCCGCCTACGCGGCGCTGCGCACCGAGACCCACACCTACGTGAGGTACGAGACGGGCGAGATCCAGCTCTACGACCTCACCCAGGACCCCTACCAGCTCCACAACCTGGCCAGGACCGCGCCCGCGGACCTGCTGGCGAACCTGCAGGCCCGTCTCGACATGATGCGGGCGTGCTCGGGCGCGACGTGCCGCACGGCCGACGTCTCCGGCGGATAGCGAGCCGCGGCCCTAGGCGGAGCAGGTGGTGGCGGCGGGCAGCTCGCCCACCATGAAGGCGCCAGGGGAGACGCCCATCACCGAGCGGAAGTCGGCGGTCAGGTGTGACTGGTCGTAGTAGCCCGACTCGGCCGCCAGCGACGCCCAGCTGCCGGTGCCTGCCCTGGCCAGCACGTCGCGCACCCTGTCGATGCGGGCGAAGCGCTTGGGCGCCACCCCGACCGCGCCGGTGAACAGCGTGCGCAGATGGCGCTCGCTGATGCCGAGGTCGCGCGCCACGTCGGGCACGCGCGGGGCCGTCCCCTCCCTCGTCGCGTACGGCGGGCGGCGCGAGACGGAGAGCCTGCCGACGGCGGCGTCCAGCAGCCCCGCCTGCGACAGGTCGGCGGGCGAGCACGAGGCCAGGCGGCCCAGCAGCGCCTCCTCGATCAGCGCGGACTCCTCGCCCGGCCTGTCCTTCATGCGCTCGGCCAGCAGGTCGGCCCGCGCGCCCCACAGCTCGCGCAGCGGCACGACACGGTCGACGAGCTCGCTCACGGGCACGCCCAGCGCCGCCCTGGCCCAGCCGGGCCGCAGCCGGACGGTGACGCACCGGGAGAGCACCTTCGGCGTCAGGTAGGACGCGCGAGTGCGAGGACCCAGCACCATGAGGTCGCCGTGCCCTTCCTCGGAGGCCCGGAAGGCGAGCACGGTCGCGGGATCGGGCTCGCGCACGTGCACGATGTTCCTGTCGTCGACCGCGCTCTCGCTGATCTCCTCCACCCAGACGCTCATGACTCGGACCAAGGCGCGGGCTGTGCCGAAAATTCCTATAGGGCGGCCCCTCCAGGGCGCCACCGTGGAGACATGATCCTGATCACCGGTGCCACGGGCACCATCGGCAGTGAAGTGCTCCGTCAGCTGGCGGACAGGGGTGAGCGGGTCCGCCCGATGGCGCGCCACCTGTCGAAGCTGGGCGTCGAGGGGGTGCGGGGCGACTTCGCCGACCCGGGCTCGCTGGAGCGGGCGCTGCGGGGCGTCGACAGCGTGCTCCTGGTGACCGCCTTCGGCACGGACCTCGCCCGGCACGACCTCGCCCTCGTCGAGGCGGCCAGGCGGGCGGGCACCAGGAAGGTGGTGAAGATCTCGGCCATGGGCACCGGCGAGAGCACAGAGGAGAACGACGTGCGCTCCTGGCACCACCCCGGCGAGCAGGCCGTGCGCGACAGCGGGATGGCATGGACGCTCCTGCGGCCCGCCGGCTTCGCCTCCAACGCGCTGATGTGGGCGCAGGCCGTCGGCGCGGGCCTGCCGATCCCGAACATGACGGGCGACGGCGGGCAGGGCGTGGTCGATCCGCGCGACGTGGCGGCGGTCGCGGTGGAGGCGCTCACGGGCGAGCACGACGGCAGGACCTACACGCTCACGGGGCCCGAGGTGATCAGCGTGCCCGGCCAGGCTGAGGTGCTCGGCGAGGTGCTCGGCCGTGACGTGGCGACGGTGCCGGTGCCGCTGGAGGCGGCCAGGGAGGGGATGCTGACCTCGGGGATGGACCCGCTCATGGTCGAGGTGTTCATGACGGGCTCCGCCTTCATCGCGGGCGGTGGCGCGGCCGTGCTCAGCGGCGACGTCGAGGCCGTCCTCGGCCGCGCGCCCCGGAGCTTCGCGGACTGGGCGCGCGACCACAAGGACGCCTTCGCCTGATCATCCATGGGCGCCCGATCGTCCCAGGGCGCCTGATCAGGCTGGGTCGCCTGATCGCGCGGGGCCTTCGCCGGTCAGCGAGGGATAGGCGTGCGCGAGGTGGTCGGCCACCGCGCGGGCCGCGCCCTGCCCGTCCCTCGCCCCCACCAGCTCGTAGATGCGCCAGTGATCGGCCATCAGCACGTCGGTACGGCCCGCCGCCCGCACCGCCGACACGGAGTAGGCGTGGATCGTCTGGCGCAGGGCTCGCATGGTGGCGGCCAGGAGCCTGTTGCCCGACAGCAGCGCCACCCCCATGTGGAAGGTGACGTCGTGGTCGACGAACTCCTCGAAGGACGCCGCCGCCTCCATGGAGTCGAGCGCCGACCGCATGACCTCCATGGCCTCGGGCGCGTCGACGTGCTGGACCGCCCACTGCTCGATCATCAGCCTGGTGTCGATCACCTCGGGCAGCGCGAGCGAGGCCGTGCCGAGGTGCAGTCTCAGCAGGTCGGCCAGCGCGCTCTCGGGCCTGGAGATGAGCACGGCGCCCGCGTCGGGCCCCCTGCCGGCCTGCGAGGTGATCACGCCGAGCGTCTCGAGCACCCGCAGGGCCTCGCGCACCGACGAGCGGCCCACCTGAAGCTGCTCGGCCAGTTGCCGCTCGCCGGGCAGGCGGTCGCCGACGGTGAGGCCGTCGTCGGCGATGCGCCGCTCGATCTGGGCGATGACATCTTCGAACGTCCGCGACTTCCTCATATGGTCAGACCATACTATGGTCAGACCATACCCAGAAGGGAGTGCCGTGCGAGTCGCCCTGTTCATCACGTGTGTCAACGACACACTCTTCCCCGACACGGGGAAGGCGGTGGTGTCGCTACTGCGCCGCCTCGGCTGCGACGTCGACTTCCCGAAGGCTCAGACCTGCTGCGGGCAGATGCACGTCAACACCGGCTACCGCGAGGAGGGGGTACGGCTGGCCAGGCACTTCGCCGACGTGTTCGACGGCTACGACGCCGTCGTGGCGCCCTCGGGCTCCTGCGCGGCGATGGTGCGCGAGCAGTACCCGAGGCTGGGCGTGCAGGCCCCGCCGGTGCACGACCTGTCGGAGTTCCTGGTGGACGTGCTCGAGGTGGAGGACGTCGGCGCGTACTTCCCGCACAGGGTGACCTACCACCCCACCTGCCACTCGCTCAGGGGGCTGCATCTCGGCGACAGGCCCACGAGGCTGCTCAGCCACGTGCGCGGCCTCGAACTGGTGCCGCTCGAAGGGGCCGACGAATGCTGCGGGTTCGGCGGCACGTTCGCGGTGAAGAACCCCGCGATCTCGGCCGCGATGTGCTCCGACAAGGTCCGCAACGTCATGGACACCGGGGCGGAGGTGCTCTGCGCGGCCGACAACTCCTGCCTCATGCACATCGGCGGCACGCTGCGCCGCCAGAAGACGGGAGTGCGCATCATGCATCTGGCCGAGATCCTGGACGCGCGATGAGCGTCTTCATCGGCATGCCGGGAGACTTCCCCGCCAACTCCGCCAAGGCGGTGCAGGACTCCCAGCTGCGCTTCAACCTGCGCAAGGCCACCCACACGATCCGCGGCAAGCGGGCCTCGGTGGTCGGCGAGCTGCCCGACTGGGCGCAGCTGCGGGCCTCGGGCAAGGCGATCAAGGATCACACGCTGCGCCACCTCGACCGCTACCTCGTCCAGATGGAGGAGGCGGTCGAGAAGGCGGGCGGGCGGGTCCACTGGGCGCGCGACGCCGACGAGGCCAACCGCATCGTCACCGACCTGGTCAAGCAGACCGGCGAGAGCGAGGTCGTCAAGGTCAAGTCGATGGCCACCCAGGAGATCGGCCTCAACGAGCACCTGGCCGCGCAGGGCATCACCGCCTACGAGACCGACCTGGCCGAGCTGATCGTCCAGCTCGGCGACGACTTCCCCAGCCACATCCTGGTGCCGGCCATCCACCGCAACCGCTCGGAGATCCGCGAGATCTTCCTGGCGAAGATGGGCGACGCCCCCGCCGACCTCACCGACGAGCCCGCCGCGCTGGCCGAGGCGGCCAGGCTCCACCTGCGCGAGCGCTTCCTGCGCAGCAAGGTCGCCATCTCGGGCGCCAACTTCATGATCGCCGAGACGGGCACCTGCGTGGTGCTCGAGTCAGAGGGCAACGGCCGGATGTGCCTGACACTGCCCGAGACCCTGATCAGCGTCGTCGGCATCGAGAAGCTGCTGCCCACCTGGCGCGACCTCGAGGTCTTCCTCCAACTGCTGCCGCGCAGCTCCACCGGCGAGCGGATGAACCCCTACACCTCCACCTGGACGGGCGCGACCGAGGGCCAGGCCTTCCACCTGGTGCTGCTCGACAACGGCCGCACGAACGTCCTGGCCGACGAGGTCGGCCGCCAGGCGCTGCGCTGCATCCGCTGCTCGGCCTGCCTCAACGTCTGCCCCGTCTACGAGCGGGCGGGCGGCCACGCCTACGGCTCGGTCTATCCGGGGCCGATCGGCGCCATCCTCACCCCGCAGCTGCGCGGCCTCGGCTCCGCCCTCGACGCCTCGCTGCCCTACGCCTCCACGCTGTGCGGGGCCTGCTTCGACGCCTGCCCCGTGGCGATCGACATCCCCGAGGTGCTGGTCGACCTGCGCGCCAAGGTGGCCCACCCGCGCGCCGAGCGCGCGGGCATGCGGGTGGCGGGATGGGTGCTGGCCAAGGAGGTACGGCTGGCCAAGGCCCAGCGCCTGGCCTCACGCTTCCGCAAGCTGGTGCCCAAACGCCTGCCCGGTCCGCTGTCGGCCTGGACCGACACCAGAGACCTGCCCGAGATCCCCAAGGAGTCCTTCAGAGAGTGGTGGGCCCGCAATGAGCGAGCGTAGCGAGCGACCAGGCCGACACAGCGCTCGTCAGGAGATTCTCGACAGGGTGCGGAAGGCGGTCCAGGGGGCTGCCGAGGTGGAGATCCCGCGCGACTACCGCATGACCATCCCCCGCGACGACCTGGTCGCCCACTTCGCCGAGCGCGTCGACGACTACCGGGCGATCGTCCACGTGGTCCCCGCGGCCGAGGTGCCCGCGCTGGTCGCCGAGGTGACCAAGGGAAAGCGCATGATCGTGCCGGGAGGAGCCGCGTTCGCCGTCGGGCAGGCCGTGCCGGAGGACGAACTGCTGAGCGCCGACGGCGTGGTCACAGGCTGCGCCGTCGCCATCGCCGAGACGGGCACCATCGTCCTCGACGCGGGCCCCGACCAGGGGCGCAGGGCGCTGACGCTGGTGCCCGACTACCACCTGTGCGTGGTGCGGGCCGACCAGATCGTCTCCGGCGTTCCCGAAGCGGTGGCCAGGCTCGACCCCGCGCGACCGCTGACCTGGATCAGCGGCCCCTCGGCCACCAGCGACATCGAACTGAACAGGGTCGAGGGCGTTCACGGTCCCCGCACCCTCGAAGTGATCGTCAGTACCTGATCACCGCCGCGACGTCCTTCACCTCGGGAGAGAACCACAGCTCGGTGTCGGTCATCGCGGCCGCCCTGGCGATCGCGGAGTCCGCGCGGTCCTGGACCGGCGCCTCCACCCCCCACCTGCGCAGCTCCTCGGCCTCGATCGACAGCTGCGTGCCCCCCATGCCCGTCCACACCAGCTCGGGGAGCTCGCCCGGCAGCAGCACCGCGTGGGCCCTGCCCTCCCGGAGGGCGCGCGCCACCTGCTCGATGCCGACAGGCCCCTCCGCGTCGCGGTGCCTGTCGAGCAGCTCGCTCCTGCGGCGTTCGATCCAGGAGTCGAGGCTGATCTCCGCGTCGCTCTCGTAGGGGCCGTGGTCGGCGCGGCTGCCGTGCTCGACCATCATCACCCTGTCGGAGGCCTTGGTGCCCAGGTGGTCGCAGACCAGCGAGCGCGACTTCGGCTCACCCGCCACCACGACCAGCTCCGCGCCGATCCTGCGCACCTGCTCGTCGATCTCCCTGGCCACGGCGGAGGCGTTCTGCTCCCAGTCCTCGTCCGCCACCCGCTCGTACCTCTTCTGCGACCAGCCGCCCTGCGCCGTCTTCTGCAGCGGCCACCGCTCGGCCTCGGCGGTCGTCCTGCGCGGCGACCCGCCACCGACCACCGTCACCTCCGCGCCCGCGTGGTCCACGATGACGCGCAGGTGCGGCACGTTCTCGCCGCGCAGCATCAGCAGCGGCGTCACGTGCGGCAGCGGCGACCAGCGCGCCTGCTCCTGCGGCGGCGGCTCGGAAAGCGTCTCGGCCAGCATCAGCTCGCCTCCCGCCGCGAACATGGCCTGGCCGGGGGCGGGGTCGGTCGCGGCCGCCTCCAGCGCGTCGAGTGTGGTCTGGTCCGCCTCCTCCATGCCCTCTCTCAGCGAGCGCCAGCGCCGTCGTCTGTCCTCGGTGCTCAACCCCGCGAGGTAGACCGAGGCGTAAGGCCCCTGGCGCTCGTACATCGGGCGGGCGAAGTCGAGCCTCACCTCACCACCTCTTTCGCTCGATGCCCAGTCCGAGCTCCTTGGCCACCGCGGCGATGTTGGCGAACCTGGTGCCTTCCGGCAGGCCGTCCACGGCCTCCAGCACGAAGTCGGGGGCCGAGGCGCGCTCGGCGTGCGCCCTCAGCGTTCCCCTGTCGGCGGGGTAGTCGGCGTCACTCAGCCACTTGGCCAGCTCACTGCGCTGGTCCACGCCCTCGGCCGAGATGCCCTCAGGTGTGCCCGGCTCGTGCCCCGGAGGGTAGGAGCCCCGCGGCAGCGGATCCTCCTGCTGACGCCACTCCTCCACATGGGTGGAGCCCACGCCGTCCTGCTTCTGGTCGTCGTCCAGCCTCGGCCCGTGCTTGTCGCTCTCGCGATTCATGCCTCATACACCCCTTTCCAACTGCCCGAATATCCGCCCCTACCCGCGCGCTCCCCGGCAAACATCGGGCTTGTATGGTTTGCGCACTGCTTGGAGCACCTAGGGGAACTGTGAGCGTTTTTGACCCTCGCCTGCGGATCACGACCGACCGGTTGGTCCTTCGGCCCTTCCAGTCCGACGACGCCGAGAGGGTCAGGGCCGTCGTCGAGGCGGGCCATCGGTTCCTGCCGCCGGGAGCGCCCGGCCACGTGGCGGCCGTCGCCCACTGGCTGTCCACGGGGGCGCACGAGCTCCAGCGGTCCGGCCAGGGCGTGCACCTGGCCATGATCGACGCCGAGCAGCGCGTGGTCGGCGCCATCAGCCTGTTCAGAACGCAGTGGGGCGCGGGCATCACCGAGGTCGGGTACGGCGTGCACCCCCTCCACCGAGGCCGCGGCTTCGCCACCGAGGCCGTGCGCGGCCTGTCGGCGTGGGTGTTCGCCACCACCGAGCTGCGCAGGATCGAGCTTCGGGCCAACCTCGACAACGGCCCCTCGCTCAGAGTCGCCGAGAAGGCCGGCTACACCTACGAGGGCGTGCTGAGGGGAGCGGAGCTCGAGGAGGACGGCCCGCACGACCTGGTCGTCTTCGGGCTGCTGCGCGGGGCCGTCGGCGCGTCCCACGTCTTCCCCCACGAGGAACTGGTCACGCCGCGCCTGCTGCTGCGCCGCTTCACCCCCGACGACGTGCCCGACCTGACCGCCACCGCCGCCGACGAGCTCACCCAGCTGCGCACGGGCCTGCCGCGCGACTACACCGAGGGGCACGGCCGCGCCTACGCCCTGCTGATCAGTGAGCAGCACCGCCTCAGCGGGGGCGGCATCACCTGGGCGGTCGTCGAGAGGGAGACGGGACGCTTCGTGGCCAGCGTCGACCTCAAGGGCACCGAGTGGGGACACCGCGCGACCGAGGTGGGGTACATGACCGCGCCGTGGGCGCGCGGCAAGGGATACGCGGGCGAGGCGGTGCTGGGGATCGCCAGATGGCTGTTCGGCAGGCACGGCTTCCAGCGGCTCCAGCTGCGCGCCGCCGTCTCCAACCTCGCCTCTCAGCGGGTGGCGGAGAAGGCGGGCTTCGTCAGGGAGGGCGTGGCGCGCAACGGGGCGGGAAACGAGGACCTGGTGGTCTTCAGCCTCGTCCCCTCGGACCTTCCGTGACGGCGGCCGGCCCCGCGCGCCCGAGGAGCGTGTCCCTGGACTGACGCCGGGCCCCGCGGAGGATGGCGCGTGGGCGGGCTTGCCGTACACACTGGGTCCAGAGGACGGTGAGTCGGATGATCACAGTGATCGGCTGGGACGGAGCGCCACTGTCGACCAGGGCGAGCGACTGTCTGCGACAGGCCACGCTCGTCGCGGGACCGGGACGGATCCTCAGGCACCTCGATCTCCCCGAGCCGGGCGGCGAGCTCCTCACCACCCTCGACGACCACCTCGAACACGGCGAGGGACCCGCCGTCGTCTTCACGGAGGGTGATCCAGGCTTCTTCGGCGTCGTGCGTGAGCTGCGCGGCCACGGGTTCAAACCGGCCGTGATCCCGGCCACCTCGCTCGTCACGCGCGCCTTCGCCCGAGCCGGCCTCAACTGGGAGGACGCCCTCGTGGTCGCCCCCGACGGCCCCGGCCGGCTCAACAGGGTCGTCAACGCGTGCCGCGCCCACCACAAGGTCGCGCTCATCGTCGCCCCCGGCGTCGGCCCCGCCGAGATCGCCAGGGAGCTGGCGCCCACCACCCCTCGCGCGCTCATCGTCTGCGAGGACCTCGGAGGGCCCGACGAGCGCGTCACCCACAGCCGCATGGGAGAGGCCACCACCAGGCCGTGGAAGGACCCCGACGTGGTGCTGGTCATCGACCCGCTCTACCGCCCCGCCGAGGCCGCCGAGGCCGCCTGGGTCGCGGGGGCGCGTCCTGGCCCCGACGAGTGGGCCGTCGAGGGCGACCTGCCGCCCGAGGTCAGCGCGTACGTGCTGGCCAAACTCGGCCCCCGCCTCGGCGACCTGGTCTGGGACGTCGGCGCGGGCTCGGGCGGCATCGCGGTCGAGTGCGCCAGGCTCGGCGCGGCCGTCGTCGCCGTCGAACGCGACGACGACTCCTGTGCCACGCTGCGCGCCAACGTCATCCGCCACGGCGTCAAGGTCGCGCTCACCCGAGGCCAGGCCCCACCCGCCCTCGAACCCCTGCCCGACCCCGACGCGGTCTTCGTCGGCGGCGGCGGCCCCGACGTGATCGTCGCGTGCGCCGCCCGCCTTCCCTCCCGGCTGGTCTGCACCCTCAAGACCGTCGAGCAGGTGCCCTCCGTGCTCGAACGGCTGAAGCAGCACGGCTACCGCGCCGAGGGCACCCAGATTCAGGCATCACGCCTGGTCGTACAGCCTGACGGCGCCCACGGCTGGCGGCCGCCGACCCCGTGTTCGTCGTGCATGCACGCAGAGTGATCTGGGCATGAGCTCTGCGAATCGGATATCCTCGCGTTTCTTGTCTACGTACCCCCAGGTCACAGGCGTGGAGATCCCCTTCATGAAGCCGCCGCTGCTGCTCATCGGGCAGGGCTCGCACGACGACACAGGTGCCGCCGAGTTCGGAAGGTTCGTCCACAGGTTGCGTTGCCGCCTGGAGGAGAGCGCAGCCGAGGTCTCGGGCGGCTACCTGGCCAAAGCCAAACCTCGTCTCAGCGAGTCCGTCGCCTCCCTGGTCGCCAGGGGCCACCATCGTCTGGTGGCCCTGCCGCTCAGCCTCAGCCGCATGGGGGAGGAGTTCCCCGCCGCCATGGCGTTGGAGCAGGAACGGCACCCCACGTTGATGTACGACTACGGCCGTCCCCTCGGCCCCGACCCCCGCGTGCTGGCGCTGCTGGCCGAACGGCTGGCGGAGGCCGCCGCCGACGCGCCGAAGCTGCGTCCGATCGAGGAGGTCATGCCGCGGCTCAGGGTGGTGCCCTCGGTGCCCTTCGAGGAGCCCGCGCCGCACATCGAGCTGGGCGAGACGGCCGTCGTGCTGGTCGGCGAGGGCTCCACCGACCCCGCCGCCAACGCCGAGGTGCACAGGGTCTCGCGGCTGTTCTGGGAGACCCACGCCTACGACTTCATGACGGTGGAGACCGCGTTCGTCTCCGTCACCCCTCCTGGCGTGCCAGGAGGGCTCGAGCGCTGCAGGCGCCTCGGCGCCAGGCGCGTCATCGTCGTGCCGTACCTGCTGTTCGCCGGCGGCATGCTGGAGCGCGTCTGGGCCCAGGCCCTGGCCTACGGCGCGGGCCACCCCGACCTCGACATCCGCTGCGCCGAGGTGATCGGCGACTGCGAGGTGCTGGCCGACGTCGTGATCGACCGCTACGAGGAAGCGCTGCGGCTGGCCGAAGGGGTCTCCGCATGACGCTGCAGGAGACTCTGGCCCGCGTGGTGGCGGCCTCGCCGTCCGCCATGGCGCAGGCCAGGGCGCACCAGAGCCGCCTCACCAAGCCGCCGGGCTCGCTCGGCGCGCTGGAGGAGGTCGCGGTGCGCCTGGCGGGCGCGGCGGGCCTCAGCCCGCCTCCCATGCCCGAGCCCGCAGCCCTTGCCATCTTCGCCGCCGACCACGGCGTCCACGCCCAGGGGGTCTCGCCGTGGCCGCAGGAGGTCACGCTGCAGATGGTCGCCAACTTCCTCGCGGGCGGTGCGGTGGCCAACGCCTTCGCCGCTCAGGTCGGCGCGTCGGTCACCGTCGTCGACGTGGGGGTCGCGGGTGAGCTTCCCGTCGCCGAGGGGCTGCTCTCCCGCAAGATCGCGTACGGCACGGCGGACCTGTCCCAGGGCCCCGCGATGACCGTTCCGCAGGCCGTCGCCGCCCTCGAGGCCGGCATCGAGGTGGCCTCCTCCCTGGTGGCCTCGGGCGCCCGCTGCCTGATCACCGGCGACATGGGCATCGCCAACACCACGGCGTCGGCGGCGCTCGTCTGCGCCTTCACCGGCAGGGACGCGGGGCAGGTCACGGGCCGCGGCACCGGCATCGACGACACGACACACGCCCACAAGATCGCCGTCGTCCGCCAGGCACTCCACGCCAACGGCCTGCCGTCCACGGGCCTCCCCACCCCCGCTCCCTCCGGTCCCTCGGCCTCCGGCTCTTCCGCGTCCTCGGGCGCAGGCGCCACCGACCTCGCGCCTCCGGCTTCGGCAGCGTCTGCAGAGCCTCAGCCCGTGCCTGCGGACAGCGGCCAAGAGGGCCAGGGCGGGCGCGAACCGCTGGAGGTCCTCGCCGCCCTGGGAGGGTTCGAGCACGCCGCCATCGCCGGGTTCATCCTCGGCGGCGCCGCCGCGAGGGTCCCCGTGATCCTCGACGGCGTGATCGCCGGCTCGGCCGCCCTGGCCGCCGCGGCCCTCGCGCCCGCCGTGATCGACCACTGCGTGGCGGGGCACCGCTCGGCCGAGCCGGGGCACGCGGCAGCCCTCGACCACCTCGGGCTGCGCCCGCTCGTGGACCTGGAGCTCCGCCTGGGCGAGGGCACGGGAGGCCTGCTCGCGCACCCACTCGTCTGCGCAGCCGTACGGGTGATGCACGACGTGGCCACCTTCGACTCCGCGGGTGTCACGGAGAAGCAGTCGTAGTCACGTAGACCCGGTAGGTTTGCCTCCTAACACACCAATCATCGCGAACGGGAGATCCGCCGTCATGAGCCCCTACCTTCTCGGCCTGCGCCTCTCGGGCCGCCGGGTGCTCGTCGTGGGCGGCGGACGGGTCGCCCAGCGACGCGTTCCCGCGCTCTTGGACGCGGGCGCCGAGATCACCATCGTGTCGACGAGCGTCACCCCCGCCCTCGACGACCTCATCGCCGCGGGGCGCGTCACCTGGGAGGCCAGGCCGTACCAGGTGGGCGACTGCGACGGCGCCTGGCTGGTGCAGGCCTGCACCAGCGCCAAGGCCGTCAACACCGCCATCGCCGCCGAGGCCGAGGCCAAGCGGATCTGGTGCGTGCGCGCCGACGACAAGGACGCCTCAGCCGCCTGGACACCCGCCAGCGGCAAGGTCGACGAGATCGGCATCGCCGTCACCGCGGGCGGCGACCCACGCAGGGCGGCGGGCATCAGGGACGCCGTGGTCAGCGCGCTGCGCGACGGCACCGTCGACGCGCGCCGCAACCGCACCAAGCCGGTCGGCGTCGCGCTGGTCGGCGGCGGCCCAGGCGACCCCGGGCTGATCACCGTGCGCGGACGCCAGCTGCTCGCCCAGGCCGACGTGGTCGTGGCCGACAGGCTCGCCCCCCGCGCCCTGCTGGACGAGCTGGCCCCCGACGTCGAACTGGTCGACGCGGCCAAGGTGCCGTACGGCAGGTCGCTGTCCCAGGAGAAGATCAACGAGCTGCTGATCTCGCACGCCCGCCAGGGCAAGTTCGTCGTCAGGCTGAAGGGCGGCGACCCCTACGTCTTCGGCAGGGGCGGCGAGGAGATGCTCGCCTGCGCCCGTGCGGGCATCCCCGTCACCGTGGTCCCCGGCATCACCAGCGCCGTCGCCGTCCCCGCCTCGGCGGGGGTTCCCGTGACGCATCGCGGGGTCAGCCAGGAGTTCCACGTGATCTCGGTGCACGTCGCGCCGGACCATCCGCAGTCGACCGTGGACTGGCCAGGACTGGCCCGTTCCGCCGGCACGCTGGTGCTCATGATGGCCGTCGAACGCATCGGCGCGATAGCTGAAACGCTCATCCGCGACGGACGTTCCCCGGAAACTCCCGTAATGGTGGTACAGGACGGTACTCTTCCGACCCAGCGGGCCGTCACGGCCTCGCTGTCCACCGTGGCCGACCGAGTGGTCGCCGCCGGAATACGGCCGCCGGCGATCGTCATCGTCGGCGACGTCGTGCGGGTGGGCCAGGAGGTCGAGATGGTTCGAGCGGAGCGCGTGCCGTGAGATCGGCTGGTGACGCCCCCGAGTCGGTGGGGGAACAGACCCTCAACTTCCGTGCGATCAGGGACGACGACGATCCCGATCGCGTCGCCGACGAGCCCGAGGCGGTACGGAGGGCAGCACCTTCCAGCGATCCTGAGGCCGAGCCTGCGGGTGACTTCTTCGCCTTCGCCCGCCCCGCCTCGCACGACCGTCCACGGGCGGGGGCCACCGAGGACGACCTCGACGACCCCGACACCCTCGACCCCGAGCCCGCCTTCGAGACCCTCGAGCCCACCTCGGCCGAGCCCTCTGACGACTTCGCTCCCTTCGGTCGTTCCGACGACACCTTCAGGCCTTTCGGCGAACCGGCGCCCGCTCGCGACAGCTTCACGCCGTACCGGGCGGCGGAGCCGCCTGTCGACAACTTCACCCCGTTCCGCAGCTCAGGGCTCCGCCCTCCCGCCGACGCCGCCCCTTCGCCCGCGCCATCCGCCCAGGAGGAGCCGAGCCCCGAGGCCGCCGACGTTCCCTGGGCGACCTCCGGTGTCCGCGGCGGTGAGGCGGGCGATCCCGAGGCGGTCGTGGACTTCGAGGTGATCGACGCCGACACCGACGACGGAGAGGGCGACGACCTCGAGGATCTCGAGGATCTCGCCCACGACGCCGAGCCCGGCAGCGGCGAGCCCGCCAGCGTGGAGACCGGCGGCCTGGAACCCGACGGCACGGAAACCGATAGCGCGGGAACCGGTAGCGCGGGGATCGAAAGCGCGGAAGCCGACGGCACGGGAACGGATGGCGCGGAACCCGACGGTTCGGTGATCGAGGGCGCGACGACTCGGGGCACGACGACCGATGGCTCGGCGCCCCACGGTGCTACGGCCGACGGCTCGGAGGCCGATGCCGAGCTCGAGGGCGTGACGGCCGACGACCCGGAGACCGACACCGGGCTCGAGGGCGCGCGGGAGACCGACACCGGGCTCGACGGCGCGACCGCCGACGGCCCGGAGACCGGCGGCGGGGTCGAGGGTGCGGGTGGCGGGGGCGAATCCGGCGATGCCGTGACCGGCGAGCCCGCCGTACCCGGGCAGCTCGTTGAGGTGGACCTGCCCGACGCGGCCGCGCAGGCGCTCACCTCCGCCCTCGACGCGCTCAAGGAGGCCGTGGCCGACCTGAGGTTCGGGCTCGACCTGCCGGGATCGGAAGAGGCCAGGCAGGCGCAGGAGGAGATCCTCACCCAGCTGCGCGACTACGTGCTGCCGAGGGTGCGCGTGAGCGCCGCCCCCGCGCTGATCGTCATCGCGGGCTCCACGGGCGCGGGCAAGTCCACGTTGGTCAACACCCTGGCCGAGAAGAACGTCAGCCGCACGGGCGTGCGCCGTCCCACCACGGGCATCCCCGTCCTGGCCTGCCACCCCGACGACAGGGGCTGGTTCGCGGGAAGCGACCTGCTCGGCGGGCTCGAGCGGATCGAACGTCAGAGCAGGGAGGCCGCGCCCGACAGCCTGGTCCTCGTCACCACCGAGCGGCTTCCGCAGGGCGTGGCGCTGCTCGACACCCCCGACATCGACTCCGTCGTCGAGGAGCACCACGAGATCGCGCGCCGCATGCTCGACGCCGCCGACCTGTGGGTCTTCGTCACCACGGCCAGCCGCTACGCCGACGCCCCCGCATGGAACCTGCTCAGGCTGGCCAAGGAGCGCGCCGCCAGGATCGCCATCGTGCTGTCGCGGGTGCAGCCCAAGACCAGGGACGTCGTGGTCAAGCACTTCGTCAGGATGCTCACGGAGTACGGCCTCGGCGAGGTCGAGCGCTTCGTCATCGAGGAGTCGGCCGTCGCCGACGGCAGGCTGCCCGACGGCGAGATGACCGAGCTGCGGATGTGGCTGGCCGAGCTGTCGGTGGACGAGGAGCGGCGCGCGCAGGCCGTACAGGAGACCCTGAACGGCGTGCTGAACAGCTTCCGCACCCGCGTGCCCGCGCTGGCCAGGTACCTGGAGGGGCAGGTGGCCTTCCGCGGAGAGCTGCGCACCGACGTCGACGCCGCCTACTCGGGCGCGCTGGCGCACATCGAGAGCGCCGTGCGCGGAGGGACGCTGCTGCGCGGCGAGGTGCGCGCCAGGTGGCAGGACTTCGCGGGCTCAGGCGACCTCACCCGCAGCTTCCAGCTGCGCAAGAAGCGCAGGCCGGTGCCGCCAGAGCGGATCACCGCCTTCCGCGCCGCGCTGCGCACCGCGCTGGAGTCGCTGATCACCTCGGCCGCGCACCAGGCCGCCGACGAGGTCGCCGCCAGGTGGCGGCGGCGTTCGGAGCTGGCCGCGGGGCTCGACAGGCCCTCCGACGACCTGGCCCGCCGTACGGGCAGGGCCGTCGCCGCGTGGCAGGAGTACGTCACCGAGCTGCTGAGCACCGACGGGGTGACCAAGCGCTCGCTGTCGAAGGTGGTCTCGCTCGACACCGAGTCGCTGTCGCTGCTGTTCATGGTGGGCCTGTTCAGCGCCGACGAGCTGCCACAGAAGCTGCTGAAGGGGCTGCTGGGCGCGGAGGCGCTGCGCAGCATCAGCGCCAAGGCCCTCAGCGACCTGCGGGCGAGGATCGTCATGCTGTTCGACGAGGAGGCCATGCGCTACGTCAGGGCGCTCGACGCGGCGGGCATTCCCGACGAGGCCGCCGCGACCCGCCTCTACCAGGCCACGTACAACCTCGAGGTCGCTCGATGAGCATCTACTCCGTCACCAAGCCCGGCCTCGGGGCCAGGCTCGCCGCGCTCTCCAAGGTCGTGGAGCTCGGCCAGGGACGGCTGGAAGCCAAACTGCTCGATGACGCTTCCCACCTGCTGACCCGTGCGGGCGAGCGGCTCAAGCTGTCGTCCGACCACACCGTCGTCGCGCTGGCGGGCGGCACGGGCAGCGGCAAGTCATCACTGTTCAACGCCATCTCCGGCCTGGAGCTGTCCCCGACGGGCGTACGCCGCCCGACCACCGCCCGCACCCACGCCTGCGTCTGGGGGCTGGAGGGCGCGGGGCCGCTGCTCGACTGGCTGCAGATCCAGTGGCGCCACCGCTTCGCCAGGGCCAGCGCGCTGGACAAGGGCGAGAGCCAGCTCCACGGCCTGGTCCTGCTCGACCTGCCCGACCACGACTCCATCAGGGCGCTGACCGACCCCGAGGCCGACCGCCTCATCGGCCTGGCCGACATGGTGGTGTGGGTGCTCGACCCCCAGAAGTACGCCGACGCCTCCACGCATCGCCGCTACGTCGCCGAGCTGGGTGGGCACGACGCGGTCACCGTCTTCGCGCTCAACCAGTCGGACAAGCTGTCGACCGAGGAGGTCGCCGAGCTCGTCATCGACCTCAACGACCTGCTGCGCCGCGAGGGCGTGTCGCAGCCGTCCGTGGTGCCGACCTCGGCCGTCACAGGACGCGGCATCGACAGCCTCAAGGGCGTGATCGCCGACGCCGTCTCCAAGCGCAGGGCCGCCATCCAGCGCCTGGACGCCGACGTCGACCGGGTCGAACGCCGGCTCGAACAGGCCATGCCCGTCGGCGCCGCGCTGGCCGCTCCCTCCTCCGTCGACGCCGCGCGCAGGGTCGGACTGACTGACGCCCTGTGCGACGCGGTCGGCGTGCCCGCCGTCGGCGAGGCCATGGAGAGCGTCTACGCCTCCCGCTCGGCCTCCTGGATCTCCTGGCCGTTCGCCCGCATGGCCTCGGCCATGAGCGGCGACCCACTCAAGAGCCTGCGCCTCGGAGATCTGCGCGAGGAGATCAGGTCGCTGGCCGACGGCGCGGTCACCGCGCAGTCGTCCGAGGTCGACAACGCCGTCCAGGCGCTGAGTGACGGCCTCACGGTCGGGATGAACGAGGTGTGGCGCTCGTCGGTGCACCACGCGGCCCGTTCGAGGGCGGGGCAGCTGCCGCAGGCGCTGTCGGACGAGCTGTCCGAGGTCGCGCCGCGGCTCGACAGGGTGCCGCTGTGGTGGCGCCTGCTCAAGGGCTGGCAGTACCTGCTGGTGCTGGCCTTCGTCGCGGGCCTGGCCTGGATCGGGTTCGCGCTCGTCTTCGGCGTCTTCGGGGCGGGCAGGGTTCCCGACTCGCTGGCGCTGTTCGGCGACGCGGCGACGCTGCCGTGGGTGGGCCTGATGACCGCCTCCCTGCTCGGGCTGGGAGCGCTGTCGGCGGTCGCCTCACGCAACTTCGTGGCGCTCGGGGCGGCGTCGGAGCGCGACAGGCTGGAGCGGGAGATGCGCAGGCGCGTGGGCGCCGTGGCGGAGAGCATGGTGGTGGAGCCGGTGGAGCGGGAGCTGACCCGCCATCACGAGTTCTACACGGCCATGAAGGCCCTGTCGGGCTGAGCCCGCGTCACGGTCGGATCTGTTGGGCTGAGCCCTCGTCACGTCCACAGGGCCGTGGCGTCTTCGAGCGTCGTCCACAGAATGCGGTTCGGCTCGGCCTCCCCACCCTCCGGCACGACACCGTTTCCCCATGCAGCGGGCGCCCGGCCCGCCACATGGGAGGCACGATGAACGACATCTACATCACGCTCACCGGCAACGTCGCAGCCCCGCCCCGCCAGCACACCTTCACCGACGGGTCGCGGGTCACCTCGCTGAGGGTGGCCACCAGGCATCGCTTCTTCGACAAGAAGACCCAGGAGTGGTCCGACGGCGAGACCGTCTTCTTCGCGGTCCGCTGCTGGCGCACGCTGGGCGACAACGTGGCCCAGTCCTTCCAGGTCGGCCACCCGGTGGTCGTCTGCGGGAAGCTGCGCATCAGGGAGTTCGGCCCCGACGGCGACCGCCGCTTCATGCCGGAGGTGGAGGCCAGCTCGATCGGCCACGACCTGCGCTGGGGGGTGGGCGCCTTCTCCAAGCCCGAACGGTCGGGCGGCATCGGCACCCTGAGCAGGGAGACGCGCGAGAGCCTCGACGAGTCGACCCAGGACTGGGCGATGTCGGGCTCGGGCAACGTCCACCCGTTCACGGGCAGGCCCGCGCCGTCCGACGCGACATTGGTGGAGGAGGCCGCCTCGCCGGAATGGGCGTCAGCCGCTCGCTCCGCCGGGTCGTCGTCCGCAGGCCAGGGTGTCACGTCCGCCGTCGTCCCGGCACTCGCCGGCCGCTCCGTCGCGCACTCGTCCGGACACCCGGCTGCTGCGCTCGTGGAGGGTTCCCCTGGCGACCGGGAAGACGGTTCCCCGGAAGGTGCCCTGGGCGGTTTCCCGGAAGCTCGCGTGGACGCGGCCACGGGAGTCGCCGTGGGAGGCGCCTCCGAGGCGGCCGGTTCCTCGGGTGTCGATGCGGCCAGATCCTGGGGCGCCGACGTGGCCGGACCTGCGGGTGAGGGCGGCCAGGACGACGGCTCAGAGGCCAGCGACGCTGGTCGAGACGGCGCTGGTCGAGATGGCGCTGGTCGAGATGGCGCTGATCGGGATGGCGCTGGTCGAGACGGCGCTGGTCGAGACGGCGGGCAGTCCGGTGGTGCCGGCCGGGTGCGGGTTCTGACCGGCGAAGACGCGTCTCGTACGGTCGGCCGCTCTCGTCGTGCGAAGGCCGCCTGACGGGATGACCCGGTGTCAGGTCCGCGCTGATCGGACGCTTCCGGCGCGGGCCTGGCGCTGCGGCACGTCACTACGAGCCTCTCGGCTGCGACACGTCACGGCGGGGTTGTTCAGGGGGGTTGTTCAGGGGGGTTGTTCAGGGGGGTTGTTCAGGGGGGAAGGTGTGCGGCACCACGGAAATCTGGTGGAGGGGGGCATCGGCCGCATGCGGTGATATCGCGGGCACCGAGCCCGGCTGCCGGGAGGGGCCGGCCGATGGTTTTCCGTGTCAGATGGCTAGAGCACCTGTCAGGTCCAGGTGACGCCCCGCACCATGGCTGCTCCTTTCCCGCACGGCTCGCTCGCGGAGTGAGCGGTATTCCATTTCCAGGCCACCAGACGTGGGTGGCCATGGTGCCAAAGGTAGCGGTTCCCGTCGCGCAACGCACACTCTGCAACTATTGTGTTACACATCGTTAGTCAGGGAGGAGACGAGATGGCGGCGACCAGTCACACCTCGATCAGACCTCGTGACAGTGTGTCCACACTTGCCAGCCGGTGGCCGTTGCTCGCGCAACGCCGGCCCCTCGTCGCCTACCTCATCGGGATCGTCGCGCTCGATCTCGTGGCGATCGGGTTCTTCGCGACGTCGGCCCCCTATCGCTGGCCCGATGCGCTGATGTTCGCCGCCCTGATGGCGTGTGGCGCAGCCTGCATCGAGGCGACGCGACGCCTCGGCATGCCCGCGGGCGTCTCACGCGACCTGTTGTCGGCCTGGTGGCTGCCGGTCGCACTGCTGCTTCCGCCGATCTACGCCCTGCTGGCGCCGATTCTGTTGCAGGCACTGCTCCAGGTGCGGGTCAGGGCCACGGTGGTCTATCGGAGGGTCTTCAGCTCGGCGGCGATCGGCCTCGCGGGGGCGACGGCCTCGGTGGTCTTCCACACCCTGGTGCCCGACGTCTCCGTCCTGTCGAGAGGCGAGGGAACCCCGATCATGCTGGCGGTGGGGTGTGCGGCGCTGTTCGCCGTGCTCAACACCGCGCTGATCGCGGTCGCCGCGCACACCGCCGACCCCGACACCCACTGGCGCGACGTCCTGTGGGACAGGGAGAGCGCGATCCTCGACATCGTCGAGCTGTGCCTCGGCGTGGTCGTGGCCATCGTGTGCGGGCTCAACCTGGCGCTGCTCGTGCTCGCGCTGCCTCCGGTCGTGCTGCTGCAACGCAGCCTGCTCCACGCCCAGTTGCAGGCGGCGGCCCGCACCGATCCCAAGACCGGCCTGCTGAACGCCGCCGCCTGGCAGCGCGAGGCCGACACCGAGATCGTCAGAGCCAGGCGCACCGGCGAGACGCTGGCGCTGCTGATCATCGACATCGACCACTTCAAACGGGTCAACGACGCCCACGGCCATCTGGTCGGCGACCAGGTGCTGGTCGGGGTGGCCGCGACGCTGCGCAGCCAGTTGCGCGACTACGACGTGGTCGGCAGGTTCGGCGGCGAGGAGTTCGTCGTCCTCCTGCCCCGCGCCGACGTCTCCGAGGCCCGCAGGGTCGCCGAACGCCTGCGCAGCCGCGTCGGCCGCATGGCGGTGCCCGTCGACGACGCCCTGATCACCGTGACCATCTCGGCGGGTGTGGCGATCATGAGCATCCACGGCGACGACCTCATCGAACTGCTGGCCGCGGCCGACCTCGCGCTCTACAGGGCGAAAGAGCTCGGGCGCGATCGCATCTGTATTCCGGCGGTGCAGGCCGTGCCGTCCTCTCCGGAGACAGCCGAGGACGCCACCGCCTGAGTACGGTCACCGCTTCCCGGTCCAGTCTCACGTCAGCAGCCCCTAAGCTAGAGACCATGCCGGAGTACATCTACACGCTGCAGCGCGTGCGCAAGGCGCACGGCGACAAGGTTGTCCTTGATGACGTCACCCTGTCGTTCCTGCCCGGAGCCAAGATCGGTGTCCTGGGCCCGAACGGCACCGGTAAGTCGACGCTGCTCCGGATGATGGCCGGCCTGGAGCAGCCGTCAAACGGCGAGGCCAAGCTCATGCCGGGGTTCACCGTCGGCATGCTCCAGCAGGAGCCCCCGCTCAACGAGTCCAAGACGGTCCTCGGCAACGTGCAGGAAGGCGTCGCCGAGACGATGGCGATGCTCAACCGCTACAACGAGATCGCCGAGCAGATGGCCACCGACTACAGCGACGAACTGCTGGAGGAGATGGGCAAGCTCCAGGACCAGCTCGAGCACCGCAACGCGTGGGACCTCGACTCCCAGCTCGAGCAGGCGATGGACGCCCTGCGCTGCCCGCCGCCCGAGGCCGACGTCACCACGCTGTCCGGTGGTGAGCGCCGCCGCGTGGCGCTGTGCAAGCTGCTGCTCGAGGCGCCCGACCTGCTGCTGCTCGACGAGCCGACCAACCACCTCGACGCGGAGAGCGTCCAGTGGCTCGAGTCGCACCTGGAGAAGTACGCGGGCACCGTCCTGGCCGTCACCCACGACCGCTACTTCCTCGACAACGTCGCGGGCTGGATCCTCGAGCTCGACCGCGGCCGCTGCTACGCCTACGAGGGCAACTACTCCACCTACCTGGAGGCCAAGGCGCAGCGTCTCAAGGTCGAGGGCCAGAAGGACGTCAAGCGCAAGAAGCGCCTCGAGGACGAACTCGAGTGGGTCCGCTCGAACCCCAAGGCCCGCCAGACCAAGAGCAAGGCCCGTCTCCAGCGCTACGAGGAGATGGCGGCCGAGGCCGACAAGCACCGCAAGCTCGACTTCGAGGAGATCCAGATCCCGCCGGGCCCGCGTCTGGGCACCACGGTGATCAGGGCCGAGCAGCTCACCAAGGGCTTCGGTGACCGCCTCCTCATGGAGAACCTGACCTTCGACCTGCCCCGCAACGGCATCGTCGGCGTCATCGGCCCCAACGGCGTCGGCAAGACCACGCTGTTCCGGATGATCACCGGCAGCGAGTCGGCCGACACCGGGTCGATCATCGTCGGCGACACCGTCAAGATCTCCTACGCCGACCAGAGCCGCGGCGGCATCGAGCCGAACAAGAACGTCTGGGAGGTCGTCTCCGACGGGCTCGACCACATCAAGGTCGGCAACGTCGAGATGCCGTCCCGCGCCTACATCGCCGCGTTCGGCTTCAAGGGCCCCGACCAGCAGAAGAAGGCCGGTGTCCTGTCGGGCGGCGAGCGCAACAGGCTCAACCTGGCGCTCACTCTCAAGCAGGGCGGCAACGTCCTCCTGCTCGACGAGCCCACCAACGACCTCGACACCGAGACCCTGTCCAGCCTGGAGAACGCGCTGCTCGAGTTCCCGGGCTGCGCCGTGATCACCTCTCACGACCGGTGGTTCCTCGACCGCATCGCCACGCACATCCTGGCGTGGGAAGAGGGCTCCAACTGGTTCTGGTTCGAGGGCAACTTCGCCGACTACGAGAAGAACAAGGTCGAGCGACTCGGCGCCGACGCGGCGCGCCCGCACCGCGTCACCTACCGCCAGCTCCGCCGCGACTGACAACCGCCGCCCCGGGGAGGGTTGGCTCCCCGGGGCGACACCCCTTTACCGCCGGGCACGGCGCCAGGCGTTGGCGTCGAGGCTTCGCATCACCTGAGCGCGCAACGTGACGAGTTCGTTCAGCCACGCTACGGCCTTCGACATCGTGGTCGCGACCGTCGTGGACGGTAACCGTGCGGTCCCGCAGCGGTCGCCTTGAACGGTCGCAGAACAACGTGCATTCGATCATGACGTCCGGGTCTCTCGACTGCATCAGCCACTGATCTCGGGGCGCGGCGTGACGGCGTCCCCGACGCGTCCTCCATGCCGTCATTCCAGCCGACCTTCCCTCACGTGACGTCGGTGAGAGCGGTGGACGTCGAACACCTTCTGGTAACCACCCCCACCTTCCCGACCTGCCGCTCCTACGCTCAAGATCCATGACGGATCTTGGATACCTGGAAGCCTGGCAGATGTGGTTCGCCGGCGATCCCGCCCTGAAGGACGCCACTATGCACGGCCTGGGGATGCTGTGGTGGGGGCGCTTCGGGAAGATCGCGGCCTTCTTCGGCGGGATGACAGTTGTTCTCGACATCATCGGCCCCGCACGCATCCGCGGGTATGGTGCGCGTCTTCGAGCCATCGCGCACGCCCCAGGAGAGCACGTCCGGCGAGCGTTCAGCGCGGCCGGGCTCATCGCCGGGTTGTTCGCGGCCATTCCTCTCCTGGAACTGACTAACGGCTTCATCTCCTGGTTTGCGATGACTCTGCTCCTTTCGGTAGCGGTGGTGGTGGTGGCGGCACTGTTTGAGGGGCGACTGTCCGATGCCGTCCCCAACGGGGTGGCATGGCTCCTTGAACACCCTCGAACGCTGACGTGGTGGCGGGTCATCAGCTTGGTCGCCCTGCTGGTCGGCTTTCACTTCGACCTGCTCGCCTCATAGCCGCCGCGCTCTTGATCTTGTGTGCGGAGAACGCAGGCGCGCCCACCCGCGTGGCTGCGCGTGGTGCGGGTCTACTCGCCTGCCTCCCCGTACGGCCAGCCCCCCAAGCCCCACCCGCCGCCTCCAGCCACCCTCTGTCCAGGGAGACGCTCCTCGGGCGCGCGGGCCGGCCGCCGTTACGCGGTGGAAAGTGTTCCACCGCGACCAGGACCCCAGGACAGATCATCCCTAGCATGGTGGGCATGGCACGCAAGTCCTCCGGTGCGTGGGAGTGGAGCCGCACGGCTCAGACGCGCAAGAGCATGCTGCAGGCGGCTCGTGAGGTGTTCGGCGAGCACGGCTTCGCCGAGGCGAACGTCTCCGACGTCGTCACTCGCGCGGGGTCGAGCGTCGGCAGCCTCTACCACCACTTCGGCGGCAAGGCAGAGCTGTTCATGGCGCTGTGGGAGGACCACCAGCTCGCCCAGGAGCAGGCGTCGGCCTCGAGCGTCGCCAAGGCCAGGCAGGACGGCGTGGACGACCCGGTCGAACTGCTCATCACCGGATCGCGCGCCTACCTCACGGGGGCGTGGGAGCGGCGCGACCTGGTCAGGCTGTTCATGGACGGCGACGGGCCACCGGGGTTCGAGCTGCTGCGCCGTACGAGGGGGAGGCAGTGGCTCCGGCAGAACGCGGCGCTGCTGGGGGCGGGGGCCGAGCCGATCGACAGGTTGACGGTCGCGGTGCTGACCACGGTGATCGGCGAGGCGGCACGAGAGGTGGCCACCAGCGACACCGAGGAGGCCGCCTGCGAGGTGATCGAGGCGGCCGTGGTCCTGATCAGACGCCTGGACCCGGTCTCCCGCCACCCCGACCCTGCCGTATGACCCCTGGGACCGGGCAGTCCCCCAGACCCGGGCGTGCGTGAGCATCTGGGAGGACCTTGCGGGGTCAGGGTCCGGCGGGTCGAGGGCCGTGGGTCCAGGGGGTCCCTCGAGTCCGGGGAAGCACCCCGTGGGTCCAGGGGTCCCTCGACTCCGGGAGGTACCCCATGGGTCTGGGTGGCGCTGCGGGTCTTGGGGGCTGATCTCTTCTCGAACCCGTCCCATCGCGTCGGCCCCTTCAACAGCCGCGAGGGTTGACGGGGTGCTGGTGTCGGGTGGGGGAGCGGGGACGGATACGGTGTGGGCGTGGTTGAACGATCCCTCGCACACGCCAGCAAGCACGTCTTCCCCCGCACGGTCCGGTTCGCCGACATCGACTCCCAGGGGCACGTGAACAACGTCCGCTTTCTCGACTATCTCGAGGACGCGCGGTTCGGGATGCTGCACGTCGACCTCCACAAGGAGGGCGAGGAGACGTTCAAGGGCCTGGTGGTGGCCAGGCACGAGATCGACTACCTGCGTCCGCTCTCCTTCCGAGCCGACCCCGTGCTGGTCGAGACGTGGGTGACCGAGATCAGGCCGGTACGGTTCACGCTCGACTACGAGATTCGCGACGACGAGGAGGTGTTCGTCAGGGCGCGGTCGGTGATCGTCGCCTACGACGTGGAGAACGCCGCCCCCCGCCGCCTTTCACAGAACGAACTGACCTACCTCCGCCGCTTCGCCTGACCGCCCAGCCCCTGAGCGGGAAACCCGCAGGGAGCCGACGAAGGCCCCAGACCCGGAAGCCAGGGTGCCGGGGGCTGGCTCTGAGGCTGCCAGGCCTTGAGTGGGGGAGCTCGCCAGGGGCGCGGGCGGAGGGGCGCGCCGATGCCCCCTCGGATGCGGGCGCGAGCCTCGATGGAGTTCCGCGTCGAGTCGGTTTAGCCCGCTTCGCTCCGCGTGCATGGCGTCGGGGCCGTGCGCGCGCAGGGACCGGAAGGACGCGCCCAAGAGCGACAGGGGGGCCGCGGGCGTCATGATCAGGAGCCTCATGACGCCGAACGGGTCATCGCCTTCTACGCCTGCAACCAGGCGGCGGTGTCGGGCGGCAGGGAGTCGTCGGTGATCGGGCCACTGGACATGATCAGGTGGTCGTACGGCGGCAGCGGCACGGGATCGGGGCCGCAGTTGATGACGCAGGTCAGCGAGCCACGGGTGAAGAAAAGCGCACCCTCGGGGGAATCCATCCACTCCAAGTGGTAAGGGATCGATCGCACCAGGTCACGGCGGCAGGCGAGCGCTCTGCGGTAGAACTCGAGGGTCGAGTCGCTGTCGCCGCTCTGCGCCTCGGCGGTCAGCGCGGCGAACGTCCCCGGCTGGGGCAGCCACGGGTCCACGCCCTCGGGCGAGAAGCCGAACGGCGCCGCGTCGCCGGACCAGGGCAGCGGCACGCGGCAGCCGTCACGCCCGGGGAGAGTCCCCTTCGACTGGAAGAAGATGGGGTCCTGCCGGGCCTCGGGTGGAATGTCCTTCACCTCGGGGAGGCCCAGTTCCTCCCCCTGGTAGAGATAGGCCGATCCGGGCAGCGCCAGCATGACCAGGAGGGCGGCCTTGGCGCGGGCGAGACCGGTGCCGGGGTCGGCGGTGTCGTAGCGGGTGCGGTGCCGTACGACGTCGTGGTTGGACAGCACCCAGGTCGCGAACGGGACGGTGCTCAGCGTGTCGTCGATGACCTTCTTGAACGCCGTCGGCGACCACGGCGCCTGCAGCCAGGCGAAGTTGAAGCTCTGGTGCAGCTCGTCGGGCCTGACGTACAGCGCCAGGTCGGCCGCGCTGTCGGTCCAGACCTCGCCGACGGCCATGCGCTCGCCGGGATACGACTCCAGCAGCTTGCGCCACTGCCTGTAGACCTCGTGCACCTCGGGCTGGCCCCAGATCGGCGAGACCGACATGAAGGACTGGTCGCCGACGTCCGGCAGGCCCTCCGCCTTGTACAGGCCCATCGCCACGTCGATGCGGAAGCCGTCGACCCCCCGATCGAGCCAGAACCGCAGCACGTCGAGGAACTCCTCGTGCACCTCGGGGTTGCGCCAGTTGAAGTCGGGCTGTTCGGGCGCGAACAGGTGGAGGTACCACTGCCCGTCGTCGACCTGGGTCCAGGCGGGCCCGCTGAAGGTGGACTGCCAGTTGTTGGGCTCGTCGCGGAAGACGTAGCGGTCGCGGCCCCGGCCGGCCAGCGCCTCCTGGAACCAGGGATGCCGAGAGGAGCTGTGGTTGGGCACGATGTCGACCAGCACCTTCATGCCGTGCGTGTGCGCGTCGGACACCAGCGCCTCGAAGTCGGCGAGCGTGCCGAACAGCGGATCGACGCCGCGGTAGTCGGCCACGTCGTAGCCGCCGTCGGCCATGGGGGACGGGTAGAAGGGGGTCAGCCAGATCGCGTCCACACCCAGCTGGGCCAGGTACGGCAGGCGCTCCCTGACCCCCACCAGGTCGCCGACGCCGTCTCCCGAAGCGTCGGCGAAGCTGCGGACGTAGATCTCGTAAACGACGGCGTCACGCCACCAGGGGATATCCATGGTGCGAATATTGCCCGTTACGCGGGTGCATTCACCAAGCTGTGCGCGGCCATCACCAGATAGTCCCAGAGCCGCTTCTCCAGCTCATCGGGCAGTTGGAGGTCCTCGACCGCGTCGTGCATGTGCCTGAGCCAGGCGTCACGCTCGGCCTCGCCGATGACGAAGGGGACGTGGCGCATGCGCAGCCTGGGGTGGCCGCGCTCCTCGCTGTAGGTCTTGGGGCCGCCCCAGTACTGGATGAGGAAGCCGCGCAGCCGGTCCTCGGCTCCCGTGAGGTCTTCCTCGGGGTAGAGCGGCCGCAGCAGCGGGTCGGCGGCGACACCCTCGTAGAAGCGGTGCACGAGCCGGCGAAAGGTCTCCTCGCCG
Source organism: Nonomuraea recticatena (assembly GCF_039533245.1). Classification (NCBI taxonomy): domain Bacteria; kingdom Bacillati; phylum Actinomycetota; class Actinomycetes; order Streptosporangiales; family Streptosporangiaceae; genus Nonomuraea; species Nonomuraea recticatena. The sequence goes on along the minus strand of NZ_BAAATE010000023.1, from coordinate 87,008 downwards.
CCGACCGCATCGTAGAAAGAACCCTCAGTCACAATCATCCATTCTCTACGGCAAGCACAATGACGGCCACCGCGGTCACCGCTGACCGTCTGTCTTCCACGCGTGCTCCAGCGGACTTCGCAGCCCGCCGTCACGTCAGGGTCGTTGGCCGCCCCCATCGTTAAGCGTTCAGGCGGCGAGCGCGATTCCCGCCCCGTCGAGAGCGGCCTTGACGCGCAGGCGGAGCTCGCGGGCCACCTCGGCCTGCTTGGAGGGAAGCGTCTTGGCGGAGACGCGGAAGATGACCGAGGTGTCGGAGATCTGCTCGATGCCGTAGACGGCGGGCTCCTCCACGATCACGCTCTCGCGGTAGTCGTGGTCGCTCCACAGCTCCTCGGTCACCCGCTTGAGCAGCTCGCGGACCTCGGGGACGTCGGCGTCGTAGGCCACGGGCACGTCGATGTATGCGCGCGACCAGCCCTGGGACTCGTTGCCGACGCGGGTGATGGTGCCGTTGCGGATGTACCAGACGCGGCCGTCGGCGTCGCGCAGTCTGGTCACCCGCAGCGTGACGGCCTCGACCGTGCCGATGGCCGCGCCGGTGTCGATCACGTCGCCGACGCCGTACTGGTCTTCGAGCAGCATGAACATGCCGGCGATGAAGTCCTTGACGAGTTCCTGCGCGCCGAAGCCGATCGCGACGCCCAAGATGCCGACGCTGGTCAGCAGGGGGGCGATGGGGATCGTCAGACGGTCGAGGACGGTCAGGATCGCGGTGCCCATGATGACGATCGAGGCGATGTGCCGCAGGACCGAGCCCATGGTCTCGGCACGCTGCTTGCGCCGCTCATGCAGGAGGGCGTCGATGCCGTCGGTGGCCTGCGTCCTGCGCAGGCGCCCGGTGATGGAGGTGCCGCTGGCGGCCCTGTTGACGACGCGCGTGATCACCCGTTGCGCCAGCTTGCGCACCACGATGGCGATCACGACGATGAGTACGATCGTGATCACGCTGGCGACGAGCGGTGCCCAGGCCGCCTTCTGGAAGAGACCGACGAAGGCTGAGCACACCGGGTCGGTGCCGCATCCGTTCGCCATCCCGTTCGCCAACTGCTCGAGATCAGGAATGGGCGACGGTTGTTTCGGCGTGGCCAGCAGGAACACGAGGTGAATCCCCCTCCGGAAGCGGTTCGGTCGGCAATGTTTGGACCAGTACGACCCAAAACATACTGCCGACCGAACCGGTCGCCGTCACATCACGCCGGGGAAGACGGGGTTGTCAGGGCCCGGGGCCGCGGAGGGCGGGACCTGACGCTCCGGTGACGGTAGACCCGGAAGGAACACACACCCGGAAGCATGTTCCGTTCCGTTTCCGGGAGGGACCCCCCGATCGTCCTCCGGGTGGAACCGGAGGGCGCTTCTCTCTGTACGGCCGGCGCCGCGCCTGCGGCTGTGCCGTACAAGCCATGTGGCGGAAACCGACGGGATGTCCAGGACCACCGTGAACGGAGGCCCTCCGCACCGGACACCCCGTCGGCTCCGCGAGGCCGCGGTCGGAGCGGTGAGCCGCGGTGGCTGCGCCCCACCCGGATCACCGCCATCGTCATTCTCCTACCGCGGCGAGTACGCGGGCGACCTTGGTCGCCGCCCCCGCAGGATCGTCCGCCTGGTGCATCCGCTCGCCCCACGACCAGCAGTACCACCAGTCAGGAACCTCGGACGCCGATCGGCAGGTGACGTTCTCGGCCAAACTGGTCGCGTTTGGATTGATCACCCTGACGAAGACCCTGCCAGAATGCGTTCGCACCACTCTCGCAAGCAGTCCGCGAGCGTCCAGCTCTGAAACCAAGCGCTCCAGATGCCCGAAGTCGTCCCCCACTCTCTCGCCCTCCCTCGAACGAATCGTTGCTGGTGAGAGAAAGGTGACTCATGACCATGCGAGGCGTCAACGCACCCCAACTGCTCCAGGGGAGTGTCCTTGACCCTCGCGGGTTGTAAGAAACAGTCCCCTGGAGGACGATCCTTATCCGTAAGCTTCAAGGGTGCATTTTCATCCTGTCACTAATGGTTCATAGTTTTCATGAGGCAGAGTGCATCCCTCCCGCTACTCTGCGTCAGTAGACGGTGCCTTGCGGCTCAGAGAGAGGGGCCGGGATGTCCGGCAGGCAGCACAGGGAAACGGAGATCGCCAGGCGGATCCGGGCAAAGGGTCTGGCCAGTGGCCGCTCGTGTGCTCAGATAGCCGAAGAGATCCACGAGACATGCAGCCCTCAGTTCGGCACGACGAAGATCAAGGGCCATCGGCTGGCACACGGCATTGCGCTGGCCGACGTCATCGAACAAGTGCGAGCGCTGTTCGAAAGAGACGAGAAACCCGCTCCCGGCATCGGTGAGACGCTGTTGTCGGCCTACGAAAGCGGCCTGAAACGCCCAGGTCCTGAATATCTTCACTATTTGTGCACTGTCTATCGCGTAGAGCCGGTCTCACTCGGTTATGACGGCCCGTGCATCTGCGGCCACGGCCACCGAATGCCGGGCCTCGTGCGGGGCGACTCCCAGGACAGCAGGGGCGAGCTCCTCGCCTCACGGCATCTGCTGATCAGTCAGTCCGGCGCTGAGCCCCACTCCGAGCCCAACAACGACGACGACGAGAACGTCCTTCGCAGGACGTTGTTAACTCTTCTGGACAACAAGGCCAACGGCACCCTGAGGGAGCTCGAGCCGCAGGTGCTCGCCGCCGTCGAGGGCATCAGAAGGCGCATGGACGAGACGCTGGTGACAGCCACGGTCTCGCCGGCCATGCTCGACCAGTGGGAGGAGGCGACACTCAGCTTCGGCCGTCAGTACACCAGCACACCGCCGCTGAGGCTGCTGTGCGACGTGCTGCTGGAGCTCAGCGCGGTGCGCGCGGCGATGAGCCGTCGCCAGCCGACCGACCTCCAGGAGCGGCTGTGCCGCATGGCCGCCCAGCTGTCAGGGCTGAGCGGCATGATCATGATCAACCTCGGCGATCACAGGCTCGCCCGTTCCTTCTTCCGCACCGGGCGCACCGCGGCCGACGAGACGGGCGACCGCGCGCTGCGTGCGTGGGTCACCGCCCGCGAGTCGCTCGTGCCGCTCTACTACGGCGACGCGCGCGAGGCGCTCAACCTCGCCAAGAAGAGCCGCGACCTGGCGGGCCAGACACCCTGTGCCGCCCAGGCCATGGCTCCCGTCGTCGAGGCCCGCGCGCTCGCGCTGCTGGCCGGCACCAGCGGCAAGAAGGAAGTGGTCGACCAGGCCAAGCGGGCGCTGCAGAAGGCGCGCAACGCCTTCTCCCACATGAAGGCCAACGAGCAGGAGGACGTCGCCTTCGGCTACACCGAGCGGCAGCTGTTCTTCTACCAGGGTGACGTGCTCACCAAGCTCGGGCAGACGATCGAGGCCGACATGGTGCTGGAGCAGGCGCTGGAGAAGTACTCCGACCACATCCTCGACCAGACGCTGATCAGGCTCGACATGGCCCAGTGCAGGGTCATCGAGGGCGACATCGACGAGGCGCTCGAGGTCGCCAACAACGCGGCGCGCCTGCTGAAGCCCGAGTACCGCACCGACTTCATTCTCCGGCCGGCGATCGAGTTCGGTAAGGCCGTCGAGGACGCCGGGTGGAAGGACCACCCCGGCCTCAAGGAGTTCTACGAGTTGATGGGAATCGGGAGCAAGAAGGCATGAGCCTGCGTATCCGGCGATACCGTTGGTCCGATCTCGACGGGATCTACGCGCTGCACCAGGTCTGTCTGGCGCAGGTCGGGATCGTGCCGGGCGACGGTGTCTACTACGACGACGACTTCCCGCGCATCCACCAGATCTACCTCAGCAGCGGCGGGGAGTTCCTGGTCGGCGAGGCGGACAGCCGCCTCGCCGCCATGGGCGGGCTGCGCCCGATCGACGTGCACACCGTGGAGGTGTGCAGGCTGCGCGTCCATCCCGACTTCCAGCGACGCGGCTTCGGCGCGCGGATGCTGCAGGCGTTGGAGGGGCGCGCGGCCATGCTCGGCTTCACCAAGCTGCGCGGTGACACCACGATCAACCAGGACGCCGCCCTGGCGCTCTACGAGCGGCAGGGGTGGAGAGAGCTGTCCAGACAGCAGGTGGGCGACCACACCGTGATCTACGGAGAGAAGGACCTCACCTCCGTCCTCGCTCCCTGAGAGCGCGGACGACGGGGCGGGCCGGCCTTCCGCCTGCCGCGTAACGCCATGGGCGCGGCTCCCAGGCCGCTATAGCGTCGGCTGGTGTGCTGATCCGACTGCTGCGCACGCGTCTGACCTCCTCCCGCACGGCCGTCATCACCCTCGTCCTGCTGCAGGGCGCGCAGACGCTCGCCCTTCTCTGCCTCCTGGGCGCCGGCGAGCTGATCGCCTTTCTCACCTACCTGACCCAGATCGTCACCGCCGTCATGTCGGCGACGTTCGTCCTCATGACGATGCCGCGCGCCGAGGTCTGCGCCGAGCGGATCCAGGAGGTGCTCGGCACCGACCCGGAGCTGGCCCCTCCCGCGAGCCCCGTGCGGACGATGAGCCGCAGGGGGCAGGTGGAGGTGCGCGCGGCCACCTTCGGCTACCCGGGCGCGACGACGCTCGCGCTGCGCGGGGCCGACCTGGTGGCGAGGCCCAGCGACTTCGTCAGGAGCCTCGGCCAGCGGGTGAGCCAGGGCGGCGCCAACCTGTCAGGCGGTCAGCGTCAGCGGCTGTCGATCGCCAGGGCGCTGGTGCGGCGGCCCGAGATCTACCTGTTCGACGATCCCTTCTCCGCGCTCGACAGGGACACGGCGGACGCGCTGGGAGCCGCGCTCGCCGTCGAGACCGAGGGCGCGACGGTGGTGATCGTGGCCCAGCGGGTCGACGCGGTCCGCGACGCCGACCGCGTCGTGGTCATGGAGTCGGGCCTGGTGGTGGGCACGGGCACGCACGCCGAACTGCTGCGCACCTGCCCCACGTACCAGGAGATCGCGCTGTCCCAGGAGACGGTGTGAGAGGCCTGCTCGTGGCGCAGTGGCCGTTGCTGGCGGCCTCCGCCCTGTGCGGCCTCGTCAGCGTCGCGCTGGTCGTGGCGGGGCCGCTGCTGCTCGGCGCGGCCACCGACCTGGTCGTGGCGGGTCGTGCGGGTCTTCGGCCGTCAGGCCGAGTCCGCGGCCGCCTTCCACCGGCACAACCAGGAGCTGTTCGAGGCCGGTTCGCGTGCCCAGTTCGTCAGCGGGCTGATCCAGCCCGCGCTGATGTTCGTCGCCAACCTCGGCTACGTGGTCGTCGCCGTGGCGGGCGGGCTGCGGGTGGCCTCGGGCGCGTTGACGATCGGGGAGGTGCAGGCGTTCGTGCAGTACGCCCGCACCTTCAGCGGCCCGCTCTCCAACGTGGGAAGCCTGTCGGGGCTGGTGCAGGCGGGAATCGCCTCCTCCGAGCGCGTCGCGGAGCTGCTGGCCGTCCCCGAGGAGGCGCCGGACCCGCTCCACCCGGTACGGCCGGCGGCGCGCGGCCACGTCGCCTTCCACGACGTGAGCTTCCGTCACGCCTCGGGCCCGCCGGTGATCGAGCACCTGTCGCTGGAGGTCCGGCCGGGGCAGCGGGCGGCCGTCGTCGGCCCGACGGGAGCGGGCAAGACCACACTGGTCAACCTGCTGATGCGCTTCCACGAGGTCACGGGGGGCCGCATCACCCTCGACGGCGTCGACCTGACCGCCATGACCAGGGCCGACCTGCGCTCGGTGGTCGGGATGGTGCCGCAGGACACGTGGCTGTTCGACGGCACGATCGCCGACAACATCGCCTACGGCGCGACCCGCCCCACCGCGGAGCAGGTCGCCAGGGCCGCCCGCCTGGCCTGCGTGGACAGGCCGCTCGACACCGTGATCGGCGAGGACGGCGGAGGGCTCAGCGCGGGCGAGCGCCAGCTCATCGCCATCGCCAGGGCGTTCCTGGCCGACCCCGCCGTCCTGGTGCTGGACGAGGCGACCAGCTCGGTCGACACCAGGACCGAGGCGCGGGTGCTCAGAGCCATGAGACAGCTCAGCGAGGGCCGCACCTGTTTCGTGATCGCCCACAGGCCCGCCGCGATCAGCGGCGCCGACGTGGTCATCTCCATGACGGCCCCTGAACGGGACGACAGGAATCCTCGAATCGGGGTGGGTGATGCGTGAGGGTCTGAGGTTAATGGGCGGATTGCCGTAATTGCTCGGGGGAGTATTGGCGGGCCCGTGAGTGATGCCCTTCCCCCTGCGTGTAAGTGCAGCCCCTCCGGTCGCTCCAAGCGCGTCAGGAGGCGCGCGACCTAGTGAGATGCTGCGGTGCATGGCAGTGGTGCCCGCTCCCCGACCCCTCCTGGGAGCCGTGCTTCTGTTGTTCGTCAGCGCCGCTTGGGGGTCGGCCTTCCCGCTGATGAAGAGTCTCATCGACGAGCCGTTGAGCATGTCGGTGACCGACCTGCTGGCCGAGCGCTACACGATCGCGGCCGTGGTCCTCTTCCTCATCAGGCCCAGGAGTCTGCGCGGCCTCGCGAGGGGCACCTGGTCGCGGGGCATCGTCCTGGGCGTCATGTTCGGGGTCGGCCAGACCATGCAGGCCTTCGCCCTCGACGACCTCTCCTCGGCCGTGTCGGGCTTCGCCGTCGGCTGCAACGTGGTCATGACTCCGGTGCTGGCGCTGATCCTGTTCCGCGTCAGGGTGCCCAAGCGCATCTGGTTCGGCGTGGCGCTGGCGCTCTGCGGCGTGGCGATCTTCGCGCTGATGAAGGGCGACGGGGTGAGGTTCGCCCCCGTGGCGCTCGGCCTGACGCTGTGCGCGGCCGCGCTGTACGCCTGCCACACGCTCGTGCTGGGCAACCTCTCCAGGGCCAACTACAACGCCTACGCCATCACCGTCATCCAGTTGCTGACGATCGGGCTGCTCACGGGGGTGATGGCGGTGCCCGACGGGCTCGAGGCGCCGCCGGGACCGTACGGCTGGCTCAAGCTCGCACACCTGGCCATCGTCTCCTGCGCCCTGGGCTTCCTGGCCCGCTCCTTCGGCCAGCGGCACCTGCAGGCGGTGCCCAGCGCGGTGCTGCTGGCGTCCCAGCCGCTGTGGGTGGCGCTCATCGCGCTGCTGTGCGACGAGCCGGTGGCGGCCAGCGTGCTGGTGGGCGGGCCCTTCATGGCGGCGGCGATGCTGCTGGCCGTCCCGTCGAAGGGCGCGGCCGTGGTGGTCGGCGATCCTCCCGCCAGGGTGCACCAGGCGCCAGAGGCCGACGAGGGGCTGCGCAGGGCGGCCAAGCGGGCGGCCGAGGTGCTGGCCTCGCTGCGCGCTCCCGAGCCCGCTCCCGTGCGCCCGCCGGTCCCCTTCGACCTCGCTCAGGTCAGGGAGTGCTGGATCAGGGCGGCCGAGCGCGACCCCGACGTGGAGCCCTGGTGCTCACTGGCCAGCAAGGGCGGCGGCGAGCCGGGCATCGACCGGCTCATCGAGCACGCCACCGAGATCGTCAAGGCCCGGCAGGAGCCGGCCAGCCAGGACGGCTGCCTCACCTTCCCGCTCAGCGGGCGCTGCCTGTGCGCGTTGCGGCCCGAACCTGTGCGCGAATCTGAGCCTCAAGAGGCCCCAGATATCGGTGTGATGCGGTGATTCAGACCTCTTTCTCATAGGCCTTGAACTTTGTCGACATCTCAACTAATTGTGTCTTTACCTAGGCAAGGAGAAGGACGCATGAAGAGGATCGTCGTCCGCAAGCCCGGCACCGCCCGGCTCACAGGGACCGCCTCCGTCATCCACAAGGGGTGACCCAGCACCGGCGGCTCCAAGGTGCGTACCAGGAGAACCCGGCGTCCACTCCGCTGCTGATGTCGCCGATAGACGCGCATCGGCGCCCTCACGGTCCCTACACCGTGGCGGCGGCGTTGCTGGCCCGGCTGGTTCCTGACGCATTGGAACGTTCCCCTGATCTCGTGTCCGCGTACGACATCGAGATCAGGGCGGCGGCGCCGGCCCTGCGTGGGCGCGTACCCGCCAGGCGGGTCACGATCGACGAGGGGCTGCCCGACGAGGAGCGCATCCTCGTCCCCGCACCCCGCCGCACGCTGCGGCTGGCCAACGGGCTGACGGAGTTCGTCGCCGCGGCCACTCCTCCCGGAGTCGTGCTCGTCGTCCACAACGCCGATGAGGCCGACCCGACGGACGCCGAGCTGCTCGAGGTCATGACGCGCAGGATCCCCGCCTCGCACCTGCGCATCGAGGTCTACGCCGACGGCCCCAGGCCGCCGGAGGACGACAGGACGGCGGGGCAGCTGTGGGAGCTGGTCGACCACTGCGTCCGCGAGGGCTTCCTGCACGCGGTGGCCGAGCTGGGCCTTCGGGGGCTGGCGGCGACGGAGCAGGGCGGCCAGGCGTGGTGGCGCTTCGCGCAGCGCACGGCCACCGCCCTCGGTGGCCTCGGCCGCCCTGACGAGGCCAGAGCGCTGTGGGAGCAGGTGCGCAGGGCCAGTCAGGATCCCGCCATGCACGCCGCGGCCGCCTACGGCACCGCGATGCTCGACGCCCGTCACCCCGACCCCGCCCGGCGCGACCTCGGCAGAGCGAGAGGCTGGGCCAACCAGGCCATCGCCATCTCCACCCTGGTGCCCGACCGCGCCTTCAAGCTGGGCTTCGACCGCAACGGCCTGGCCCTGATCGAGCTGCGCGAAGGTCGCAAGGAGGCCGCTCTCGCCCTGGTGGAGTCGGCCATCGACCTGGCCGCCCGCGAGCTGCCCGACCGCCATCCCGTCCACCGCATGGTGCTGCTGGCCAACAGGGCGCAGTTGCTGGCCGCGCTCGGCCACACCAAGGAGGCGCTCGAGGACTACTCCGCGGCCATCGCGATCGACCCCGTCTTCCCCGACCACTACCTCGACCGCGGCAACCTCTGGTTCTCGCTGGGCAGGAACGAGGAGGCGCTGGCCGACTACCAGAGCGCGATCGCGATGAGCCCGCCGCTGCCCGAGGCGTACTACAACAGGGCCGAGGTGCGCATCGCGCTGGGGGAGCAGGAGGCCGCGCTGGCCGACCTCGCGTACGTGCTGGAGTGCGACCCGGCCTACCTCGACGCCTACATCAACAGGGCGGGCTTGCTGGCGGGCATGGAGAGGGACGGCGAGGCGTTCGAGGACGTGCGCGCGGGGCTGGCGCTCGCCCCCGGCAACCCGCATCTGCTCACGGTGCTCGGACAGTTGGAGACGGCGGCCGGACGTCCGGAGGAGGCGGCGAGGGCGCTGGACGCGGCCATCGCCGCGGCCCCCGCACTGGCGGCCGCGTGGGCGAACAGGGGAGCGTTGCGCTACGAGCTCGGGCAGCTCGAGCCCGCCCTCGACGATCTCACCCGAGCCGTCGAGCTGGACCCCCAGCCCGACCTCCTCGCGAACAGGGCGGTGGTTCTTGCGGCGCTCGGCAGGCGGTGATCGCGCACAATGGCGGTATGTGGGCGACGATCGGGCGGGTGGCGGCCATCTACGCGAGCCTGGGAGCGCTGTGGTGGGTGGCGATCAACGCCACCAGGACGGCGGCCCGCTGCGGTGACTGGCCCTGCCTCTACCCCACGCTCGGCGCCTACCTGGTGGTGACGGTGGTGACGCTGGCGGCGGCCGTGCCCCTGCTCAGGCGGGTCGAGGTCGGCGCCGCCCGCCGTGTGGCCCTGGCGGCGGCGGCCGTGCTGCTGGCGATCAGAGGGTTCGGCGAGGCGGTGCCGGCCTCGCCCTCCCAGGTCATGGAGGTCGTACGCGCGGGTCTGGCGTTCACCGTGGCGGGCACGGCCGGCGCCGTGCTGTCGGCGCCGGGGCTGGCCGCCCGCTGGCGGGTGCTCGGCTGGCTCGTCGTCCTGGCGCTGCCCGTGGCGGGCATCGCACTGGTGTGGTCGCGCTACGGGTTCTGAGGGAAGACCCGCACGTCCGCAGCCGCCGCGCAGCGCGAAGGTGTCGTGCACCAGGCGGAGCCGGGCAGCAACGGCAGCGCCGGACCCGCTGCGGGAGAAATCTCCGGGTGGAGAATTTTCCACCGCTCTGACCGGAGGAGGATTCTCCACCTGAGGCGGGCAGGGCTACCACTGAGGCGGACGTTTCTTGTCCCCAGCTCACGCGAGAACCTTCGACTCCCAGTCGGCGACGATCGTCTCGGGATTGGGCATCGGCCGCCTGCACGGCACCGCCGAAGGCGCTGCCCATCGTGTGCGGATCGCTGTCGCTGTGCGCGCATTCCATCCAGGAGATGACCCGAGAGAAGAGCCGGCGCGCCTCGTCCACCTCGCCGAGGGTGCAGCCGCTCGATCTGTCCATGCAGGGGCCCGACCACTACGACGGCACTGGACAGAACCCTCGACTGATCGGCAGGTATAGCATCGCCCGATGGGCACGAGCTTCGCCGAGTCGCTGCGCGACCTCCGTCAAGGAGGCAGCGCACAGGCCGCCGCCATCACCCGTGGCGCGAGCGGGCCACCACCTCGGGCCGTCAGCGTGGTCCACGGCCTCGACCGGCTGCGCTGCGCCTCGCTGCTCAAACCGCTCTACTGCTGGGCCGCCGCGGCGCACGTCGCCGACCAGGGCTTCTGGCGCCACCACGCCGAACCCGCCGTGATCACCTCCTCCAACAGCGACACACGGGCGCTGTGGATGGCGGTCGGGCCGCGGGTGATCCTGGCCGAGCTCCGCCGTCGCTGCGGCGTCAGCTGGCGCCCCGCCAACGGAGACCCTTCGCGCTTCGGCTCGGTGGAGGTGGCCGCCGCCGAGGTGGCCGACGCCTACGCGGCCCTGTCCCAGTCCGCGCTGGCGGGTGACCCGGTGGCCGCCGACGTGCTCTCCTGGATGCGCGAGGTGCCGGCCGACCAGGCCTTCGGCGTGCGCGACGTGCTCAGGGTGCCCGAGGCGGCGATCAAGTGCGGCTGGTACGGCGGCGCCGACGAGAGCTGGCTGCGCACGCACGCCGTCGTGGTCATCCCGCGCGGCGGCGTCGGGGTCACCGTCGTCGTGGGCATGACCGCGCAGCTCTACACCGACGAACGGCAACGCGAGATCTACCACGCGAGGGTGGCCGAGGGCCTGCCGGTGGAGGCCGAGCACGAACGGGTCGGAGGACCACTGCTGCGCGGCCTGATGACCAGAGCCCTCGCGGAGACAGGAGCTTGACGGAGGCCGGGCGCGCGCCGCGCCAACGCGCGCCCGGATCGGCGATCAGACCAGATCGTCGAATTCGCCGTCCTTCATGCCGAGGCGGAAGGCCTCCCACTCGGCTTCGGTGAAGAACAGCCTGGGCCCGTCAGGGTCCTTGGAATCGCGCAGGACGAAGAGCCTGTCCTGCTCGGACTTGTGAGCGGCGGTGTCCCCGGGCGCGTCGAGGACGGCTACTTCAACGCAGTCTCCGCCATTGCCACCACTACGACGCGCCTTGTGCCAGGTGAGGTCGTTCATATGCTCTCCTCCACTTTCGACAGCAAATTTAGACTTGAGTGAACCGGTAAGGCGAGTGACCTGATCACGTCATATCGTCGGACAATGGATTCGACGTCGGAGGGGCGGTCGGTGACATATCCCGCCCCCGCCGATTCCAGATAGACGAGATCCGGCTCACCCTGCACCTTCGCGATGACGAAGGCGCCGGTCAGCCCCGGCACCGCCTGGGCGTCCGCGGGGATGACCTGAACGGTGACGTTGGGCAGCTCGGACGCCTCCAGCAGCGCGCGCACCTGCCCGCGCATGGTCGCGGCCGAGCCGACCTGCCTGCGGATCACCCATTCGTCGAGCACCACCCAGTACATCGGGGGGTCACGACGATGCAGGATGGACTGCCTGGTCATGCGAGCCGACACCGCCTCCTCCGCCTGCTCCGCCGTCGCCGCCGGCTCCCTTCGGAAGACCTCGCGGGCGTAGTCCTCGGTCTGCAGCAGGCCGGGGACCAGCAACGGCTGCCACGTCTGGAGTGTGCGCGCCGTCTGCTCGATCTCCAACCACGGGCGGAACCAGGCGGGGTAGGCCGCCTGCCGTACCAGAGGCCACAACCGGACCAGCGAACCGCCGGTCCCGAGCACCTGGTCGGCCCGCTCGGCGAAGTCGCGCGAGGGGGTGCGCCTGGCCAGTTCGATCGCGCACACCAGCGAAAGGGAGTAGCTCAGCCTCTCGGCCAGCTGTTCCTGGGACAGGCCCGCACGGGTGCGGTACTCCCTCAGCTCCGCTCCGAAGAAGGCCAGCGGACTGGAGCTGGGATCGAGCTCACGTGCAGCAGGCATCGGGGGCTCCGGTTCTACACGGGTTCTACAAATGCGACCGGGTCTCTCACAGTCCATGTGTGAGACCCGGATCCGTACCTAGAGTAGTCACTTGAATGCAGACTGGGGTCACGACAGGGGAATTCTCGCCGATCTAAGGACGTGAGGTGCGAATGGGCGCCGTCTACAGCCAACGGGTGGAAGAAGAGCAGATCGAACAGTTGGAATGGGTTCAGGAACGGCTCGCCGCATCGGGCATCCGTGCCCTTCTCGTCAGGCATCTGCGCCTGACGCTCCTCCAGAACAGGTACGACCCGCCCGAACGCCGCGGTCCGGTGCTCATGGCGGGCTCGATGCGGATCAGCGTCGAGGACGGCTTCCACGTCGAGCGCGAGGACGGCCGCACGGCCGACTTCCACGACGCCGACGAGGCCGCGGCCTACGTCGCTAGCGCAGTTTCCTGATCACCTCGGGCAGCTCCGGCGGGTCGAGACGGCCCGGCAGCGAGCCAAGCTCCTCGGCGCCGAACCAGCCGTAGCCGAGGAAGGCCTCGCTCTCCTCCTCCGTGAGCTCGCCGGGATCCACCGCGGGACACGCCTCGTCGAAGCGGGCCACGTAGAACGGCTCGACCTTCACGTAGTGCACGCCGAGCCAGGTGAAGTCCCGATCGACCGCGACCCACCTGTCCTGGACCGCGTCACCCGGCAGGCCGGTCTCCTCGGTCAGCTCGCGTCTGGCCGCCTCCAGCGGGGTCTCACCCGCGTCGAGCCCGCCACCGGGCGGCTCCCAGATGTCCTGGCGGCTGACCTTGTCGAGCCAGTGCATCAGCAGCACCCGCTCGTCGCGATCCAGACACACCACCCGCGCCGCCGGCCGCGCCTCGCTCACACCCGCCACCCTTTCCCGCTCCCGCCGAGCTTCTCGCCCTTCCCGGCGTTCCACCTTTGCCTCGATCGCCCTGCCTTGCTTCCTGCCCTGCCTCGACGCCCTCGCTTGCTGCCTGCCTTGCCTCGTGAGCCTTCCTGCGCTGCTTCCTGCCTTGCCCGGCTTTCCGCTCTGCGCGGCTTTCCGCTCTGCGTGGCCTTCTGTTACGGCCGGCATCCCCAAAGGCCACCGTGGTCACCGGTGATCGTCCGTCCGTCACGCTACTCCAGCAGGACTTCGCCTCCGTCGCGAACGTGGCACCCCCCGGGCCGGGCCGTATGGATGTGTGGCGCCTCCCGGGCGGGGCCGTACGGGATGTGTGGCACCCCCGGGGGCGTACGGCATGAGGTCGGTCAGGGCTCGGACAGGACGAGGTCGAGCAGGCCGGGGAAGCGCTCGTCGAACTCCGGCTTGCGCAGCCGGTTGAGGCGGCGGGCGCCCTCGTCGCGCTGCTCCAGCAGGCCCACGTTGCGCAGCACCGAGAAGTGGTGGCTGAGTGTGGACTTGGCCACGGGCAGGTCGTTGAACGTGCCGCACGGCCGTGACCACTCGGGCACCTGGGCGAGCTCGCGCACGATGCGCCGCCTGATCGGGTCGGACAGCGCCTCGAGCGCGGCCTGGAGCGAGGCCTCCATGGGAGAGCCGTGGGTCAGTCCGCGCGTTCTGTTCGACGACGCTCGAACATTACTGTAGTGTTCCATCTCAATCGAACAGTCTACCTGAGGGGTCTCGAGAGCGATGGACAACGGTCGAATCGGTGTCTGGCACCCCTCGTTCAGCAGGGCGCCCGCGCCCCTCGCGCGCGAAGCCGCCGCCAGGCTGGACGAGCTCGGCTACGCCACCCTGTGGCTCAACGAGGGCCCTGGCAGCAGGGAGCCGCTCGCCGCCGCCGCGATGCTGCTCGCGGCGACCAGCAAGATCAAGATCGGCACCGGCATCGCCAACATCTGGGCCCGCGACGCCACCGCGATGGCGGCAGGGCGCTCCACACTCGGCGAGGCACACCCCGGCAGGTTCCTGCTGGGCATCGGCGTCAGCCATGGCTCGCTCGTCTCCTGGCGCGGCCACGAGTACGGTAAGCCGCTCACCGCCATGCGCGCCTACCTCGACGGCATGAACCAGGCGGCCGACAGCGTCATCAAGGGCGGCGACGCGCCCCTGCTGCTGGCGGCGCTGCGCCCCAAGATGCTGGAGCTCTCGCGCGACAGGGCCGACGGCGCCCACTCCTACCTCGTCCCCGCCGAGCACACCGTCATGGCCCGCGAGATCCTCGGGCGCGATCGGCTTCTGGTGCCCGAGGTGGGGGTGGTCCTCGAACGCGACCCCGCGAAGGCCCGTGCGATCGCGCGCGAGCACATGTCCTACTACCTCACGCTGCCCAACTACGTGAACAACCTGCGCCATCTCGGCTACACCGACGACGACCTGGCCGACGGCGGCAGCGACCGGCTGGCCGACGCCATCGTGGGCTGGGGCGACGAGGAGGCGGTCGTCGCGCGGGTGCGCGCCCATCTCGACGCCGGCGCCGACCAGGTGGCCATCCAGCCGCTGACGGCCGGCGGGGCCGACCTGGCCGACGGGATGTCCCAGCTCGAACGCCTCGCGCGGGCGCTGGACCTCTGACCTGCTCTCGGCCTCGTCTCCCTCTTGACATCCGCCTGAGGCGGCCCGACCATCCTCGTTCGCGGGTTCGCGGGTTCGCGGGTTCGCGGGTTCGCGGGTTCGCGGGTTCGCGGGTTCGCGGGTTCGCGGGTTCGCGGGTTCGCGGGTTCGCGGG
>NZ_BAAATE010000023.1:0-72005 GCF_039533245.1 Nonomuraea recticatena | reverse complement strand
GGGTTCGCGGGTTCGCGGGTTCGCGGGTTCGCGGGTTCGCGGGTTCGCGGGTTCGCGGGTTCGCGGGTTCGCGGGTTCGCGGGTTCGCGGGTTCGCGGGTTCGCGGGCTCAGCGTTTCATCGCGCCGTCGGCGATGGCGTCGGCGGCGTGACCGATGGCCATGCCGACGATCTCGAGGCGGCGGACGAGCTCCCGCTCCTTCATCGCCTCCGCGGTCAGCTCTCCGGAGAAGATCCTGGAGATCTCGTACTGGTACATCCGCCGCACCGCACCCCCCGCCTTCTTCGCCTCCAACGCGTCCTGCACCACCCCGGACGGACGAGACGCCAGGTCGCGCACCGCGCGCTCCAACGCTTCGATGCCGACGATCACCTGATCCAGCAGCGGCGCGAACCTGATCTGCTCCGGCACCCTGTACAGATGCGACTCCCTGACGAAGTCCCGCAAGGAGTCGAGCACGTCGTCGATCGAGCGGGACAGCCGGAACAGGTCCTCCCTGTCGATCGGTGTGACCAGCGCGCCCTTGAGCTCCTCGACCAGCCTGGCGCGCTCGGTGTCGCCGAGATGCTCGATGGAGCGCATCTGCTCGTGCGCGCCCGTCCTGCCCACCTCGCCGCCGATCATCGCCATCGCCAGCCAGGCGCCCTCCTTGGTCGCCTTCAACTGACCCACGAGGGCCTCGGTCAGGGCGCCGTCCATGCGGCCCGCCAGCAGGTCACGAATCCGGCTCATCCGCCTCAGAAACCCTCTCACCACCGCCACCTCCTTCACGACCTCCTATCAACGCCAACCCGGCAGGGCCGGCACAGGCGCACGTCCTACATGATCGACAACCCCCTGTCCCGCGACAGACAACCGACCCGAACCGCCACGACGGGACGCGCCACGGCGCGACGGACCCGGACCGCCACGACACAACGGACCCGGATCGCCACGATGGGACGGGCCACGACACGACGGGCCACGACCGACACCACGACGGGCGCGCCACGGGTGTGAGACGACGGGTGCGAGACGACGGGACACGAGACGACGTGGTGGGACGACGGGGTGCGACACGTCGGGAGGCGGGGTGCCACCGCAGCCCACCCCACGAGGGATGGGACGCGACGCCACGCGACGAAATGCCACGCGAGACCCACCCCACCCCACGGCGTGACGGGACGCCACACGACCCGCCGCGACGGGGTGTGAAACGGCGGGACGCGAGGCGGGCGCGGCGAGATTCCACGTGAGGGCCCGCCATCCCACCCACCCACCCACTCCACGAGGTGACGGGGTGCGACACGACGTGATGGGAAGCAACGCACGCGCCGCGACGGGATGCGACACGGCAGAGGGCGACCCAGCGAGGCGCGAGGCGCGGCGAGATTCCGAGGCCACACCACCCCACGACGGGACTCCACGCGGGGCTCCACCACACCACTCGCCACGACGTGACGGGACGGGACGCCTGAGGCTCCAACCCACCAGGCGACGCGACGGGATGCGAAACGACGGGACACGACGTGGCGGCATGCGAGGCGTCACCTCGCCACGTTCCGCACAACGTGATGCGGCCCAAGCGAGGGAGAACAGACTTTCGAGGGAGAAGGTCGGTGCCGAAGCGCTTCGGGTATCTCGTTCGGCCGCCCTCGGGCGATGTAAGGGGCGGTGGGTGTCACCTGCTCTCCCCGGCACGGGCGCAGGTGAAGGCGGGTCGTCTCATGAGATGCCTTTCACCGTGATCGCCGCCACGGCTGCCAGGAGCCCAGCCGCCGGGAGAGTCAGGACCCAGGCGATCACGATCTTGACCGCCGCGTACCAGCGCACCCTTCCGCCCCCGTAGGCCACGCCCGTCCCGATCAGGCTGCCTGCGATCGACTGGGTCATGCTCACCGGCATGCCGACAGCCGCGCACCCGATCACGGTCGTCCCCGAGGCGAGTTCGGCCGCCACGCCGTGCAGCGGCCGGGAGGCCAGGATCTCGCGGCCGAGAGTGCGCCCCGCCCTCGGCATGCCGTACAACGTGCCGAGACCGAACAGCGCGGCCGCCCCGAAGGAGACCGAGGGGCCCGAGGAGCCGACGGCGACGAGGAAGACCGCCAGCATCTTCTGCCCGTCATTGGCGGCATAGGCCACGCACTGCAGGACGAACCCCGCCCAGTGCCAGCGTCGCAGCCCCCTGCTGGTGGTCATGGCGACGAGCAGCCGGGTCGTCGCCCATGCTGCCAGCGCGCCCGCGAACGGCGCGGCCAGGGCGACGGCCAGGACGAGGGCCACCGAGCCCGCCGAGACCTCCAGCCCCCAGCCCAGTCCCGCGCCCGTCAGTCCGCCGACGATCGCGAGGGTCAGGCTGGTGGGGCGTCCGTGGTGGCTGAGCGCCATGACCACGGCTATCGCGGAGAGCACGGCGATGGTCATGGCGTGCGTGGCCCCCGGGCCCTCGAAGGAGGCGAGCCTGGTCACGAAGGTGTGCGCGACCTGCTGGGAGACGAGAGGGACGAGCGCGGTCAGCAGTACCAGGGTGAGCACCCCGACGATCGGCCTGACGGTCGGCAGCTTGAGTCCCGTCGCCAGCAGCGTGCCACCGTCGTTCACCCCCGACACGACGGCGAACAGGCAGGCGACCACGACCTCTAAAGGCACGCGCCCCAGCCAATCCGACCGCTGGTCGCCAGGGCACGCCGCGATCGTTGATGACCGGCATGACGAGCTTTCACGTGGCTGATCGTTCCCCGACAGAGCTGCGACGCAACGGATCGGCGTCCATCGGCTTCGAGGGCAACCCCACTGTGGATCTTCATGATGGTCGTGGAGCGCAGGGGGCAGGTCGAGCGCCACTTCCTCTCCTCCAGGGGTACGGCCGAGCCGTCCGAGCCGGCGGGGGAGCTCTTGCTGCTGCGCGAGCCGGGCTCGTCCACGCGTGAGCTGCAGGAGCAGGCGATGGAGACGTGGGGCCTGGACAGGAGCACCGAGATCTGGGGCGTCCCGGCTGGGTGATCACGACCAGGCGGTCCTGCAGGATCGGCTCGCTGACCAGCTGGGGCGCCGACCGCCGCCAGGACGGCGACGCCGATCCTCCATCACCCTCGACGAGCACCTGCGCGACGGCGCGCCGGTCGGCCACGTGACCTCGGTAGCCCACAGCCCCACGCTGGGCAGGGCCCGGACTGGCGTTCGTCTCCGGCGCGGGGCTGGAGAAGGTGGAGATGCAGGTGGCCGGGGAGAGGTACCCTGCCCAGATCAGCCGCAAGGCGCCCTACGATCCCACCTCCGCGAGAGTGAAAGCATGAACGCCGAGTACGTCCTGACACTGTCCTGCCCCGACCGTCCCGGCGTCGTCGCCGCCGTCTCGGGTCTGCTCGCGGCGCGCGGTTGCAACATCACCGAAAGCCAGCAGTTCGGCGACCAAACCGCGGAGCGCTTCTTCATGCGGGTGCAGTTCACCGCCGCGCTTCCGCAGGACGAGCTCTCCAGCGCGTTCGCGGGGCTGGTCCCCGAGTTCGGCCTGGACTTCAAGCTGCGCGACCTGTCGGTCAAGCCGAAGGTGCTGATCCTGGTCAGCAAGTTCGGTCACTGCCTGAACGACCTGCTCTACCGGGTCAGGTCAGGACTGCTCGACATCGAGATCGTCGCCGTCGCCTCCAACCACCCCGACCTGCGGCCGCTCACCCAGTCGTACGGCATCGACTACCACCACCTGCCGGTGACCCCCGAGACCAGGCCGCGCCAGGAGGCGGAGATCCTCGCTCTGGTCGAGCACTACCAGGTCGAGCTCGTGGTGCTGGCCCGCTACATGCAGGTCCTGTCGGAGGACCTGTGCGAGAAGCTGTCGGGCAGGGCGATCAACATCCACCACTCGTTCCTGCCGTCGTTCAAGGGGGCCAAGCCGTACCACCAGGCCCACGACCGCGGTGTGAAGCTGATCGGCGCGACCGCCCACTACGTCACCTCCGACCTTGACGAGGGGCCGATCATCGAGCAGGAGGTCGCCCGCGTCGACCACAGCCACTCGCCCGCCGACCTGGTGGCGATCGGACGCGACGTCGAGTGCGTCGCCCTGGCCCGCGCAGTGAGATGGCACGCCGAACAGCGGGTCCTGCTCGACGGCCACAAGACCATCGTCTTCCCGCGCTGACGGCGCGGGCTCAGGGGCGGTAGGTGCCGAAGAACCAGGCGTTGCCCTCGGGGTCCTCGCAGGCGTACTCGCGGGAGCCGTACGGCTGCTCCACCAGCTCCATCGTGATCCTGGCGCCGGCGGCCAGCGCGCGGTCGTGGTGGGCGTCGGGGTCGTCCACGGCGACGTAGATGCCGGGACCGCCGGCCTTGCCCTCGCCCAGCATGATCATGTCGTCGCCGACCAGCATCTCGGCGTGGTTGTTCGACACCTCGTGCGGGAGGAAGCCGAAGGCGGTGCTCAGGAAGGCGGCGGCCGCGGGGACGTCCCGGTAGCGGGCGAGCGCGAAGACGGTTCGTTTCATGAGGCCAAGTCTGCGCCCCTGCTGAGCTGCGGTCTTGGACGAATCTGACCGGGCGTGGCGCCCGCCATGGCGCGGAACTCGCGGTTCATGTGCGGCTGGTCGTAGAAGCCGCACGAGGCGGCCACGTCGGAGAGCGAAAGGCCCTCGCGCAGCAGGCCCATGGCGCGGTCGAAGCGGATCACCCTGGCCGACGCCTTCGGGGTGAGGCCGACCTGGTCGTGGAAGCGAGCGACGAGGTGGCGGTGGCTCCAGCCGAGGGAGCCGGCCAGCGACGCCACGCTGACGGAGCCGCCCGAGGCGACCAGGCGCTCCCATGCCCACAGCACGGGCGGGTCGGGAGGGGGCGCGGTCAGGATGCGGGCGGCCAGCAGCGACTCGGCCAAAGCCAGGCGCTCGGTGGGCGAGGCGAGCGCGGCGAGTCTCTCGCCGGCCGTACGGCTCCATGCGGGCAGCAGGTCGTCGACGGGCAGCACCAGGTTGGTCAGCTCGCGCATCGGGACGCCGAACAGGCGGCGGGCGCCGAAGGGGGTGAGCACGACCTCGACGCCCTCGGTGGGCCCGGAGATCCTGGTGACCGTGTAGCGGTCGCCGAGCCCGCCGGTGAAGGAGGTGAGACGGGCGCCGCCGACCTCCATGGGCGCCCCGAAGGCGAGGATGAGCACCGCCCCCGGCACCGCGGCCTCGGTGCGCGTCAGGGGGCGGTCGTAGCGCTCCCTGTAGGCGCACAACCGGGTGACATAGGGCCGAAGGGCGGCACGGGGCACGCCCTCGGCCATGGTCAGGCCCATACCGCAGACGATACGTCAGCGGCCGTGGATCCCGGCGAACATCAACCCGCCCCGCCGTACGCCGGCGAGGAGGCGGCCCGACGGCGGACGCGGCTCGTCGAGGCCGCCGCAGGGAAGGGGCCCGTGGGCGTGCTCACAGCCCGGTGTGCCTGGCCAGGAAGGTGAGCTGGTCGGCGGCCAGGTCGACGGTGCGGCTCACCGAACGGGCGCCGTGGCCGACCTCGCCCTCGTTGCGCAGCAGGATCGGCGCGGATCCCGACGTGGCGTGCTGCAGCGCGGCGCACATCTTCCAGGCGTGCAGCGGATGCACCCGCGTGTCGGACTGGAAGACCGTGAACAGCGTCGCGGGATAGGACACGGCCTCGCGTACGTGGTGGTAGGGAGAGTAGGCCCACAGCCAGGGGAACTCGGCGGGGTCCTCGGCCGAGCCGTACTCGACGTTCCACGTGGCGCCGAGGCCGAACAGCTCGTAACGGATCATGTCGAGCAGCGGCGCCGAGCAGGCGACGGCCGCATACAGCTCGGGGCGCTGGGTGAGGGCCGCGCCGACCAGCAGGCCGCCGTTGGAGCCGCCCGAGATGGCCAGCTGGGCCGAGGTGGTGACGCCGGTGGCGATGAGGTGCTCGGCCGCCGCGTGGAAGTCGTCGAAGACGTTCTGCTTGTTGCCGAGCATGCCGGCGCGGTGCCAGTCTTCGCCCTCCTCGCCGCCTCCGCGCAGCCCCGCGATCGCGTAGACGCCGCCCGCCTCGACCCAGGTGAGGATGGAGGCGGAGTACCCGGGCGTCATGGAGATGCCGAAGCCGCCGTAGCCGTTCAGGATGGTGGGCCTGGGTCCCTCGCCGGAGACCGGCGAGATCACCAGCATGCGCACCTGCGTGCCGTCCTTGGACAGGTAGGTGACCTGCTCGGTGCGGACGGCGGGCACGTCGACCGCGCCGGGGGAGGCCGCCCACAGCGAGGTCTCGCCCGTGCGGGCGTCGTAGCGCTGGATGGTCGGCGGCGTGGTGTTGTCGGTGTAGCCGAACCACGCCTCGTAGCCGCCCTCGGGCCGCTCGGAGATGCCGCCGATCGTGCCGAGCCCAGGCGTGGGCACCTCGCCGACCCGCTCGCCGCTCTCGAGGGAGTGGAGGCTGATCTCGCTCAGCGCGTGGCGGGTCCAGCCGACGACCATGACGGGCCGCTCGACGTCGTCGAGGATGGCGAAGTCGGTCAGCACCGCCTCGGGGTCCTCGGGGATCAGGTCGGTCCAGACGGAGGGGTCGGCCGGGTCGGCCACGCAGACCCTCGCTCGCGGCGCGTCGCGGTCGGTGTGGACGTAGATGCGCCCGTCGCGGCCGAAGACCAGCCCGGTCTGCGCGTCGACGCCCTCCTGGACCACGGTCAGCTCGGGCCGCTCGGCCGGGGAGGAGGACAGGTCGGCCACCCACAGGTCGTTGCGCGGCGCGGTGCCCTCGGAGGCGGAGATCTGCAGCCAGCGGCCGTCGCGGGAGACCGAGACGCCGTAGTAGTTGGTCATCTTCAGGCCGTCGCCGAAGATCATGACGTCGTCCTCGGTGGAGGTGCCGACGCGGTGCAGGTAGACACGGCGGTGGAACTGCGACTCGCCCTCGGGCACCTCGGTGCTCGGCAGGCGGCGCACGTAGTAGTACGCCTCGCCGCCGGGCAGCCACGCCACGGGGGAGTAGCGGCACCTGTCGATCGGGCCCTCGACCCTCGTGCCGGTGCTCACGTCGATGATGTACAGCGAGGACTCCTCGTCGCCGCCGACCGAGATCTGGTACGCCAGCAGGCGCCCCTCCTTGTCGGGCTGCACGGCGTCGAGCGTGGTCAGCCCCGAGGGGTCGATCGCCATCGGGTCGATGAGCGCCCGCTCGGTGCCGTCGGCCTCGACCACGTAGTAGACCGCGTGCTCCTGGTCGGGGGTGCGGCGGGAGAAGAAGTGCCGCTCGCCCCGCCAGACGGGAACGCCGACCGAGCCCGACCGGAGCAGCTCCGCGATGCGCTCCTTGAACCTGACGGGCTCGGCCTGGGCCCTGAAGAGCTCTTCCTGAGCCAGCAACCAGCCCTTCACCTCAGGCTCTTCGGGGTCCTCGAGCCAGCGGTAGGGGTCGGGCACGGGGGTGCCGTGCAGGTTCTCGACGATCTCGTCTCGGCGTGCGGCTGGGTACATGTCTGAACCTTACCGGGGACGCGTAAAGCCCAGGAGGGGCGGGCATAAATGACATCGTGTGTCCCTCTGGTCATCTCTATTGGGTGGCGGGGGCATGCGAGAGACGCCAGACTTGGTAAAGGACGGTGCCGTGGTGACCATCCGTTGGACCGTCCGGCGGAGGTCCACGTGACGGAAGCAACCGGGTCCCAGGAGGGACCGCCAACAGGGGCCATGGCCCCTCTGATACCCGTGCGTCGGGGGGTGGCCCCCTGATGCGCCAAGTACTCCTGCTCAACGCCACCTACGAGCCGCTGACCACGCTCTCGCTGCACAGGGCCGTCGTGCTCGTGCTCAGGGAGAAGGCCGACGTCGTCCACCGCGACGGCAGGGGAGCGGTGCTCCGCTCCGCGACCTGCACGGTCGATGTGCCTTCGGTGATCAGGCTTCGAAGATATGTCCGTATTCCCTACCGGTCTCGCATCCCCCTGACGCGCGCCGCGCTGATGCGTCGCGACGACTTCCGTTGCGCCTACTGCGGGCAGCGGGCCGAGACGATCGACCACGTCGTGCCCCGTTCGCGGGGCGGCACGCACACGTGGGAGAACTGCGTGGCCTCCTGCATGCCCTGCAACCACAGGAAGGCGGACAAGTTCCTGGAGGAGCTGGGGTGGACGCTCCGCGTCGCCCCCGCGGTGCCGAGGGGAGCGCACTGGCGGCTGATCGGCGCCCAGCTCGTCGGTGACCCCCAGTGGGCGCCCTACCTGTCGGAGACGGCGGCCTAACGGCGCGCGGCCTGCTCCGCGAGAGCGTTGATCCCGTAGAGCAGGCCGCCGACCAGGTCGCCCGCGCTGAAGACGGTGGCCATCGACATGGCCGTCAGCCTGCACGAGCCGTCCGGCAGGCGAAGCCTGGCGTTCTCCCCTGTGACGATCTCCAGCGCGCGGCCCTCCACGTCGACGAAGACGACCACGGCGTCGGGCGACTCCTCGCCCATGGCGGCGTGCAGCCGTTCGGCGAAGTGCCTGCGGGCGCCCACGGGCGGGCCGAGGAAGGCGGCGAAGCGAAGGCCGGTGCGCCGCTCGGCCGAGGTCAGCGCCGTGCGGAGGTCGTCGGCCTGGGCGGCGGTGAGCCCGCGCATCGCCCTCACCACCCCGCCGAGGCGCCGCCGAGCTGCCCGCCTGGCTCGGCGGTCTCGGCCATGCGCGGCCAGTCGGCCTCGGGGACCGGCGCCCAGTGCGCCCTCCTGTTGGCCAGAACCAGGTCGGCGGTGCTGACGCCGTGCTCGCTGTGGCGTGGACCGCCCAGCCACACGACGTCGGAGGGCGCCTGCGTGTCCTTGCTCGCGCCTGGCAGCAGGACCATGAGGCTGATCAGCAGGAACAGCCCCGTCGAGGTGCCGATGAGGAAGCCGAGGATTTCCAGCGCGCTGTCCACACCATGACCGTAATCCCGCGCGGACGCCCCGGCCAGACCCCATCACCAGACCGGTGGCCTCCTGTCGCCCCAGAAGCCGCCTCTGGCCGCCTCGACCTGTGCCGACAGCGAGATGAGCGTGCCCTCTTCGCCGACGCGCCCCGCCAGCATGACGCCGATCGGCAGGCCCTCGGCGTTCCAGTGCAGCGGCAGGTTGACGGCGGGCTGCCCGCTCACGTTGTAGATAGCGGGGAAGGCGGCGAACCGCTTCATCCGCTCGAAGGTCTGCTCGGGGTCGCCGCCCTCCTCGAACCAGCCGACGGGCCGTGGCGGCTGCGTGAGCGTCGGGGTCAGCACGGCGTCGTAGGCGTCCGTCACCGACAGCGCCATCCGCGTGGCCATCTGCAACGACGACTGCGCCTGCAGGAAGTCGGGGGCTGAGGTGGCGAAGCCGCGCTCGCGCAGCCAGGCGGTGAGCGGCCGCAGCAGCTCCTGCCTGTCGAGGGCCACGGGGTGCACGCAGGCGAAGGCGAACCACAGGGTCACGAACGGCGGCACCAGGTCGGGGCCGAAGGGAGGGTCGATGTCGACGACCTCGTGACCCAGCAGCTCCAGCGTCTTGGACGCCTCCTCGTAGGCGGTCAGCACGTCGGGGTGGACCGTGGCGCCCGGCACGACCGGCTCGGCGTAGCGCGCGATGCGCAGACGGCCTGGCTCCCTGGCGGCGCACTCGAGGAACGTCCCCTCGTGCGCGGGCGCGAGGTAGAGGTCGCCGGGGTTGTGGTGGCTCATCACGTCGAGCAGCGCCGCGGCGTCGGCGACGGTCCTGGCGATCGGGCCGTTGGTCGACAGCCCGGCCAGGTCGGGGATGATCGGGGCGAAGCTGATGCGACCCCTGGTCGGCTTGATGCCGAACAGGCCGCAGACGGACGAGGGGATCCTGATGGAGCCCGCGCCGTCGCTGCCCTGGGCGGCGGGCGCGAGCCCCGCCGCCACCGCGGCCGCCGCGCCCCCGCTCGACCCGCCCGCCGAGCGGGAGAGATCCCACGGCGTACGGCTCGGCGGCGACACCGAGGTCTCGGTGTAGCACGGCAGGCCGAACTCGGGCGTGGCCGTCTTGCCGAGCATGACCGTGCCCGCGTCGCGCAGCCGCTCCACGACCGTGTCGTCGACGGGCGAGACGAAGCCGGCGTAGGTGGCCGAGCCGAAGCTGATGGGCACGTCCTTGACCAGGTTGAGGTCCTTGACCGGGATCGGCACGCCGTACAGGGGGCCGCTGGGCTCGGTGAGGTCGCGCGCCTGCGCGAGCGCCCGCTCGGCGGTCACGGTGACGAACGCGCCGACCTGTGGATCGATCCGTTCGATGCGGTCGAGGTAGTGCCGGGTGATCTCAAGGGGTGAGATTTCCCGGCGCCTGACGGCTTCCGCCTGCTCAAGTGCGGTGAGATCATGGATGTGCGCCACGAACCGCAGAGTAGGCCGAGTTGTCTAGAGAAGAAAAGAACTAGATACCCGGAAACCGCGTCACCTACGCGGTGACCTGGGCCATAAAACTATGGACGGGTCAACAGTAGGAACCGGCGTGGGCCTCGGCTACCTTTTGTAGCGTGGACTCCGCTAAGCAGCGAGAAGACGGTAACAACACGTCACCGATCTGGGTGAGTGACAGGCCCGCCAAGGAAGAGGGCACCGGCGCCAAACACTCGGCACCCACGTCAACGTACGCTCCCGTCGAACGCGCTTCCCTGCGCAGCCTGCTCCAACAGCCCCGCTATCGCCATCTGCGCACGCGCGCGCTCATCGCCGTCGCGGCCGGCGTCGTCGTGGGTTTCCTCGTCGGCGACCCGCGCGTGGGCATCAGCGCCGCGGTCGTGGCCGCGATCGCCGACACGGTCTACCGCGCCAAGTCCAACTCGAGCGTGCCCGCGTGGCGGCGCTCGTCCGTGGCCGAGCGCAAGACCGAGGCGCAGCTGAAGAGGCTCGAACGCAGCGGCTACCGCACGCTCCACGCCAGGGCGATCCCCGGTAGCGAGGCGCAGATCGACCACCTGGTGATCGGCCCCACGGGCGTCTACGCGGTCGACTCGGAGAAGTGGGACAAGCGCCTGCCTGTGCGGGTGCAGATGGGCAAGAAGCTCTTCCACGGACCCTTCGACATGAAGCCGCGACTGACGGAGGCGCGCTGGGAGGCGACCCAGGCGAGCGAGCTGATCAGCAAGGCCTACGGCCGCGAGATCACGGTCGTGGCGTCGCTGGCGATCTACGGCCCGCCGGTCCCCTGGAAGATCATGACGATCCGCGAGGTGGACGTCTACGAGGGCGCCAGGGCCAGGAAGTGGATCACCAAGCGTGAGCGGGCGCTCACCGAGGCCGAGATCGACAGGATCTACGAGATCGCCAGCCAGGTGCTGCCCCCGCGCTACGGCGAGGGGTGACCTGAGCGTCCGATCCATGGACGCGCGTCTCAGTCAGCGAGCGAGGGGTCGTACCATGTGAAGACTCGCTAGCGATGGGAGACGCACCAATGCCCGCCCTCAGGTCTCGTACGGTCACGCACGGCAGGAACATGGTCGGCGCCCGGGCCCTGCTCCGGGCGACCGGTGTAGCCGGGAGCGACTTCGGCAAGCCCATCATCGCCGTGGCCAACAGCTTCACCCAGTTCGTGCCGGGCCACGTGCACCTGCGCGAGGTCGGCGACCTGGTCGCAGGCGCCATCAGGGAGGCGGGGGCGATCCCGCGCGAGTTCAACACGATCGCCGTCGACGACGGCATCGCGATGGGCCACGGCGGCATGCTCTACTCCCTGCCCAGCCGCGAGCTGATCGCCGACGCGGTCGAGTACATGGTGAACGCGCACTGCGCCGACGCCCTGATCTGCGTCTCCAACTGCGACAAGATCACCCCCGGCATGCTCCTGGCCGCCTTCAGGCTGAACATCCCGACCGTCTTCGTCTCGGGCGGCCCCATGGAGGCAGGCAAGACGCCCGGCCGCAAGCTCGACCTCGTCGACCCGATGGTCGCCGCGGCCGACGCCTCCGTCACCGACGAGGAACTCCTCGAGATGGAGGAGAACGCCTGCCCGACCTGCGGGTCCTGCTCGGGCATGTTCACCGCCAACTCCATGAACTGCCTGGCCGAGGCGATCGGCCTGGCGCTGCCGGGCAACGGCACGATCCTGGCCACGCACAAGGCGCGCAAGAAGCTGTTCGAGGACGCGGGCCGCCGCGTGGTCGACATCGCCAAGCGCTACTACGAGGGCGACGACGAGTCGGTGCTGCCGCGCTCGATCGCCTCCAAGGACTCCTTCGAGAACGCGATGGCCCTCGACGTGGCGATGGGCGGATCCACCAACACGATCCTGCACATCCTGGCCGCCGCCCGCGAGGCCGGGGTCGACTTCGGGCTCAAGGAGATCAACGAGGTCTCGCTGCGGGTGCCGTGCCTGTGCAAGGTCGCTCCCGCGACGAACAAGTACCACATCGAGGACGTCCACCGCGCCGGCGGCATCCCCGGCATCCTGGGTCAGCTCGACAGGGCGGGGCTGCTGCACCGCGACGTCCCCACGGTCAACGGCGGCACCCTCGGCGAGGTCATCGCCGCATGGGACCCCTCCTCGCCGACCGTGCTGCCCGAGGCCGTGGAGCTCTGGCATGCCGCGCCGGGCAACGTCCGCACGATCAAGCCCTACTCCCAGGACAACCGCTGGGACGACCTCGACGTCGACCGCGCCGAGGGCTGCATCCGCGACCGTGAGCACGCCTACAGCAAGGACGGCGGGCTCGCCGTCCTCTACGGCAACATCTCCCGCGACGGCGCGGTGGTGAAGACCGCGGGCGTCGACGAGTCGATCTGGAAGTTCTCCGGGCCCGCGGTGGTCTTCGAGTCGCAGGAGGAGGCCGTCGACGGCATCCTGGCCGGCAAGGTCAAGGAGGGCGACGTCGTCGTCATCCGCTACGAGGGCCCCAAGGGCGGTCCCGGCATGCAGGAGATGCTCTACCCGACCTCCTTCCTCAAGGGCAAGGGCCTGGGCAAGGCCTGCGCGCTGGTCACCGACGGCCGCTTCTCCGGCGGCACCTCGGGTCTGTCCATCGGCCACGCCTCGCCCGAGGCGGCCGAGGGCGGGGCCATCGCGCTGGTGGAGGACGGCGACCTCATCGAGATCGACATCCCCAACCGCCTGCTCGAGCTGCGGGTGCCCGAGGAGGAGCTGGCGGTGCGGCGCGAGAGGCTGCTGGCCGACCTCGGCGGCTACCGCCCCCGTGATCGCCAGCGTCAGGTGAGCGTCGCCCTGCAGGCCTACGCCGCGATGACCACCTCGGCCTCCACGGGCGCCTCCAGGGACCTGTCCCAGCTCGCCCGCTGAGTTCGTCGGTACGGCCCGCGCCTCCCGGTTCGCCGGGGACGCGGGCCGTCGCCGTACCGGCGCGGCGAAGATCTCGGCCCACGCGCCCTGGCGGACCTCGGCCCTTCGCAGCGCGAGTCGTTCACCGCGGCGATACCTGCGATGGTCGCGCTGGCCGGGGCGCTGGAATCACGCCGATAGGGGCACAGAGTTTCGAAAAATGTCGGTGCCGACCCGTACTCTATGGGTATGACGACAGTCGTGAAGTCCTCCACGCGACCCCTGACGACCGCCGAGATCGCCGCCCTCGCACTCTCCCTCGCGCACCTGGGCGCGGGGCCGCAGGCCGTCACCGCCCGGCGCGGCCTGCGCCACGCCTTCGAGCATCTGGAGCTCGACGACGACGTCATCACCACCACGCTCGCGACCCTCACCGACCCGCTGCCTGTGGAGGTGGCCTCCAGGGCCAGGGTCATCGCCGACGCCATCACCAGCAGGCTCGTGGTCCGCATCCACTATCGCGACGCCTCGGGCAACGTCACGATCCGCGACGTCGACCCGGTGACCTGCCTGGTCCACAGGGAGTTCTGGTACCTCGTCGGCGTCTGCAGGATGCGGCGAGGCATCAGGGCGTTCAGGTTCGACCGCGTCATCGCGGTGGAGCCGACGCTGACTCCCGCCCGTCCCCACCTGGCCGACCGCTTCCTGCCCTTCCAGCGCAGGAGGGCCGCCTGATCCCGTAGCCGCGCAGAGGATCGCCGCGTGACCGCCAGGTGGGCGGCGCGGCGATCCTGGAGATCCCGCGGTGCTCCGACATCGAGGATCCCGGTCCCGGGTGCTCTGCGCCCGGGCCTTGGGCCTCGCGTCCAATACTGAGGGACGCTTGACCTCCGTCAGGCGTTGGTGTTGCCGCGCGGCTGGCAGGCTCCGCTTCATGCGTCTTCGGGGGATCTCGCTCGTCGCCGTGCTGGCGATCGTCATCTGCGCCTGCGGTCAGGCGGCCGGCGCGCCACCTCCCAGCCACGCCGTCGCGCCGATGGAGGTTCCTGAGGGGGCGGGCCGCGATCAGGTGAGGTTCCATCTCGCCCGCATGATCGAGACCGGCGCCCACGCGGCCACCGAAGAGGAGGGACGGCTGCCCCCCTCGGTACAGCGGAACCTGAACCGCTCGCTTGCCGCCCACCTCGACCGGCATCCTGGACGCTTCTCCGTGGCCGTCTACGACAGGACCACCTCGGTGCGCTACGCCTTTCGCGAGAGCACGCCGTTCATGCTGGCCAGCGTGGCGAAGGTGGACATCCTGCTGGCCCTGTTGCTGCTCGCCCAGCGCGAGGAGCGCCCCCTGACGGACGGCGAACGCCGGCTCGCCGGACAGATGATCAGGCAGAGCGACAACGAAAGCGCGCACAGGCTCTACACCGCCATCGGAGGGAACCAGGGTCTCAGCGACACCCTTCGGCGGCTGGGCATCGCGCACACCAGGCCGGGGCCTGGCTCGTCCTGGGGCCTGACCAGGAGCAGCCCGTCCGATCAGGTGAAGGTCCTCGAGAAGCTGACCGATCCCGCGGGCCCCGTCTCGGCTCGCAACCGGCGCTACGCGCTCTCGCTGATGTCGTCGGTCGACAGGACGCAGGCGTGGGGTGTCAGCGCGGCGGCCTCGGGCGGGCGCGTCGCGCTGAAGAACGGCTGGCTGCCCGCCCGGGCGCACGGCGGGCTGTGGACGATCAACACCGTGGGACGCCTCGCGCTGCCGGGACACGAACTGCTCATCGCGGTGCTGTCGGAGCGCAGCCAGGACATGAGCGCGGGCGTCTCGCTGGTCGAGCGCGTGGCCAGGACGGCCGTGCGCGCCTTCACCGGCGTCAGAACGCCCCTGACCTCACCACGGCCGCAGTCAGAACGCTCGCCCGGCCCTCCGACCGTCGGCGTCCGCCTGGCGGAGCGTGACCTCTGCCCGGCGGCCGGATGTCAGGCCTGGCCCGTCGACACGAACCAGCCGGCGCCGCCCGGCAGCCGAGCGGATCGCTAGCGCGCTGAACGGCGCAGGCGTGTTCAGGCGCAGCAGCCGCCGCCACAGCACCCGCCGCCACCACCCGCAGGAGCTCCGGCGTTGCCGGTCACGGCCACGGTCGACAGGAGCCTGACCGTGTCGTCGTGACCCTCGGGGCAGGCGGCGGGGTCGCCGGAGGCCGCCATCGGACGGGTGACCTCGAAGGTGGATCCGCAGGCGCGGCAGCGGAAGTCGTAGCGCGGCATGGCCCTAGGGTACGGGGTCGAGCGCGATGTGGGCGTAGTCGGACACCGGTTCGTAGCCGATCGACTGGTAGACGGCGTTGCTGGTGGGGTTGTTCAGGTCGGTGAACAGCACCACCTCCTGACAGCGCTCGGCCAGCGCCATCCGGCTGGCGTAGGCGGTGACGGCCGCGCCGTAGCCGCGGCGCCGGCACGACGGCGGCGTGTAGACGGGGCCGACCCTGCACATCCCCGCCGCCTCGGGGGAGACGCCCGCAAGGGAGACCGGCGCGTCGCCGTCCACCCACAGATGGACGTCGCCGTGGGCGATGCGCCGCCGGGTCAGCTCGGCCAGGTCGGCGCCGTCGATCAGGCTCACCTCGTCGGTGAAGGCCTGGAACCAATTCATGACCAGCGGGAAGTCGCCCATGTTCGCGCGGCGTCCCGCGCCAGGCACCTCGGGCATGACCAGCGTGCCGAGCCGGTAGAGGCGTTCCGGCCTGCGCCTGGAGGAGGTCGAGCCCCACGCGGCGACGAAGGCGTCACCGAGCTCGACCGGTCCCGAGATCTCCGGCACGTCGAGGCCGCGCTCGCGCAGCGCCCCGGCCAGCGGGACGAGCGAGGACGGCGGCATCCCCGCGAGGTAGAGCGGGCGGGGAGGGGTGCGGAAGACCGCGCCGCAGACCTCGCCCTTCTCGCTCCACCAGCCGAAGAAGGAGCCCTCGGCCACCGGCATGCCGGAGCGCAGTCCCGCCAGAAGCGTCAGGGCGACGGTGTTGGCGACGGGCTCACGGCGCAGGAAGGCCTCGGCTTGCTTGGCGTACTCCGCGACGTCCGAGGAGAAGGTCCACATGGTCGGAGATGATGCCAGACCGCCCGTTCGAGGCGCCCCTCCTATTCGGCCAGCAGGCGCGCGACGTGCGCGCTCACGTCGTGCAGCAGCGTGGAAGGCTCGACCCGCACGCCCGCGACGGCCGAGACCAGCGAGGCCAGCCCCGGGATCGGGAAGCCGTCGTCGACCATGGCCTTGGCGCCGACGTCGTTCTTGTCCAGCGCCAGCCTGCTGCGCTGCCACGCGTCGAGCACCTCCTCCGGGGAGGGCACGCCGAAGCCGTGGCCCACGGGGGCGGCGTGACGCAGCTTCACCAGAGGCGTCTCGGCGAAGGCCAGCGCGGTGCGCGCCCGCACGTGCAGGTCTTCGCGCTCCCCGGCAGCGATCCAGTCCATCGCCGTGCAGGGGTTGCGGCAGGTCGCCACGCACACCGCCATGGCGCCCGCGACCTGGCTGTGCTGCCTGTCGAAATAGGCGCGCCATCCCTCGGGGGGCTCGGAGGCGACGCGGAGGGTGCGGTTGGTGGCCGACTGCTCGGACTTGGTGTGGTCGCACTCCCTGTCGCCGATCACGCCGAACCTGCTGCCCGGCGCGCTCAGCCCCGCCGGCCAGCGGGCGGGGTCGCCCGCGTGCCCCAGGTGCGGCTCGAAGGCCAGCAGCGGGAGGTATTCGCTCGCGATGTGCACCGCGGCGATCATCGGGCTCAGCTCGCGGCGGAACCACCTGATCGCGATGACCTCCAGCAGGAGGGCGTAGGCGGGCCGCAGGGACTCGAGGGCGCCGCGGGGTTGCTCGCGCGGCGTCTGCGGCATGTGGCAGTCGCGCGCCCTGCGCCTGAGATCGCTGGGTACGGCAGGCGCCCCCACCGCGAAGTCCTCGGCGTCCAGCGACAGCAGCCGCTGTCCGAACTCGCAGACCTCGGCGATCTCCTTGGTAGGGGCCAGCGCACCGAGATCGGCGAACGCGTAGCGGCGAGCCAGCGCGATGAGCAGATCACGAGTCGTTTCCACGCGAGCACTCTCTCATGACCTGCCCGTGGTCGCGGATTCGTCCCCGCTCCCACCGCCGCGGGGAGCGGCCGCGTCACGGACAGGGAGCCTTGACGCACTGGACGTCTCCTGGGCCGGTCTGCGGGTCGGGGGTCGGCGGGTCGGTCGTCGGCTCGGCCGTCGGCTCCTGCGGGCTGGGCTGGGTGCTCGGCTCGACGGAGGGCTCGGGCGTGGGCTCCTTGGTCGGCTCCTGCGGCGGCGAGGCGGGCGGCGTGACCGGCGCGCTCGGCTTGGGAGTGGTGGTCGGGCGGCCCACGGAAGGGACGGGGGCGCTGGGCACGACCTTGCCGTCCTTGATCGTCGAGGTCGGCGGTCTGGTCTGGCCCTGCTTGACGGGCAGCCGCACCTCGATCGTGCGTCCCCCGACGGGCAGGGGCACGGACTGGTCGCGCCGTACGCTCTGGAGGGGCTCTGGCTCCCTGAACCATGTCCACCCCACGGCGGCCACCGTCGCGACGACAGCGGCCGCGGTCGCCGCGGCCATGACGAGCGCTCTCCTGCGCCCGCCCCGCTCGGGGGCCGCGGGCCTCGTGGCCGGCCCCGCGGTCACGGGGGCGGAGCCCTGTTCCCGACCGGCTCCCGGCTCCAGGGGCAGCTCGGCCCCTGGAGCATCGGCGGCGGGCCGCTGGGTGAGGGGGGAGTGGCCGGGTTCGGCGGCGGACGGCGCGGCCGACGACCAGATGCTCGCGTCGGGATGGGCCGCGGCGTGCCTGGCGGCGGCGGCCATGTCGGCGGCCGAGGGCCAGCGCCGCTCGGGGTCCTTCTCCAGCGCCCTGCCGACCAGCACGCGAGGGCCCGCGGGCACGTCGTCGGGCAGCGGCGGCACCGGGGCCCTGAGGTGCTTGAAGATGATCTGGACGGGCGTCTCGCCGTCGAAGGGCAGCTCGCCTGTCAGGCACTGGTAGGCCACCACGCCGAGCGCGTAGACGTCGACGGCGGGCGTGATCGTGCCGGCCGAGGCCTGCTCGGGCGCGCAGTATCCGGCCGAGCACAGCACGGTGCCCGTGGCGGTGAGCTGCCCGCCCGAGGCGGAGTGGGCGATGCCGAAGTCGGTGAGCGTGACGCTGCCGTCGGGCCTGATCATGAGGTTGGCCGGCTTGACGTCGCGGTGCACGATGCCCTGCTCGTGGGCGGCGGCCAGCGCGTCGGCGACCTCGGCGACCAGGCGCATCGTCTCCTCGGGCGTCAGCGCCGAGCGGCGCAGCAGCCGGTCGAGCGACTCGCCGTCGATGAACTCCATCACCAGGAAGCTGACCCTGCGCCCGTCGCCCAGCTCGCAGGTGCCGCAGTCGTAGACGTCGACCACGCCCGGGTGGGCGAGGGTGGCCATCGCCCTGGCCTCGTTCTGGAAGCGCTGGGCGAAGCGCGGATCCTCCATGAGCGCGGGAAGCAGGACCTTCACCGCGACGGCGCGACCGAGCACGGCGTCGTCGGCGCGCCAGACCTCGCCCATGCCGCCACCACCCAGTCTGGTGGTGAGGCGGTAGCGATTATTGAGCGTGGTCCCCGAGCCGAGCACCTGTCGAGGCTAACACCGCAGCTCTCGGCGGGCCGGGTAAACGGAGGAGCGGGTAAGTCCCGGAGGAGCCCCTCCCACCTGGACATATCCGGGCGGGAGGGGCGAATTACTCAGAAGGATCCGGTGGTGGTGCCGCCGTTGCCGGAAGCCGGCGTGGTGAGCGTGCTGTTGGATCCCGGCTGCCACGCGTCGGCCGTGTCGGGGAAGTTCGCCTCCTTCCGCTTGACGCACTTCCACTCGACCGTGGTGTTCGGCGGCAGCTTGCCGACCGTCCCCGTCCAGGTCGGGTAGGCGGTCGGCGACAGCTTCACCGCGCTGGCCACCGACCAGCCGCCCAGCTGGGGCACGCTGCCCACGGCGTAGACGGACTGACCCGCGGTGGTCGTCCCGTTCGCGCACGAGAAGGTCACCGACACCGGCGCCTGCCCGAGCGTGAAGGCGAACGTCTTGGCCGTGCCGACCCCGAGGGAGGCCGACTTGGCCACGATCAGGTTGCCGCCCGCGTTGTACCAGCCGCTGGCCGCCGCGTCGAAGGCCGCCTTGGTCGCGTGCTGGGTGAGCGGGGAGCCGTTCAGCGTCACGGCGGAGGCCTGCGTCTCCGCCACCAGCTCGACCACGTTGGCGCGGCCGGCGGGCGCGCCGGTGTAGGTGCCGCTGGAGGCCGCGACGGTGACCGTGGCCGTGGACCCGCTGAGCTGCTGGCTGAGCAGAGTGGTGCGGACGGCGCCGCCCTGGTACCCGGTGGAGGCGCCGTCGTCCTCGTAGAGGGTGAAGCTGGAGGCGGCGGGGGCGGTGTAGACCCTGGCCACCAGCTCGTTCCTGGTGGTCGCGTCGGTCCGCTTGCCCAGGACGTTCATGGTCCTGTCGTCCACGAACATCTTGGGGATGATCGCTCCCGCCCTGGCGAAGGCGGGCAGCCGGTAGGAGCCGTTCACCCACAGCGGTCTGTCGTTGAACCACTGTCCCGTGCTGGTGAGCTTCTCGTTGGTGGCGTAGTCGAACCAGGTGCCCGCGGGCAGGTACATGTTCCGCTTGCGCTCGCCCGCACCCGCCACCACGCCCACCAGCAGATCCCTGCCGACGAGCTTCTGATGGCCCATCTCGCGCACGTTCAGGTCGTTCTGGTAGTGGTAGGCCAGCGGCGGCACCACGGGCTCGCCGAACCGGTGCGCCCTGTGCGCCAGCGAGTAGTAGTACGGCGTCAGCTCGTAACGCTGCCGCAGGTTGGCCAGGTTGCTGGCGGTGTGGCCGATCTTGTCGGGCGAGGTCTGCGCGCAGTTGCACAGGTTCTCGGTGTGCGGCCTGATCGGCACCTCGAACCAGGCGCCGTCGGCGAACCACTGCGTGTAGAGCTCGTCCAGGTCGGAGTTGAGCATCTCGCGCCTGAAGCCGCCGATGTCGGAGCCGAAATAGTCGATGCCGGACATCGACATGTGCATCTGGACGTTCTGCTGCTGGGCCAGCGCCGTCAGCTTGGAGCCGATGTCGGCCGACCACATCGCCACGCCGTGCCGCTGGATGCCGCCCGCGCCCGAGCGGGCCAGCATGAACGGGCGCTTGGTGCCGGAGGCGTAGCCGCGGGCGATGCTCTCGGCCCACTTGAGGTTGTAGACGTTGTGGTAGTCGGCGTGGGCGTGCTTGCCGGGCAGCACGCCCGCGGTCCAGTCGCCGGCGTCGTACATCTCGGGCTCGCCCAGGTCGAGCCAGTGGCCCATGACGCCCTGGTCGGACAGCGGCTTGCGCTTGGTGGCGTGCCAGTGGTCGGCGGCGGCGTCCTGCGTCCAGTCGATCATGCCGCCGCGGCCCCACCAGTCGTTGGTGGTCAGGTAGACGGGCGCGCACGTCGAGCAGCCGGCCCTGTTGAGATAGCCGCGTGAGGCCATGTCGGCGTGTTCGGGCCGGTTCTTGCCGATGTAGGACTCCTCGATCGTCATCAGCCCCACCCCCTCGTCGGAGGAGAGGGAGGCGATCTTCGTCGAGGGGCTGGGGAAGGCGGCGGTGTCCCACGCCAGCGACCCCATGCGGGTGTTGTCCGAGCCCGCCGTCACCCCGCCGAACCACGGCAGGTCGAGCACGAAGCCGTCGACGGGGAACTTCGCGGTGCGCAGCCCCGACAGCCGGTTGTCGATCTCGGCCCAGTTGTCGTAGCCGAACTCCGACACCCACATCCCGAACGCCTTCTTCGGCGGCACCGGCGGCCTGCCGGTCAGCTCCATGTAGTCCTTGCGCAGGTCGGGCAGGTCGGCGCCGGTCATCGTGTACCAGCGGACCTGGTCGCCCCAGGTGTCGACGGTCCACGGGTCGCCCGTGAGGTTCCACTCCTGCTTGTAGACCTGGTCGAGGAAGAAGCCGTAGTTGAGGTTGGCGGCCCCGACGGCGAACAGGACCGGGATCTGCGCGTTGCCGACGGGGCCGTTGTCGGTGTCGTAGGCCATGGCGTTGCCGTACTGGCCTCCGGGGGTACGGCTGCGGCCCACCCAGTCGCCGTCGGCGCTGCCGCCCATGAAGAACTGCTCGCCGAGGCCGTAGGCGTTCTGGATCGAGCCCTTGGTGATCGTCAGGCCCTTCCACGCCTGCGAGAGGTTGCGGGGGCAGGCCTCGTACAGCAGCCGCGTGGGGTCGGAGACCTTCACGCACAGCGTGCCGGCCGTGACCTCGACCTTCATCGAGGCCGTGGTCAGCGTGTTGCCAGACTGGTTGAAGCTGGTCGGGCCCGTGTAGTCCTTCTTGGCCACCTGCGGCGTGGTGAACAGCGCCGCGCCCGTGCCAGGGCTGGTGCCCTGGGCCAGTTCGAAGTGGACCAGGTCGTCGTCGAGGAACTCCGCGATGAGGTAGGTCGAGCCGCTGGTGAACTGCACCCGCTGCACGGCGGCCTGCGCGGGCAGCGCGACCAGCAGGGGGACGACCAGCGCGATGAGCATCACGAACGCACGTCTCATGGCCGTGCCACCACCAGGTTGTCGAGGTTGACGCCGCCGCTGCCGTAGATGATCTTGATGGCGTGCGCCCCCGCCGTCAGCGACGTGGTGAGGGAGGCGCTGCCCCAGGTGTCCCAGTTCGACGTCGAGGGCATCGCCAGGGTGCCCACGGTGACGCCGTCCACCTGGATCGTGGCCGAGGCGGCGGTGGCCACGCCGTTGGCGTAGCGGAACTTCAGCTGGTGGCTGCCCGCCGCGTCCGCCTTGACCTGGAACGTCACGGCGTCGCCCGCGGCGGAGAAGCCGTCGACGAAGCCGGTGCCGGTGTAGCCGGGGTGGTCGGTGTTGGTCGAGGTGCCGGTCCCCGCCGCGAACTCGGCCTCGTAGGCGGCCTTGTCCACGCCGTTGAGCGTGACGGTCCTGCCGGCCGCCGCGCTCGCCAGCTTCACGTGGGTGAGCTGCTGCGCGGCATCCCACCACCAGCCCTCGGCGGCGGCCTTCAGGTCGGCGAGCGTGGCCCGCGCCGTGGCCCCTGTCACCGAGGAGGGCTTGGTGGAGGCCACCTGCAGCGTCGCCGTCGTGGTCAGGGCGGGCACGGTCACCGTCACCTGGTGCGCGCCCCAGTTCTCCGCCGAGCTCACGGTACGGCTGGCGCCCGCCGAGTCCTCGAAGTAGGCGTAGGAGCTGTTGCCCGCCGGATAGATCCTGAAGGCGAGGTTGGTGTAGGCCGTGACGCTGTTGCCGATCTCGCCGCCGAGCTGGTAGTCGGCGTTGAGGTTGAGCGGGATGATCGCGCCGGGCTTGGCGTAGACGGGGATCGTGTCGAGCCCCGCGTTGTAGGTCTTCGTGCCGGGCCCGGTGAAGCGCCCGCCGTTCCACAGGTCGTACCACTCGCCCGCGGGCAGGTAGACGTTCTTGGACGTGGCGCCCTGGGCGGTGATCGGCGCCACCAGCAGCTGCGAGCCGAACAGGTACTGCTGGTCGAGCGCGGCCGCCGTCGCGTCACCGGGGAAGGCGAAACTCATCGCCCTCATCATCGGCAGGCCCGTCGTCGAGCTCGCCTTCGCCTCGGTGTAGAGGTAGGGGATCAGGTTCATCCTGACGTTGGCGAACTTCCTGAAGGCGGGGAGCACCGAGGTGTTGCCGGTGCGTGCCTGCACGTTCCACGGCGTACGCGCCTCGGAGGTTGAGGGGCTGGCCTTCTCCGAGTGATACTGCATGATCGGCGAGAACGTCGCCTGCGCGGCCGAGCGCAGGTACAGCTCGGCGCTGGGGAAGTCGCCGGTGAAGCCGGCCATGTCCCACGCCGTGAACGGCACCCCCGACTGGCCCGCCGACAGCTGCGCCCGCACCGCCTCCTGGAAGGCGGAGAAGCTGGAGTTCTGGTCGCCCGCCCAGAAGATGGAGGTCGTCTGGGCGCCGGACGTGCCCGCCCTGCTGAAGATCGTGTTCTGCGCGTTCTTGCCCTTGACGTAGGTGTTGTAGGCCTTGGTGTAGCTGTTGGGGTAGGCGTTGTGCATCTCGTCGCCCTTGCGGCCGTCGGCGAACTGCACGCTCCTGCCGAAGATCGCCTCGCTGCCGTCGGTCTTGAAGCCGTCGATGCCGACCTCGTCCATGAGGTAGTCGCGCTTGCTCATCCACCAGTTGGTGGCCGCCGCGCTGGTGAAGTCGGGGACCATGCTGTCGCCGAACCACTGGCCCGTCGGGATGCGGTAGGGCCCGTTGACGGCGTTCTTGGCGACGTAGCCCTGCGCCTCGGCGTAGGCCTTGTCGTTGAGGTGCTGCTGGGGCGCGGTCGGCGGGTTGGAGTCGAAGTTCTCCTTCAGCACCGGGATCTGCCAGAGGATCATCTTGATCCCCTTGTTGTGGGCGTCGGTGACCATGGCCTTGGGGTTCTGCCATGCCGTGCCCGCGGGGAAGGTGAGGTTCGAGTACGCCAGCTTCCCGCTGCCGGGGGTGGGGGTGTAGGTGGCGCCGTGCCAGACGTAGAAGGTCGCCTCGTCGCTCCACTGCTCCAGCACCATCGCCGTGTGCGGGATCTTGTGCGTGGTGGCGTTGGCCAGCTCGGCGCTGACCTCCGCCTGGGTGTTCCACTCGTTGGCCGACATCCACACCCCGAAGGCCCACTTGGGCGGCAGCTGCGGCCTGCCCGTGACGGCGGTGTAGTCGTTGACGATCTTCGCGGGGGTGCCGGCGAAGAAGTGGTAGTCGAGCGTGGAGTTCAGCGCACCGCCCGTGTCGACGGCGAACCCCGCCCTGTCGCCGGGGGTGAACAGGGCGTAGCGGGTGCTCGGCAGGTAGATGCCGTAGCCGGCCGAGTTGGTGAAGAACGGCACCGACAGGTAGGTACGGCGGGTCGCGCCCTGGTCGCGGTACTGGTTGTAGACGTAGTTGTGCACCTGGGTGCCGCGCTGGTCGAGCCGGTCGTAGCGCTCGCCGTACCCCTCGAACCGCTCGCCCGCCGGTGACAGGTAGTTGTCCTCGATCCTGGTGACCGTGGTGGAGCCGTCGCTGGCCCAGCGGATGTTGTTGGAGGCGTCCTGCCTGGTGATCAGCGTCGTGCCGTCGCCCTTGTAGACCGACAGCCGGTACGGCGACTTCTGGATCTTCAGTACGAGCGAGCTGGTGGAGATCGTCAGCGTGCTCGCCGAGTCCGTCACCGTGTAGCCGGAGACGCCGGAGATGTTCAGTCCCTGGCCGTTGGGGGCGATCTGGGTCCTGAAGCGGTCGAGCGCGGGGAAGGCGAAGCGGATCTTCGGCGTGAAG
This sequence comes from Nonomuraea recticatena, assembly GCF_039533245.1. Lineage (NCBI taxonomy): Bacteria > Bacillati > Actinomycetota > Actinomycetes > Streptosporangiales > Streptosporangiaceae > Nonomuraea > Nonomuraea recticatena. The sequence continues at coordinate 47,531 of NZ_BAAATE010000023.1, read as the reverse complement.
GAGCCGGCGCTGTCCCCGGTCGTGACCTCCACCGACGTGCCGTTGTCGGTGAAGGACGTCACGTTCGTGACCGTGCTCCACGAGGTGACCGTGAACGAGAACGGGCCCGTGCTCTTCTGCCCGCCCCCGTTCACGTCCGCGTTGACGGTGTAGGTGATCTTGTCGCCCCTGGCGAAGGGGCCCAGGCCGATCCGCCAGTAGCTGTTGTTGCCGCTGTTGTGGTCCCATGCGGCGCCGACGGGGGTCTGGTTCACCCCGTTCTTCGTCCAGGTGACCCAGACGGTCTGACCCGGCTCGATCGGCCAGGTCGTGGCGTTGATCTGGACGTTCTCCCCGGCCATGGGGTCGCGGGGGGAGCGTTCGGTCGGCTCGGTCGAGTAGAGGTCGTCGATGCCGGTCGGATGGTGGTGGACGCCGTCCAGCGCGTACGCGGGGGCGGCGATGAGCGAGGCCAGCAGGACGATCACCGAGACGATGACGCCCGACCGTAACCGGGTCACAGGGTTACTCCCTTCAGGGGGCGAAGACGGCGGAGAGTTCCTGCCAGTGCTGCGCCGTGCAGAGCACCGGAGGCCTGTCGATGGGGGCGGGCAGCGTGAGCACCTGCCCGCCGTCCAGAGCCAGACCGGTCCAGACGTCGACCCACTCGCCCTCGGGCAGGTAGGCCTCCACCTTGTCGGCGTCCGGCTCGGTCACGGGGATGACAAGCAGGGCGTCGCCAAGCTTGTACTGCAACGGATAGGACCAGATGGCCTCGTCGCCAGGGTGGTCGAAGAACAGGCCGCGCATCAGCGGCGCGCCGCCCTCGATCGCCCGCCGTGCCTCCCTCGCCAGGTACGGCACGAGCCTCTCGCGCAGGTGGGCGAAGCGCCTGAAGACCGGGATCACCCGGGGGTCGCCGGTCTGCTCGGCGATGTTCCACGGGGTGCGGTCGCGCAGCGGCCTGCGGTGGTGGTTGAACTCCGAGTGGTACTGCATGATCGGCATGAACGCCGACGTCCCCGCCGCCCGCAGGTACAGCTCCGCGCTGGGCAGGTCGCCAGAGAACCCGGCCAGGTCCCATCCCCAGTAGACGATCCCGCAGGCCGAGGCGGTGATCCCGGCCCTGATCGAGGAGCGGAACGCCTCCCACGTGGAGTCCTCGTCACCGGCCCAGAACGCGCCGTGCGGCTGCGAGCCCGCGAACCCCGCCCTGCTGAAGGTGACGGGCGCCTTGCCCGCGCTTCTCAGCAGGTCGCCGAAGGCGCGGGCGTAGTGCACGGGGAACAGCCCGTTGCCGTCGTCGCCTCTGCGGCCGTCGCCGTAGCGCAGGTCGTGGCCCCACGCGTGCTCGCCGCCGTCGGTCTTGAACCCGTCGACGCCGACCTCGTCGACCAGGTAGCGGCGCTTGGCCGTCCACCAGTCGCGCACGTCCTGCCGTGACAGATCGGGCATGAGCGCCAGCGGGAACCACCAGCCGCGGTTGCGGTACGGCCTGCCGTCGGCCTCCCTGACGCATCTGTCGAGGATCTGCCGGGCGTCCACCGCCGCCTGGTGCTTGGGGTGGGGCCGCATCTTCTGCAGCGGGATCTGCCACAGCAGCACCTTGATGTCGCGCTCGTGCAGCTCGTCGACCATGCCCTTGGGGTCGGGCCACGGGCCGTCCTCCGGGAAGCGGTAGTCGGCCAGGCGGTGCGGCTGCTCCGACGGCTCGTACTCGGCGCCGCGGAAGGCGGTGAACGTCGTCTCGTCGCTCCACGCCTCGATGACCAGGGCGCCGACCGGGATGTCGCTCTCGCGGTGCCTGTCCATCTCGGCCATCACGCGTTCCTGCGTGTTCCACTCGTTGCCGCTGGCCCACAGCCTGAACACCCACTCGGGCAGCTCGGTCGGGCGGCCCACGGTGCCGAGGAAGGCGTCGAGCACCTCGGCGGGCGGGCCCTCGTGCACCCGGAGCGTCAGCTCGTCCTCGACCTCGGCCTCCACGACCAGGCGCGCGCCGCTGAGGTCGTACCAGGTCCTGCGGGAGGTGTCCACGTGGAGGCCCCAGCTCCGCGGCCCGTCGACGACCAGGGCGAACGGCATCGGCAGGTAGGTGCGGCCGTGCGCGCCCTGCGACTTGTACTGCTCGAACACCACCGCGTCGAGCGCCCTGCCGCGCTGGTCGACGGCGTCGAAGCGCTCGCCGAAGCCGACCACGTGCGCGCCGGGCGACAGCTCCAGCTCGAACCGCACCCTGCGGATGCCGTCGCCGTCGGCCAGCCAGCGGACGCTGCCCGGCACCACCCGGTCGCCGCCCTCGACCACCAGCCGTCCGCCTTCCGGGCTCCACCGCGCCGCCGTCACCTCGAACCACCTGGTGGTACGGCCGCCTCCGCGGAAGCGGTAGGAGTAGCGGCGCCCCGCCTCGAGCGGAGGGGTCACGACCGACCACGAACCCGAGGCGGCCCTGGCCGCCTTCGCCTGCGCCGCGGCCAGATGGCCGCCGTCGACCCTCGCGGCCTCCTCCTCGGCCGCGGGACGGCTGAGCGGCAGCTCCATCACCGGAGCGCCGACCATGAGCCAGTCGCACACCACCGACGTGACGTTCGACGAGGCCCGCACCCGCAGCTCGACGCTCTGGCCGTCCATGGGCAGCACGGGCACCCGCTGGTCCTCGGACTCGGCGTAGGGATGGCCGGAGCCGTGGGGACGATGGCGGATCACGAGCGCACCTCCAGCGCGTCGGCGAGCATCAGGTACATCCCGTGCGACCACAGCAGCGGCGTCGCCACCGACCCCCACCGCTGCAGCCACTCCTCGAAGCGTCCGGGCGCGAGCAGCACGTCCGACACCTGCTCGGGCAGCTCGCCCGAGTCGGTGGCCTGCGCGCCCATCCAGTCGAGGTAGCGCAGCGCCTGCTCGCGCCGGCCCGCCGCCGCGTGGTTGAGCCCCAGGAAGCCCGCCAGCAGCACCCAGCGGCCGCCGCCGTAGAAGGTGTCGGCGAGGTAGCGGTGGACGCCGCCCTCGTGCGCGAGCTGCCGCTCGACCTCCGCCACCGTGGCCACGGCGACCGGGTGGTCGGCGGGGTAGAGACCGAACGGGTACACGCACGACAGCAGGCTCGCGTCCACCTCGTCGCTGCCCAGCCACTTGCGCAGGTGACCGCCCTGCGCCACGCCCTCGGCCTCGACCAGCGCGGTGATGCCCTCGACCGCCTCGGCGGCGGCCTTGGCCTCCGCCTCGTCGAGCAGGCCGGTGCCGATCGCGGCCCGCAGGCCCGCGTGGATGGCGCCGAGCGTCGAGACGTGGCGCTGGTCGACGTGCTCCTCCCACCAGTCGTAGCAGGGCTGGTCCCAGAACCACGACAGGTACGTCGTGGCCACCTTCACCGCGCGCTCGGCGCCCCGCACCGCGGCGCCGTGCCGTGTCGTGTGCTCGGCCAGCGCCCACAGCCACGTGCCGTAGCCGTCGAGCTGGTGGTCCCACCACTCGTCCGTGCCGTCGCCGCCCTCCAGGGTGAACCTGGTGGGCAGCATCTCGGCGGGGGAGACGCTCTCGCCCTCCGCGGCCCTCCTGACCAGGGACTCCACCTGGCCCTCCCGCGCGCCGATCACCTCGGCGCACCACTCGTGGAAGGCGGTCACCCCTTCGACCTCGCCCGCGCGGCTCATCCCCTCGGCGATGAACGCGCCGTCGCGCAGCCACGCGTAGCCGCGGTAGGCGGAGAAGGTGGGACACGCCGGGTAGGCCCCCGAGGGCGACTGATGCGTGCTGATCACATCGACGCTGCGCGACACGAGCCGCGCCCGCGCCAGGTCGCTTCCTACGATCACTGGGTCAGATCTCCTGGTGAAGTGGGTGGTTCGTCGGTACGGCGGCAGCCAGGGTCAGCCGAGGAGTTCGTCGACCTTGGCCGCGGCCGCCTTGAGCGCCTCCTCGACGGAGACGCGGCCGGCGGCCGCGTTGGAGAGCTCCTGGGTCACGGCGTCCTGCATCTCCTGCTGCCTCTTGATCACCGGGGGCAGTGCGATCGACTGCAGCGAGTCGAAGACGGCCTGCCTGTTGGCGGGCTTGGGGTCCTTCAGGTATCCGTCGAGCACCGCCTGGTCGGAGACGGGCGGCAGCTCCCATGACGACTGGATGCGCGTGGTGGCCGCGACGTTCGACGAGCTCAGGAACTTGGCCCAGGCGTAGGCCTCCTTGCCGTGCCTGGTCGTCTTGGAGGCGGCGACGGAGTTGTGGAAGACCGCGCTGGCCTTGGCCGTGTCACCTGGCTCGACGACCACGTCCCACTCGAAGGGCACGTCCTTGAGGCCGGAGAACTGCCAGATGCCGTTGTGCCACATCGCGAGCTTGCCCGACTTGAACAGGTTGGTGTCGTAGTCGGCCGTGCCGCCGATCTCCGCCTCCGTGGGCATGGTCTTGCCGACCTTGGAGACCAGCCAGGTGGCCGCCTTGATGCCCTCGGGGCTGTTGAAGGTGGCCTTCTTGCCGTCCGCCGAGAGGAACTCGCCGCCGGCCTGCTTGAGCGTCTTGTAGAACTCGAAGAACTGCACCGGCTGGAAGTCGCCGAACACCCCTGCCTTCTTGTCGGTCAGCTTCTCGGCCGCGGCCTGCTCGTCCTTCCACGTCCACGACGCGGTCGGCTCGGCGACCCCCGCCTTCTTGAACAGCTCCTTGTTGTAGAAGAGCACGACGGTGGAGAAGGAGGCGGGCAGCGCGTACTGCTTGCCCTCGTGCTTGAAGGCCTCGAGCGACTCCTTGGCGTAGCCGGCGGGCGCCGAGTCTCCCGCCACCGACCCCAGGTCGAGCAGGGAGCCCGCGCTGGCGTAGGTCACGAAGTTCTCGTAGTTGAGCTCGAAGGTGTCGGGCGCGGTGCCGCCGGCGATGCTGGTCTGCAGCTTGGTGAAGTACTGGTCGTACGGCGCGGTCTCGACGACCACGTCCACCTTCGGGTTCTCCTTCTCGAAGGCGGCCACGATGGTGTCGAGGTCCTTCACGTGGTCGGGAGCGGCGGAGAAGGTGAAGTAGCGCAGCGTCACCTTGCCGCCGTCGGCGGAGGTGTCCCTGGTCGCCGAGCCCTGGGAGCAGGCGGTGGCGAGGACGGCGGTGGCCAGGGCCGCGGCGGCGAGCCTTGTGCTCTTGGTCATGGGGGTGATCCTTTACTTGAGCCCGGACTGGGCGACTGAGGCGATGACGTGCTTCTGCGCGAAGAGATAGAGGATGAGGATGGGCACCACGCTGACCACCGAGCCGGCCATGACGACGTTCCACTCGGTGGTGAAGCGGCCGTGCAGTTCGGCCAGGCCGAGCGGGAGCGTCATGAACTCGGGCGACTTGATGATCACCAGCGGCCACAGGTAGCTGTTCCAGCTGGCCATGAAGCCGAAGATGGCGAAGGTCGCCAGAGCGGGCCTGATGAGGGGCACCACAATGAGCGCAAAAATTCTGAAATGTCCGGCTCCGTCCAGCACCGCCGCCTCGTCGAACTCCTTCGGCACCTGCGCGATGGCCTGCCGCAGCAGGAAGACCCCGAACGCCGAGGCGATGGTGGGGGCGAGAACCGCGAAGTAGGTGTCGATGAGGTTGAAGGTCCGCATCTCGATGAACAGCGGCACGATCAGCACCTGCAGCGGCACCATCAGCGTCGCCAGGTAGACGGCGAACAGCGCGCCCCTGCCGGGGAAGGGCAGCCTGGCGAAGGCGTAGGCGGCCATCGCGCTCGTGACGAGCTGCAGGATGGTCGAGGCCGCGCCGATCCACGCGCTGTTGAGCAGGATCCGCCAGAACGGTGTGACCTCGAGCAGCTTGCCGTACGCGCCGAGGTTGGCGCCCTCGGGGGTGAAGTCGGGAGGGCTGGCCAGCACGCTGCCGCCGGGTGTGATCGAGGTGATCACCGCCCACGCGAACGGGAACAGCATCACCAGCGCGCCGCCGACGACCAGCAGGTATGAGAGAGCCTTCCTCACAGGAAACGTGCTCGCCGGCCTGCCGCCCCACCGTGAGTGCGTGGCCGGGGCCGTAGCGGCAGGCCGGCTTGCACGTTTCCCATGACTACCCATAGTTCACCCACCGGCGCTGGACACGGACCTGGATCAGCGTCACCAGGAGGACGACGGCGAACAGCAGCCACGACAGCGCCGAGGCGGCGCCCGCCCTGCCGTACTGGAAGGTGAGCCTGTAGACCTGCTCGACCACGACCTCGGTGGCCCCGCCAGGACCGCCGCCGGTCATGACGTGCACCTGGTCGAAGACCTGGAAGCCGTTGATCAGCGAGATGACGACCACGAAGAACGTCGAGGGCGACAGCAGGGGAAGGGTGATGCGGCGGAAGCGCTGCCACGCCGAGGCGCCGTCGACCCGCGCCGCCTCGTGGTACTCGTTCGGGATCGCCTGCAGCCCCGCCAGCAGGATGATCATGACGAAGCCGAGGTCCTTCCACGCCGAGGCGAGGATGATCGACGGCATCGCCCACGTCGGGTCGGTCCACCAGCCGGGGCCCTCGACGCCGAGCAGTCCTAGCGCCCAGTTCACGATGCCGCTGGCCGGGTTGAGCAGCCACTTCCACATCAGCGCCACCACGACCCAGCTGGTGATCACCGGCAGGAAGTAGATCGCGCGGAAGATGTTGCGCCCTCCCATCGCCCTGTTCAGCAGCATCGCCAGGCCGAGCCCTCCGGCGTAGACCAGCGGCAGGTAGCCGGCGATGAAGGTAAGCGTGTGCAGGAAGGCGGCCCGCGTCTTGGGGTCGGCGAGCACCTCGCCGTAGTTGTCGAGCCCGACCCAGCGCATCGGCTCGATGAGGTTCCACTCGTGCAGGCTCACCCACAGCGAGCCGGCCATCGGGACCAGCGTGAAGAGCACCAGCGGGATCAGGCTCGGCAGCAGGAAGACCGCGACCGTGCCCGCGTAGCGCAGCCTGCGGCGCGGCGGCCTGGGCGCGGAGGTGGGCGTGGTCCTGGGCGGGGCGGCGGTGAGCGTCATGGCGTCGCCCCGATCAGCCTGGCGCGCACGAGCCTGCCCTGCTCGCCCGCCGCGCCCGCCGCGTCGAACGGCGTGGCCAGCACCAGCGCGGCGGCGCCCTGCGCCCAGCTCGTCTCGTCCCAGCTCTCCACCTCGATGGAGATGTCACGCCGGCCCGGCATGAGCTGGGCGCGCACCGCCCTGTCGAAGCCGACCTGCCAGAACGGCCAGTTCGCGACGCCCTCGCCGAGGATCACCACCACCTCAGGGTCGACCACGTTGATCAGCCCCGCGGTGGAGCGCCCGAGGATCCTGCCCGCCTCGTCGAAGAGGTCCTGGGCGGCCCTGTCGCCCGCGGCCGCCGCCCTGCCGAGCTCGTCCACGGCCGCGCGGGCTCCCGGGTCGCCGGTCGCGGCCCCGGAGTGGGGATCCTCCGCCGAGGCGGGAGCCTCGCCGAGCAGGCCCTTGGACCTGGCGGCCGTCACCAGGCCTGCCGACCCCACGAACGCCTCCAGGCAGCCGGCCGTCCCGCAGCCGCACAGCGGGCCCGAGGGGTCGACGGGCACGTGGCCGAACTCGCCGGCGCCGCCCCTCGCCCCCCTGTACACACGCCCGTCCATCACGATGGCGGCGCCGACGCCCCGCCCGATCGTCAGGACCAGGAAGTCGCGGTGCGTGCGGCCCCTGCCGTACAGGCGCTCGGCCGCGGCCAGGGCGTTGACGTCGTTCTCCACCAGCACGGGCAGGCTGAGGCTGCGGCGCAGCCGCTCGCCGACCGGCATGGCCTGCCAGCCGAGCGTGGGCGCGTTGACCGTGCCCACGGCCTGGTCGTCCACGCTGCCAGGCACGCCCACGCCGACGCCGAGGAGCGGGGGAGCCGCCTCGACCTGGGCGACCACCTCGGCCACCGCCCTGACGAGGTCGTCGAGCGCGTGCGGCGAGGAAGGGTCGAAGGGCCGCTCCCACGAGCCGAGCACCTCGCCGTCCAGGCGCACGTCCACGATCACCAGGTGGTCGGCCGTCACCTTCACCCCGAGGGCGCGCCCCGCGCTGCCCACCAGGCCGAGCCGCTGAGCGGGACGGCCGCCGCGCGAGGGCTTCAAATCGAGCTCCTCCAGCATGCCGTGGCCCATCAGCTCGCGGGTCACCTGCGTGACGGAGGCGGGGCTGAGGTCGAGCTCTCTGGCGATTTCGGTACGGCTGAGCGGACCGACCGTCCCGAGGAGAGCGAGTATCGCCGTCCTGGTCAGGTCGCCGCGATCACTGCCTGCCATACAGGGACCGGACTTTCTTCAGAAATAAAGTTAGTGGTGAAAATATGGGACCCCGTCCGTCTCGGTGTCAAGAGTTCGAAACCGTCCTGAAACCAAACAAGGCCCCCACCCGGAACCGGGTGGGGGCCTTGCCGCGAACTAGCTCAGGAAGCGTCCTTGGCGCGGGCGCGCAGCGCGCGGCTCACGCCGTCGGCGCCCTCCAGGACCATCCTGCGCAGCGCCTGCGGGGCGCCGGAGGCCGCGAGATACTCCTCGGCCGCCCGCACCGTCTCCTCCTCGATGAGCAGCGCGGGGAAGCAGCCCACCGCGAAGCTCTGCGCCATGTCGAACGTCCACTCCTCGTAGACGCGCCCGACCTCGGAGAAGTACTTCTCCTTGTACGGCCTGAGCAGATCGACGTGGTGAGGGTCCTGGAACCCGGCGATCGTCGTGCGGAAGATGGCGTTGGCCAGCTTGCCGCCGGTGATCGCCGCCCACGCCTCCGCCTTGGCCTCGGCGGTGGGGATGGCGGCCCTGCACAGCGCGGCTGAACGCTCGCCCGAGGCGGTCGCGTCGCGCTTGAGCTCGGCGTCGATGTCGGCGGCGCCGAGCACCCCGCCGGAGACCAGCGCGTGGGTCAGCGTCCAGCGCAGGTCGGCGTCGACGGCCAGCCCCTCCGGCGCCGAGGCGCCGTCGAGGATGCCCTTGACGAAGGCCAGGTCCTCGGGGGAGGTGGCCACCGCGCAGAAGGCGTTGACGTAGGCGAGCTGGTGGTCCGAGCCCGCCTCGGCGGCGCCGATCCACGACTTCAGCGCGGCGGCCAGCTGGGCCAGGCCCTCGGCCCGCCACGCGGGGTCCGCGTACTGCTGCACGGCCTGGCGCGCCTGGCGCAGCACGGTCTGCACGACCGTGATGTCCTTGACGGTCTCGATGCCGGAGATGACCAGCTGCACGTAGTCGCGGGTGGCCATCTCGGCGTCACGGGTCATGTCCCACGCCGCCGACCACGACAGGGCGCGCGGCAGCGACTCGGTGAACTGCGAGATGCCGCCTTCCACCAGCGTGGCGAGCGAGCGCTCGTCCAGGCGGACCTTCGCGTAGGTCAGGTCGTCGTCGTTGATCAGCACGAGGTCGGGCTGGGTCTCGCTGACCAGCTCGGCCACGGCCGTACGGGCGCCCACCACGTCGAGCTCGACCCGCTTGGTCCTGGTCAGCGCGCCGTCGGCCAGGGAGTACAGGCCGATGGCGACGCGGTGCGAACGCAGCGTCGGGTACTCGGCGGGAGCCTCCTGCAGCACCTCGAAGCTTTCGAAGCGGCCCTCGGCGTCGACGGTGAAGGACGGGCGCAGCGTGTTGACCCACGAGGTCTCCAGCCACTCCTTCGACCAGGACGACAGGTCGCGGCCGCTGGTGCGCTCCAGCGCGGTGAGCAGGTCCTTGAGCTCGGTGTTGCCCCAGGCGTGCTCGTTGAAGTAGTCGCGCACGCCCGCCAGGAAGTTGTCCAGGCCGACGTAGGCCACCAGCTGCTTGAGCACCGAGGCGCCCTTGGCGTAGGTGATGCCGTCGAAGTTGACCTCGACCGCCTGCATGTCGGGGATGTCGGCGGCGATCGGGTGGGTGGAGGGCAGCTGGTCCTGCCGGTAGGCCCACGCCTTCTCCACGTTCGCGAACGTGGTCCACGCGCCCTTGCCCCAGCGGGTGGCCTCGGCCTGGCACAGCACGGAGGCGTAGGTGGCGAACGACTCGTTCAGCCACAGGTCGTCCCACCAGCGCATGGTGACCAGGTCGCCGAACCACATGTGCGCCATCTCGTGCAGGATGGTCTCGGCGCGGCGCTCGACGATGGCGTCGGTGACCCTGGAGCGGAAGACGTAGTCCTCCAGGAAGGTCACGCAGCCCGCGTTCTCCATCGCGCCGGCGTTGAACTCCGGCACGAACAGCTGGTCGTACTTGCCGAACGGGTAGCGGACCCCGAACACCTTGTGGAAGAAGTCGAAGCCCTGGCGGGTGAGCTCGAAGATGTTGTCGGCGTCGAGGTGCTCGGCCAGCGAGGCGCGGCAGTAGATGCCCAGCGGGATGCCGTCGTGCTCGGAGGTCACCTTGTGGTAGCCGCCGGCCACCAGCGCGGTGATGTAGGTCGAGATGGGCGCGGTGGGCGCGAAGTGGTGGCGCCTGGCCGCCTGCACCACGCCGTGGCGGCCCTGGTGGCCCGCCAGCTCCTCCACCCCGTCGGCGGCGGCGTTGGAGACGACCTCCCAGTCGGCCGGCGCGATCACGGTCAGCTCGAAGGTCGCCTTCAGGTCGGGCTGGTCGAAACAGGCGTACATCCGGTGGGCGTCGGCCGTCTCGAACTGCGTGTGCAGGTAGACCTTCTGGTCCTCGGGGTCGACGAACCTGTGCAGGCCCTCGCCCGTGCGCATGTAGGCGCAGTCGGCGTCGACGACCAGTTCGTTCTCCGCCGCCAGCCCCGGCAGGGGGAACCTGCCCTTGTCCTCGTCATAGGCGGCCACGTCGAGCGCGACCCCGTTCAGCTCCACCGAGCGCACGTGCGCGCCGTGCAGGTCGATGAACGTCGTCGCGCCGGGCTCCGCGGCGGAGAAGCGAACGGTCGTGACACTCTCGAACCGCTCCTCACCCTCCGTCAGGTCGAGCTTGACGTCGTACGACTCGACCTTCAACAGCCGGGCCCGCTCGCGAGCTTCGTCACGGGTCAGGTTGCCTGCCAAGATCCGCTCCTCTTCACCACATCATTGGGGTTTTGTCTGAATCCTGCCATGCCAGGAATAGTCCTGACTGTCACTCAGGTTATGGCCGAGGGCCCAGGTTATTGCCAGGGCAGGTCATCACGAACGAGGGAACCGCACCCATGGCCGAACGAACCCCCGTAGATCTCTGGTTCGACCCCTTCTGTCCCTTCGCCTGGATCACCTCGCGCTGGTTGGTGGAGGTCGAGCAGGTGCGCCAGATCGAACCCCGCTGGCACATCATGAGCTTGACCGTCCTCAACGAGGACAAGGAGATCCCCGACTCCTACCGCGAGATGCTGGCCGCCGCGATCGGCCCCGTGCGGGTCGTCGCCGCGGCGGCCGACAAGTACGGCGAGCACGTCGTCGGCCCGCTCTACACCGAGCTCGGCACCCGCTTCCACAACGAGGGCAGGCCCAAGGAGGGCCCCACGCTCAGGGACACGATCGGCGACGCCCTGGTGGCCGCCGGCCTCGACAGGGAGCTGGCCGACGCCATGGACTCCACCGACTACGACGAGGCCGTCAGGGAGTCGCACACGCGCGGCATCGACCTGGTCGGCCAGGAGGTCGGCACCCCGGTGATCCAGGTCGAGGGCGTCGCCTTCTTCGGCCCCGTCCTGACCAGGATCCCCAGGGGAGAGGACGCGGGCCGTCTCTGGGACGGCGTGCGCACCGTGGCGGCCTTCGACGACTTCTTCGAGCTCAAGCGCTCGCGCACCCGCCGCCCCGTCTTCGACTGACAGCGCATGGCGATCGCCCTGGGCTCCCCGGGGCGGTCGGCCCCATGGCCCCCTGGGCCGCGATCTCGGACATCTCCCCCCAACCGCGGCGCTTCGCCGTACCCTCTTGGGGAGGCGACAGAGGGGCGGGCGTGGCGCAGACACCCCGCGTGACGCGCCGGCCACTCGCTTTGTGACCTTCGACGCGCAAGGATGGGGACCATGCGTCATCTCTATATCAACGGGGCGTGGACCGCCTCGGTCTCGGGCGAGGGCATCGACGTCGTCAACCCGGCCACCGAGGAGACGATCGACCGAGTTCCTGCCGGAGCCCCCGATGACGCAGAGGCGGCGGTGCTGTTCGCCCGCGCCGCCTTCCCCGCGTGGGCCGCCACGGCCCCCGCCGAGCGGAGCAAGCTGCTGGCCGCCGCCGCCGACCTGCTGAAGGAGCGGGCCGAGAGCGTCGCGAGGACGATCGCGACCGACATGGGCGCGCCGTACGGCTTCGCGCTCAAGGTGCAGACGCTCATGCCCGCGGGGGTGCTCGCCTCCTACGCGCAGCTGGCCGAGTCCTACCCGCGCGAGGCCAGGGTCGGCAACTCCGTCGTGGTGAAGGAGCCCGCGGGGGTGGTCGCCGCGATCACGCCGTGGAACTACCCGCTGCACCAGATCATCTGCAAGGTCGCTCCCGCGCTCGCCGCGGGGTGCACGGTCGTGCTCAAGCCCAGCGAGGTCGCGCCGCTGGCCGCCTACGAACTGGCCGAGATCTTCCACGAGGTGGGCCTGCCGCGAGGCGTGTTCAACCTGATCAGCGGGGCAGGGCCGGTGGTCGGCGAGGCGCTCGCCGCCCACCCCGAGGTCGACATGGTCTCCTTCACCGGCTCGACCAGGGCGGGCAGGCGCGTCGCCGCCCTTGCCGCCGAGAGCGTCAAGCGCGTCGCGCTCGAGCTGGGCGGCAAGTCGGCCAACCTCATCCTGCCCGACGCCGACCTCGCGAGCGCGGTGAAGGCGGGCGTCGCCAACGCCTTCGTCAACTCGGGCCAGACCTGCTCGGCCTGGTCGCGGATGATCGTCCACCGCGACCAGTACGACAAGGCGGTCGGCATGGCGGTCGAGGCGGCCCGCAAGTACACCATCGGCGACCCCTTCGACGAGGCGACCAGGCTGGGCCCGCTCGTCTCGGCCGCGCAGCGCGACAGGGTGGTCCGCTACATCAACACCGGGCAGGAGGAGGGGGCGCGCCTCATCATCGGCGGTACCGAGCCTCCGACAGAGCGCGGCTACTTCATCGAGCCCACGATCTTCGCGGGCGTGGAGCCCGGCATGACGATCGAGCAGGAGGAGATCTTCGGGCCGGTCCTGTCGATCATCCCCTACACCAGCGAGGAACAGGCGGTGCAGATCGCCGACGGCACCCGCTACGGGCTGGCGGGCGCCGTGTGGGCCGGCACGCAGGAACGGGCGGTCGCGGTGGCGAGACGGCTGCGCACCGGGCAGGTCTCGATCAACGGAGGCCAGTTCAACCCGCAGGCGCCCTTCGGCGGCTACAAGCACTCGGGCATCGGCAGAGAGCTGGGCGAGCACGGTCTCGAGGAGTACTTCGAGATCAAGTCCCTCCAGCTCTGAGCGCCGCAGGCTCGTCCCGCGGCTCCCCGGCCGCTGAGGGCGGCGACCCGCACGACCGGTCTACGGGGTGCGCTGGAGAATCTTCCTGGCCTCGCTCTTGGGCAGGCGGTCGACGTAGAGCGCGCCGTCGAGGTGGTCGCTCTCGTGCTGGAAGCACCGTGCCAGCAGGCCCCTGGCCCTCAGCCGCACCGTCCTGCCGAGCCTGTCCACGCCCTCGATGCGCACGCCCGCCGCCCTGGGGGTGGGCGCGTAGAGCGGCCTGCCCGTGTCGCGTCCTGGGACCGACAGGCAGCCCTCCTCGTCCAGCACCACCTCGGGATCGTCGACGGTGAGCACCGGGTTGATCAGGTGGCCCTTGCGCCCGCTGCAGTCGTAGACGAACAGCCTGCGTGACACGCCGATCTGCGGCCCGGCCAGCCCCACGCCCTCTGCTGCGTACATCGCCTCGAACATCTCGTCGATCAGCTTGCGCAGCTCGCGGTCGAAGTCGACGACAGGCTCGGCGGGGGTGCGCAGCACTGGGTCGCCGATGTACCGGATCTCGCGCATGGGGCCGTCTTCTCCTGTAAGGACTGGGAAGGTCAACAGCCTCTTACTCTAGCGTGGGACCGCCGTCGAACGCGCCCACGGAACCTGAGAGACTGGACGGGTGCGTGTCTACATCGGTGCCGACCATGCCGGCTATGAGCTGAAGAACCACCTTGCCACCTGGTTGAAGGACCACGGGCACGAGGTGACCGACTGCGGTCCGTTCGTCTACGACGCCGAGGACGACTACCCCGCCTTCGTGCTGCGCGCGGCGGAGGGCGTCGCGGGAGACCCGGGCAGCCTCGGCATCGTCATCGGCGGCTCGGGCAACGGCGAGCAGATCGCCGCCAACAAGGTGCGCGGCATCCGCGCCGCCCTGGCCTGGAGCGAGGAGACGGCGCAGCTGGCGCGCGAGCACAACAACGCCAACGTCGTGAGCGTGGGCGCGCGCATGCACACCCAGGAGGAGGCGACCAGGTTCGTCGAGGTCTTCCTCACCACCGCCTTCTCCGGCGCTTCCCGCCACAGCCGCCGCATCGCGCAGCTGTCGTCCTACGAGACCATCGGCCAGCTGCCCGCGCTGCCGTAGCGCCCTGCCCGCCGCTCTGTCCCCGCCCTGCCCGGCCGTCCTGCCCGTCCGCTCCGCCTGCCGACATGTCGGCCGCCGTGGGTCACGACCTGCGGCGGAACCCCCTGCGGGGGCGCTCCTCGCCCGAACGGCCCTCTCCTCGAGGGTGCTCCTCCCGCGCCTTCGCCTCGCGGCGCGGGGTCTCGTCGCGCAGCGGCCGCCGGTCGGCGGCGTCCTGCTGCTCCTGCGAGGGTTTCGACACGTCTCTCGCCCGCATCGCGGTGATCGCCGTGATCTGCAAGCTCTGCAGTGCCATGCCTTCGACTGTACGCCGTGACGGCGGGAGGCGAAGTCCTGCTGGGCGGCGCGCCCGCGGTGGAGGGGACCACGTGACCGCGGAGGCGCCGGGCAGGCGTGCCGTACGGGATCAGAAGACGAGGCCCGCCCAAGGGGCGGGCGACCACGACAGAGCGGTGGCCAGCGCGCGCACGGCGCCCGCGCTGTGCTCGGTCAGCAGCCCCGCGGCGTGCTGCGCGTCGAGCGAGCCCCCGCCCATGTACGCGCCGCCGAGCGCGGCCACCGGCAGCGACACGTCGGGCGCCTCGTCGGTCGGCTTGCACGAGGCCGAGGTGGTGTCGGCGGTCAGGCGCCAGCGGCCGGCGTTCCACGGGCACACGTCGTCGGCCACCTCCAGCACCACGTCCACAGGCGCGGAGTAGGCGCGGGAGCTCAGCGCCGCGTCCACCGAGACCAGGCGTACCCACAGCTCGTCGCCCCACGAGGCGTTGAGGTGGCGGACGTCGGTCAGCCACTGCGTGATCGGGTCGTCCACGGGGCGCGTGGCCCTGACCCTGCTGACCAGGTCGCGGTTGAGCACCGACTGCCACAGCAGCGCCTGGGCCGCGGGGTCCGTCGCGTAGAGCTCGCGCAGCAGCAGCTCGCCGTCGGGCTGCCCGTTGTCGCCCCACAGGGACTTGACCCTGAACAGCGCGTAGCCGCGCACCCTGTCGGAGTCCTCGGCCAGCACGCACCGCAGGGCGCCCGCGCCGTCCTGGTCGAACTCCTCGTCGGCCAGGACGGCCGTCCAGAGGTGCTCGTTGCGCCGGTACTGGCCCGGCCGCTCGGCCAGGATCGACTCGTAGACGCTCTCCAGCGTGGCCCTGACCTCGGCGGGCTTGGCCACAGTGATCCTCAGCGCCGGGTCCGAGGGCGCGCCCGCGACGAAGGCCGAGCCGTGCTTGGGGATGCGCAGGGACAGCCCGTCAGAGGCCCTGCCGTAGCCGTACCTGCCGTAGATGACGGCTTCCGAGGCGTAGAGCGCGGCCACGGCCTCGCCGCGCTCGCACACGTCGGCCAGCTGACGGCGCATGAGCTGGGAGAGGATGCCGCGGCGGCGGTGGGAGGGAAGGACGCTGACCGCGGTCACACCCGCCACGGGCAGCTGCCCGCCCGGCACGGTCATCGTGAAGCTGTGGATGCCGGTGACCCCGGCGATGACGTCTCCGTCGAAGGCGGCGAGCGTCCTGTCGAACTCGGTGTTGGCCTTCCACCGCTCGGACTGGGCCGGGTGGGGGGTCCAGTTGAAGCCCTCGGCGAGCACGCCGCTGAAGGAGGACCACTCGTCTTCCGAGATGGGGCGGATCGGATAGCTCATCCGTCCACCGTAGGAGCGGGCAAAGGGGGAGGGCCACCCAATATCCGTCCCTAATGATCAAGGCGTTGGTCAAGTGGGCTGCCCAAATCGAGGAGAGACCGATACAGTCGAGCGCATCATGAAGTCACGTCCGGCGCCGCTCATCCCGCCACGGCTCCGAGCGCTGCTCGTCAAGGTGCCGGGTCTGGTGCCCGTTGTCAGATTCCTGCGGCGAGGGCCGCTGGCCAGAGACCGCAACCTGCTGATCACCCTGGGCGTGCTGACCCTGCTGATCGGCGCGCTGGCGGCGCGGGTGTCCACCGAGTGGTTCTCCCCCTCGCTGCTCATCCTCGTCACCCTCGTCGGCGGGCTGCAGCTGCGGCTGCGCAGCCTCGCAGTCCTGCTCATGTGCGTCCTGGCCTCTCTCGCCTACGTTGGAGCGGTCCTCGGGGTCCACAGGATCGGTCTCGGCCTCATGGTCACCATCGGCTTCACCGCGGTCCTGGCCGCGCTCATGGCGCGCACCCGCGGCAAGCTGGGCGTGCAGGGGCTGCGCGGCGACGCGATGCTGCTGGAGCTGCGCGACAGGCTCAAGAGCCAGAGCGAGCTGCCCCCGCTGCCCAAGGACTGGGGCGCCAAGGTCGTGCTCAAGCAGGCGGGCGGCTCCTCCTTCGGCGGCGACTTCCTGGTCTCCATGCGCGACGGCGACCAGGTGGAGCTGGCGCTGGTCGACGTCTCCGGCAAGGGCGTCGACGCGGGCACCAGGGCGCTGCTGCTGTCGGGCACGTTCGGCGGGCTGCTCGGCTCGGTCGACGACTTCCTGCAGGCCTCCAACGCCTACCTCCACCGCCAGCGCGGCGACGAGGGCTTCGTCACCGCCGTCCACCTCCGCCTCGACCTGGCCACGGGCGAGTACACGATCACCTCGGCCGGGCACCCGCCCGTGGTGAAGCTCGACGCGGGCACCGGCAACTGGGAGATCGCCTCGGCCAAGGGCGTGGTCCTCGGCGTGGTGCCCGACCTGCACTGCGAGCCCGACAGCGGGGTGCTGCGCAAGGGCGACGCGCTCCTGCTCTACACCGACGGCCTGATCGAGCAGCCGGGCCGCGACATCGACGCGGGGCTCGACAGGCTGCTGGGCGAGGCCGACAGGCTGCTTCCCAAAGGCTTCCGCGACGGGGCCAGAGCCCTGGTCAACTCGATGGCCTCGGGTCACAACGATGACTGCGCGCTCGTGCTCATCTGGCGACCATGACGAATGACACGACCAGATCGTGAGCTGAGTCACTGTCTGGCGGTGGATCAGGCTTGAGATTCTCAAGGCGTGGACAACAGGTATGAGCTCTACTGCCTCGTCGATCCCCTGTTCTACGACTCACCGGTGATCGACGGCGCGGCCGACTTCGTCCACGCCAGCAGGCCCGCGCCCACCGGCTGGGCACGGACCGAACAGGGTGAGCTGGTGGCCCTGCGCCCCGTCGAGGCGGGGCTGCCCGAGCAGGGCTGGAAGATCCAGGTCTCCGCCCGCCCCGGCGACGCGGCCCTCGTGATGGACACGGTGTGGTCCTACTGCGTGCGGACCGGCCTGGCCTTCACGTTCCTGCGTGGCGAGCACGTCCTCCACCTGCGCAACGCCAAGCACGCGGGCAGGAGACCGGGCGGCGAGCTCGCCACGCTCTACCCCGCCGACGAGACCAGGCTGGAGCGGGCGCTCACCGACCTCGGCGCGCTCCTCGACGGCCGGCCCTGTCCCTCCCTCCCCGGCGGCCTGCGCATCGGCGGCGGCCCGCTGCACGTCCGCTACGGCGCCTTCGCCGAGCGCCACTGCGCGGGGCCCGACGGCAGGCTCGAACCCGCCATCGCCGACCTCGACGGCAGGCTGGTGCCCGAGTGGCACGGCCCGGTGTTCGCCACCCCCGCATGGGTACGGCTGCCCGCCTTCCTCACCCCCCACCTGGAGGCGGGGCGGGCCGTCGCGCTCGACCGCCTGCCGTACACCGTCGAGGCCGCTCTGCGCCTGACCGGCGGGGGCGGCGTCCACCTGGCCCGCGACGCGCGCACCGGCACGCGGGTGGTCATCAAGGAGGCCAGGCCCCACGCGGGGCTCGACGCCGACGGCGCCGACGCGGTGACCAGGCTCGAGCGCGAGCGCGAGGCGCTGACCAGGCTCGCCGGCCTCGACGCGGTCCCCGCCCTGCTGGCCGAGCACACCGTCGGCGAGCATCGCTTCCTGGTGCTGGAGCACATCCAGGGCACCCCGCTCGACAGGCTCGGCAGGCGGGGCCGCGGCGCCGCCGACCACACCGCGTGGGCGCTCGAGCTGTGCGCGAAGGTGGAGGCGGCCGTGGCCGCCGTCCACGCGCGCGGACTGGTCTTCGGCGACCTCCACCCCGGCAACGTCATCGTCAGGCCCGACGGCGGCGTCGCGCTCGTCGGCTACGAGCGGTGCGCGCCCCTGGAGGAGGCGGGCGGCGGCGCCTTCGCCGTCCCCGACGGCGTCACGGGGGCCGACGTCGACCACCACGCTGCGGCCCGCCTGCGCCTCGCGCTCTTCCTGCCGGTGACCGAGCTGCTGCGCATCGACCGGTTCAAGGCGGCCGAGCTGGCCGACCTCATCCGCGAGTCCTACCCCGTCCCCCACGCCTTCCTCGACGAGGCGGTGCGCACCATCACCGGCGTACGGCGCGCCAAACGCGTTCCCGGCGCGCACATCCCCGCCTGGTACTCCGCCACCCTGCCCGACCCCGAGCGCTGGCAGCGGCTGCGCAGGTCGATGACGATGGCGATCCTGTCCTCGGCCACACCCGAGCGCAACGACAGGCTCTTCCCCGGCGACATCGCCCAGTTCGCCACCGGAGGGCTCAACCTCGCCCACGGCGCGGCCGGCGTGCTGCTCGCCCTCGAGGCCGCGGGCTCGGGCCGCTTCCCCGAGCACGAGCGCTGGCTGCTCGAGCGGGCCATGCGCCCGCCCGAGGGCGCCAGGCTCGGCTTCTACGACGGCCTGCACGGCATCGCCCACGCGCTGGCCCGCCTCGGCAGGCAGGCCGACGCCCTCGACCTGGTGCAACTCGCCTCCAGACGGCGGTGGGAGTCGCTCGGCCTCGACCTGCACGGCGGGCTGGCAGGCATCGGGCTCAACCTCGCCCACCTGGCCGACCTCACCGGCGAGTCGCAGCTGCTGCTGCGCGCCTACGACGTCGCCGACCTGGTCGCCACGCGGCTGAGCGGCAGGCAGCCCGCTCCCTCGGCCGCTCGCACCGGCCTGATGTACGGCTCGGCGGGCCCCGCCCTGTTCCTGCTGCGCATGCACGAGCGCACGGGCGAGCCTGGCCTGCTCGACCTGGCCGAGGCCGCCCTGCGGCAGGACCTCGGCCGCAGGGCGGCGCAGGGAGACCCCTCGCCACACCTCGCCACGGGAGGCGCGGGCCTGGCCTGGGTGCTGGCCGAATACCTCAGATGGCGCCACGACGACGACCTGCTGCTCGCGCACGGCGCCCTCGACAGGGCGGCCCGCGCGCCGTTCTCCTTCCAGCCAGGCCTGTTCACCGGACGGGCGGGACTGCTCGCCTACCTGGCCAGGGAGCGCGGCGACGATCCCGAGATCGAGACGCAGCTGCGCGGGCTCGGCTGCCACGCGGTGCGCTACCAGGCCCATCTCGCCTTCCCCGGCGAGCGGCTGCTGCGCCTGTCGATGGACCTGGCCACAGGTACGGCAGGCGTGCTGTTCGCGGTGGCCGCCGCGCTGCACGACGAGCCCGTGGCGCTGCCGTTCATGCGCTCGTCGGCCGCGGGCGCGCAGTCCCACCTGACACTGCTCGACCAGCAGGGACTGGGGAGCGAGACCCCCTGCTGACCCCCCAAGAGCCCGGGTCCCGGAGGAGCGGCGCGGTTCCACCGGGGCTCGGCCGAGTCAGACCGCCTGCTCGCCGCGAGATCGGCGGGCAGGCGGGCTGGACGGCCCCTACAGCCAGCCCGAGTCGCTGGCGATGCGCACCGCGTCGATGCGGTTGCGCGCGCCGGTCTTGCACATGATGCGCGACAGGTGGTTGCGGACCGTGCCGACCGACAGGAACAGCTCGCCGGCGATCTCCGTGGAGCGGGCGCCGCCCGCCGCGACGCGCAGCACGTCGCGCTCGCGCGGCGTCAGCGGATTGGCTGCCGACTCCAGCGCCGCCAGCGCCAGCTCCGAGTCGACGGCCCTGCCGCCCGCGCCCATCGCCCGCAGGCCCTCGGCCAGGCTTTCCGGCGCCACCTCGAGGCTCATGAAGCCCACCGCGTGCGCCTCGAACGCCCTGCGCACCTGACCGGGGTTGGGCTGCGCGGACAGGATCAGCACCCTGCACCCCGGCGCCGCCTCACGCAGGCGGGCGGCGGCGTTCAGCCCGCCGAGGTCGGGCAGGTCGAGGTCGATGACGGCGGCGTCGGGCTCGTGCTCCATGGCCGCGACGCCGACCTCCTGGCCGTGGCCGACGTCGGCGACGACCTCGAGATCGGCCTCAGCGGCGAGCGAGGCGACCAGGCCCCGCCGTACCAGCGGCAGGTGCTCGGCGACCAGGATCCGAAGCAACACATCTCCTAGGGTGATCGGGTGACTGCGCACTGTCAACGCAGTCTCCTCACTGGGCAAAGGACACGCAAGCCGTTCCGCATCTGATTGTTCGACTACTCTGGCCTTGTCGGACCTTCACCACTGCCCTGGAGCGCGCACAGATGAGTTGGCTCTACATCGCGGGGATCGTCGTCTTCGTGCTGGGGCTGATGGCCTCCATCGCGCTGCACGAGATCGGCCACCTCGTGCCCGCCAAGCTGTTCGGCGTCAGGGTGACGCAGTACATGGTCGGCTTCGGCGGCACCATGTGGTCCAAGAGGAAGGGCGAGACGGAGTACGGGATCAAGTGGATCCCGTTCGGTGGCTACATCCGGATGATCGGCATGCTGCCGCCCCGTCCCGGCGATGATCCGGCCAAGCTGCGGCGTGCCTCCACCGGACCGTTCCAGGGTCTGATCGACACCGCGCGCGACGTGGCGCAGGAGGAGGTGCGGCCGGGCGACGAGGACCGCGTCTTCTACCGTAAGAAGTGGTGGCAGAAGGTCATCATCATGTCCGGCGGCCCGCTGATGAACCTCGTGCTGGCGTTCATCCTGTTCGCCGTCCTGCTGATGGGCTTCGGCCTGCCCACGCCCAAGCCGATCGTCTCGCCGCTGACCGCCACCTGCGTGATCCCGGCCAACCAGCCGATCCGCCCCTGCAAGCCCACCGACCCGCCCACCCCCGCTGCCAAGGCGGGGATGAAGGTCGGCGACCAGCTCGTCACCTTCAACGGGGCGAAGATCACCTCGTGGGACGACACGACCAAGAAGATCAGGTCGCACGGCGCCGGCCCCGTCAAGATCGGCATCGTCCGCGACGGCAAGCCGATGACGCTCGACGTCACGCTGATCTCCCAGGACCGTCCCGCCATCGACGATCCCAAGCGCATCGAGAAGAACGTCGGCTTCCTCGGCGTCGGCCCCACCGAGGTCTACGAGACCCAGAGCCTGGGCGCCGTCGTGGGCTACATGGGCGACCTGACGGGCCGCGTCGCCCAGTCGATGCTCAACCTGCCGCAGAAGATGGTCGGCGTGTGGAACGCCGCCTTCTCCGGGCACGAGCGCGACAGGGAAGGGCCCGTCGGCGTCGTGGGCGCGGGCAGGATGGGCGGGGAGATCCTCGCCTCCGAGGCGCTGTCCGACCGCGAGAAGATCATGATCTTCCTGAACCTGCTGGCCGGGTTCAACCTGGCGATCGGCATGTTCAACCTGATCCCGCTGCTCCCGCTAGACGGCGGGCACATCGCGGGCGGCCTGTGGGAAGGGCTCAAGCGCGCCTACGCTCGCGTCATGCGCCGCCCCGAGCCGAGCTACGTCGACATCGCCAAGGTGCTCCCGCTGACCTACGCCCTGGCCATGGTCATGATCGTGATGGCCGGCCTGCTCGTCTACGCCGACCTGGTCAACCCGATCAGGCTCTCGGGCTGAGGGTCAGTCACCCCTGACCCCGTCGATCCGCTCGCGCAGCAGGTCGGCATGGCCGTTGTGGCGGGCGTACTCCTCGATCATGTGCACCATGATCCAGCGCAGCGACACCTCGCTGCCGTGGCGCAGCCCCTTGCCGATCGTGTCGAGGGACAGATCCGCCGACACCTCGCGGGCGTTGGCGACCTCGGTCCGCCAGGCGGCGAACGCCTCCTCGGCGGTCGTCGTGGCGACGGCCTCGAACTGGTCGTCGGGCCTTTCCTCGCTCTTGTAGCGCGGCGGCGCCTCCTGTCCCATCAGGATCCCGCGGAACCAGGCGCGCTCCACGTCGGCCAGGTGCCGCACCAGGCCGAGCAGCGACAGCGTCGACGGCGGCGCGGACCGCTCGCGTAGTTGCTCGTCGCTCAGGCCCGCGCACTTGACCGCGAGTGTCTCGCGGTGCCAGTCGAGCCACGCCTCGAGCATCTCTCGCTCACCGGCGATGAAGGGCGGATCGATCCGCGGGTCTGTCATAGCGTGTGATTATGGACCCTCTGGAAGAGCTGCGCCGACTGTGCCTGGCGCAGCCCGAGGCGACCGAGCGGCTCAGCCACGGCGAGCCGACCTGGTTCGTCAAGGGCAGGAAGACCTTCGTGATGTTCGCCGACCACCACCACGACGACAGGCTCGCCTTCTGGTGCGCGGCTGCGCCGGGAACGCAGGAGGCGCTGGTGGCGGAGGATCCCACGCGCTTCTTCCGTCCGCCGTACGTGGGGCACAGAGGGTGGCTCGGGGTCTATCTCGACGTGCCGGTCGACTGGGCGGAGATCGGCGAGCTGGTCGCCGACGCCTACAGGTTCGTCAGGTACGGCGCGCCCTGACGCGCCTCTCACGACCTCCGTCCTCCGTCAGCGCAGGACTACGGGAAGGCTCGCGAGCCGCCACGAGGCGGGCATGAGCTGCCGTTCGAGCTCCTCGGGTGCGACGGCGAGGCGCAGCTTCGGGAAGCGTGAGAGCAGCCCGGCGAAGGCCACCTCGCCCTCCTGCCTGGCGAGTGCCGCGCCGAGGCAGTAGTGCAGGCCGTGCCCGAAGCCGACGTGGACCTCGCGCCTGCCGTCCTCCTCGCGGGTGAGGTCGAGCCGGTCGGGGCGCTCGAAGCGGCGAGGGTCGTGGTTGGCCGAGACCAGTACGGCCATCACGGCCTCGCCCCGCTTCACCGTCATGCCACCGAGCTCCACGTCCTCGGCCGCGTAGCGGACCCTGGTGCCCTGCACCGGCCCGCACCAGCGCATGAGCTCGTGGACGGCGCGCGGCATGAGCTCGGGCCGCGCGCGCAGCATGGCCAGCTGGTCGGGGTGGGTGAGCAGGGCCGCGGTGCCGTTGCCGATCAGGTGGGCGGTGGTCTCGTGTCCAGCCAGGACGAGCGTGAGCACCATCGTGATCAGCTCGGTGTCGGTGAAGCGGTCGCCGTCGTCGTCGTGCGCTTTGATCAGCCCGGTGAGCAGGTCGTCGGCGGGCGCGGCGCGGCGGCGGGGGATCAGGTCGTGGATGTAGTCGACCATGCTGATCACGGGTTCGGCCATGGCGCCAGGTGACAGGGACACCATCTTCGCGCCCCACTCTCGCCACAGCGGGCGGTCGCTCTCGGGGATGCCGACGAGCTCGCAGATGACCGTGATCGGCAGCGGGTAGGCGTACTCCTCGACCAGGTCCACGACGCGGTCGCCCGGCAGCGCGTCCAGCAGCCTGCCACTGATCTCCTCGACCCGCGGACGCATCTCCATGACGCGCCTGGCGGTGAAGGCCCGCGAGACGAGTCTGCGCAGCCTGAGGTGGTCATCGCCGTCGAGGTCGAGGATGCCGTCGGTGAGGTAGACGACGTAGTCGTCGGGGATCCCGCGCGCCTTCATGAGCTTCTCGCGCAGGTCGGGGATGTCGCCGCCGGGAATGGAGGCCGGATTGTTGACGAAGCGGTGCTCGCCCAGCACGGTCTTGACGTCGTCGTACCGGGTGACCAGCCAGACGGGTGTGTCCTGACCGGGGAAGCAGGCGCGCGCGATGGGCGCCTCCTCCCTGATTCGTGAGAAGCCCCTGAAGGGGTCGGCCATCAGTGCGGGATCCATCAGGTTGACGGTGTCCATCGTCGCCTCTCGTGACCGTAAGGAGGATCTGGTCATCGAGTCAAACGTACGCCCGAGGGTTCCGCAGGGCAAGGAGGGCCGTCGGCGCGGCATGGAGCGGCGGCGCCGGCGAGCGCCTCTGCCGCGGCACCGGGGCGCTGGACGCCGAGCCGGCCGACCGGCTTGACAGGAGAAGGCGGGGGCGGCCGGCGACGAGGCGGTGTTCACCAGGGCCGCCGAGAGCCCTGACCCGTGAATGTTAGTGTTCGTGCAGGTGAGAGCCTGAAGACAGAGGGCGGGGCCCGTCGGTCCTGGCCGTGGGCGAGCGGTGTTCGGGGCCACGCGGAGGGGGCAGACCGTGGGCGAGGCGATCGATGTCAACGGCACCCGGATGTGGGTCGAGCGCCACGGCCGGGGCCCCGACGTCCTCCTGATCGCCGGGCTGAGCGATCCAGCCGAGGCGTGGCAGGCCCAGCTCGACGGGTTGGCCGACCGCTACCGGCTCATCGCCTTCGACAACCGCGGGGCGGGACGCACGCCGCTGCCCCAGGGGCGGCTGTCGGTGCCGCTGATGGCCGACGACGCCGCCGCGCTGCTGCGCGCGCTCGATGTCCCCGCCGCCCACGTGGCGGGTTTCTCGGGCGGCAGCCTCATCGCGCAGGAGCTGGCGCTGCGCCATCCGGGTCTGGTTCGCAGCCTGGTCCTCATGAGCACCTTCGCACGCTCCGACGCCTACTTCCGCGCCATGACCGGCTTCTGGCGCTGGATGGTGGAGGCCGCCCCGAGCCCTCGGGCCATGCTGGAGGCGTTCTTCCTGTGGGTCTACACGCCGCGCGCCCATGCCGACGGCACCGTGGAGCGGATGATCGAGGAGGCGCTGGCCTTCCCGCATCAGCAGTCGGTCGAGGCCTTCCAACGCCAGCTCGAGGCGTTCGAGACGCACGAGACACTCGACCGCCTGCGGGAGATCGCCGTGCCGACACTCGTCCTGGCCGGAGAGGTGGACAGGGCGACCCCTCCAAGTCTGGGGCGCGAGGTCGCGGAGGCGATCTCGGGCGCCGTGTTCGAGGTGCTGCAGGGGGAGGCCCACCAGCCCTTCCAGGAGGTCCCTGACGAGTTCAACGCCCGCGTCGACGCCTTCTGGCGAGAGGTCGACGGGCGCGGCTGAGGGCGCCGTCGGAAACAGGACCCAGGTGCGCAGCTGTGCCAGACCGGCCCGGCGTCGGCGACGAGACGGCGAACCTCCTCGCACCCGGTGCGAGACACCAGATGCGAGAGGTCGCCCAGGGGAGTCAGAACATCAGCTGACAACCCTCGCCGTTTTCACTGCATGGAGATGTGCACGTGGTCGTAGTGGTTGGCGGTGGTGCTGCCCCTGTCGGACATCGAGCGCCAGCCGCTGCCGCTGTTGATGCGCTGCCGCCAGATGACGTACTTCACGCCGAGCCGGCTCTGGTTCTTCAGCGCCCAGGCCGCGATCTGGTCGCCGAGCGCCTGGTTGGCGCCGGTGGGAGAGCTGCCTCCCGAACTCATCATGAAGTCGCAGGCGCGACCCAGCGGGTGCTCTCCGCTGTTGTCGACCCGGTAACACCCCACCTCGTACGGCAGGCTGAAGGCCTTCTTGATCTCGTCGCGCATGAGCCGCGTGCGGGGGGTGATGTTGTCGGCCCCCGAGGGCAGCTCGGGCGCCCAGCTGCCGTCGGACTTGCGGCCAGGGCCGGTCGGAACGAGGTTCTGGAGCTTCTTCTCGATGTCGTCGATCATGCCCTCCGCCTCCTTCCGATCGTCGGCGACCTGGTCGGCCTGCTCGTCGATCTGGGTGGCAAGGGCCGTGGCCTCGGTGGCGGCCTTCTGCCTTTCGTCGCGGGCGGCTGCGACGTTCTTCACGACGGCGTCCTGCTCGACGCTCAACTGCTCCAGCAGCGCGGCGCTGTTCAGGTCGGGGGAGTACACCAGAGCGGGCAGATCGGGGGTGTTGGCCTGATATCGCATCTCGGTGATCTGCGAGGCGACGCTCTCCGCCTTGGCGAGTGTCTGCTCGGCGGCGGCCAGACGCTCCTTGGCCGCCGCGGCGGCCTTCTCCGCCTCGGCCAGCGCGACCCGCTTGGCGTTGTAGCTCTCGATGAGCTTGTCGACCTTGGTGTTGAGCTTCTTCAGCTCGGCCCTCAGCTGCTTCTCCGACGGCTTGGGGGCAGCCGAGGACACAGAGGCGGAGCCGAGAACGAGGGAAAGCGCGGCAATGGCGCCGCAGGCGAAACGAGACGTGGGGGACGCCACGAATGATCCTCTCCGTCTGCCGACCGGGTTAGCTGACGGGTTCGGGCGGGAGATGTGGCCCTACCACGGAACGTGGATTCACCCCAGGTGCATGGGTCCCCGGCTCCCGGGCGACTTGCCCGGGATTAGGCGTGCAACGGCTGTGAAAGCCGATGTCAGAGGGATATTAGTAGTAAAACGCCGGTAATGCGACTCCAAGCGGAAACCAATTAGTGATCTACCTGTGATCGAAGTAGCCGCGCGGCCTCCTCGGGCAGCACGTCGTTGACGAACGCGCCCATCGCCGACTCCGAGCCCGCCAGGTACTTCAGCTTGCCCGGCGCCCTGCGGATGCTGAACAGCTCCATGTGAAGGTAGGCCAGGTCGCGGCCCTGCCGTACGGGTGCCTGGTGCCAGGCGGCGACATACGGCATGACCACGCCGAACAGCCCGTCGAGCGCCCTGAGCACCCTGGTGTAGACGGGGCCGAACGCGGCCCGCTCCTCCTGGGAGAGGGCGGCCAGATCGGGCACCTGGCGGTGCGGGTAGAGATGCACCTCGAAGGGGTAGCGCGCGGCGGCGGGCACGAACGCCGTCCAGTGTTCGTTGGCGGCGACCACGCGCTCGCCGGCCCGCTCCGCGGCCAGCACGCCGGCGAACAGGCCTGGACGCTTGGCGGCGGCGGCCAGGTGCTGGCGGGTGCGAGGGGTGACGTAGGGGTAGGCGTAGATCTGGCCGTGCGGGTGGGCCAGCGTGATGCCGATCTCCGCGCCCCTGTTCTCGAAGCAGAAGACCTGCTCGACGCCGGAGATCTCCGACAGCTCCGCCGTACGGTCGGCCCACGCCTCCATGACGAGCTCGACCTGGTCGTCGGAGAGCATGGAGAAGGAGGAGGCGTGATCGGAGGTGAAGCAGACCACCTCGCAGCGGCCCACACCCGGACGCACCTCGCTGAGGCCGCCTGCGTCGGCGTAGCTGCCGAGGTGGGTGGAGAAGCTGGGGAAGCGGTTCTCGAAGACCACCACGTCGTAGGAGGAGGCGGGGATCTCCGTCGACCTGCCCGGCGCCGAGGGGCACAGCGGGCACTCGTCGGCCGGCGGCAGGAAGGTGCGGGTCTGGCGGTGGCCCGCCATCGCCACCCACTCCTCGGTGAGAGGGTCGTAACGCAGCTCGGAGGCCACGGGCCTGGGCGGCAGCTCGCGCTGGTCGATCGCGCTGCGATCGGCGTCGTCGCGCCGGTCGAAGTAGATCAGCTCTCGGCCGTCGGCCATGTGCGCGATGGTGCGCTTCACTTCGTGTCCTCCGCGATGATCAGTTCTCCGGCCCTCTCGGCCAGCTCTCTGCGCGCGGCCTCGGGCAGGCCGGCGTCGCTGATGACGACGTCGGCCTCCGACAGCTCCGCGATCGTGCTGATGCCGACCGTGCCCCACTTGGTGTGGTCGGCGGGGACGACCAGGCGGTGCGCCGAGGCGACCAGCTCCCTGTCGGTCTCCGACTCCAGCAGGTTCGGCGTGGTGAACCCCGCGTTCACGCTCATCCCGTGAACGCCGAGGAAGAGCGTGTCGACGTGCAGCCGCCTGATCGCCGCCACCGCGACGGGCCCCACGAGCGCGTCGGAAGGGGTGCGGACGCCGCCGGTCAGCACCACCGTGCGGTCGGCTCGGGGGCTGCGGTGGAAGACGTCGGCCACCGGGATCGAGTTGGTGATGACGGTCAGCTCGTCCACGTCCACCAGCAGGTGGGCCAGGGCCCAGGTGGTCGTGCCCGCCGACAGCGCCACGGCGGTGCCCGGGCGAACCAGCGCGGCGGCCCTGCGGGCGATGGCGTCCTTCTCCGCCTGCTGGCGCACCGACTTGGCGGCGAAGCCGGGCTCCTCCGTCGAGCCTGGGCCGTTGATGGTCGCCCCGCCGTGGACCTTCTCCAGCAGCCCGCGCTCGGCGAGCGCCTCCAGGTCCCTGCGGATCGTCATGTCGGAGACGCCGAGCTCGCGCACGAGGTCGGCCACCCGGACCCCGCCGCTGCGACGGACGCGCTCCAGGATCGCCTGCTGCCGCTGTGGTGCGAGCATGAGCCCTCCTTCAAACAGATTCCACCAAATTATGACACATATATGTTGAAACATGGGGAGTGGAATCGTCCAAACCCCTTGTCCGGCGAGCCGCCTCCGCGAGAGGTTGGAGCCTTACACGGGAGGAGGTAAGCCATGGCCAAGCGCGCTCGCAAGACCAAGGCCCGCAAGAAGAAGGCGGCCAACCACGGCAAGCGTCCCAACGCTCGCTGAGGCGTGACATCGGGTACGGCTCGTACCCGATGTTCATCCCTCCCGCGGGCCGGCGAAAGGGCCGAGGCGAGAATTGTCGCCCCGCCCCGCGAGGGGCGGGGCCGCACCGGCGCGTTGACCCGCCTTCACCTGGGGAAGCTGGTCATAGTGTGACGCATGATGTCGCGCGGACTCCGGGTCCTCATCGGCCTGGCGGCCGCGATGATCGTCCTGGTCGGACTCGAACGCTTCAGCTCGGTCGCCGGTCCCGCCTTCCTGGCACTCACGCTGACGATCGCCGTCAGCCCGCTGCGCTCATGGATGAGGCGTCGCGGCGCGCCGGGCTGGGCGCTGGTGGCCGTGCCGCTGACCGTCGTGCTGCTGGGAATGATCGCGTTCGTGGCGGCGCTGGTCGTCTCCGTCGCGCAGCTGGCCGTGCTGCTGCCCACCTACTCCGACGAGTACACCGCGCTCGCCGCCTCCGCGACCAGGTGGCTCCGCGCGCACGGCATCACCTCGGCCGAGGTCAACGCGGTGCTCGGCTCGCTCGACCCCAGTCAGCTGCTGCCGATCGTGCAGGGCTTCCTGTCCAGCCTGCTGAGCGTCGGCTCGGCGTTCGTGCTCATCCTGCTGCTGCTGTACGGCATGAGCCTGGACGCGGGCCCGATCCAGTCGGCCGTGAACGCTCTGGAGGCGACCAGGCCGCACCTGGTGCGGGCGCTGCGGGACTTCACCGGAGGCACCTGCCGCTACCTGGTGGTCTCCACCGTCTTCGGTCTGATCGTGGCCGTGCTCGACGCGGGCGCGCTGTTGCTGCTCGGGGTGCCGCTGCCGCTGCTGTGGGGGCTGCTGGCCTTCATCACCAACTACATCCCCAACATCGGGTTCGTCCTGGGCCTGGTGCCGCCCGCGCTGCTGGCCCTGCTCGACTCGGGCTGGGTCACGATGACCTGGGTGATCGCGGTCTACAGCGTGCTCAACTTCGTCATCCAGTCGGTGATCCAGCCGAAGTACGCGGGCCAGTCGGCCGGCCTGTCGACCACGATCACCATCCTGTCGCTGCTGATCTGGTCGGTCGTGCTCGGCGCGCTCGGCGCCGTGCTCGCCGTGCCGCTCACCGCGCTGGCCAGGGCCCTGCTCATCGACGCGGACCCTGGCACCCGCTGGGCGATCCCGCTCGTCAGCGGTCAAGATCGGCAAGAGCCGCCGACACCGCGCGGTGGAACGTCGGGTACGCGTAGATCATCTGGTTGAGCCGCCGCACAGGGACGCGCTCGTGAACGGCCAGCGTCAGCATGCTCAGCACCTCGCCGCCCGAGGGCCCCGCGCTGGTCGCGCCGACCAGCACCCCGTCGGCGGCCACCAGCTTGACGAAGCCGCGCGCCTGGGCGATCCAGCCCCGCGTGGACTCGGCCAGGTCGGTGAAGCCCACACAGACGTCGAGCCCCTTCTCCCTGGCCTGCGCCTCGGTCAGGCCCACCGCGCCGACCTCGGGATCGGTGAACGTCACCCTCGGCACCGCGTGGTACTCCGCCTCGTAAGCGGGCTCGCCGAGGATCTCCTTGACGATGATGTCGGCGTGGTACATCGACATGTGCGTGAACGCGCCCTTGCCGACCGCGTCGCCGAGCGCCCACACGTCCTCGGCGGCCCGCATCCTGCCGTCCACGGGGATCGCCCTCGCGCTCTCGTCGAGCCCGATCGCCGCCACCCCGAGCGCCTTCAGGTCGACCCTGCGGCCCGTGGCCACCAACAGCCTGCGCGCCGTCACGCCCGCGAGGGTGAAGCCGTCCTCCCCGTACGTCACCCGCGAGACCTTCACCCCGGTGCGCACGTCGATGCCCTCGTCGGCGAAGGCCTTGGCGATCAGCTCGCCCGCCTCGGGCTCCTCGATCGCGACCAGCCTGTCGAGGCCCTCCAGCACCGTCACCCTGGCGCCGAACCTGGAGAAGACCTGCGCGAGCTCCACGCCGACGGCGCCGCCGCCCAGCACGATCAGCGACTCGGGGACCGTCTCGGTCTCGATCGCCTGGTGGTTGGTCCAGTACGGCGTGCCCTCGAGCCCGTCGATGGGCGGTACGGCCGGCTGCGACCCCGAGGCGATCACGATCCCCCTCGAGGCCCTGATCACCTGATCGCCCACGGTGACCTCGCCGGCCCCCGTGATGCGCCCATGGCCTCTGACCAGGTGGCCGCCCTTGCCCGTGAAGCGGTCGGCGGCGACCTTGTCGTTCCAGTCGTCGGTCGCCTCCTCGCGGATCCTGCGCGCGAGCGGCCCCCAGTCGGGCGGCAGAGCGCCCTTCTCCACCTGGTCGGCCGCGTGGAGCATCATCTTGGAGGGGATGCAGCCCCAGTAAGGGCACTCCCCGCCGACGAGGTTCGCCTCGACGCCCGCCACCCGCAGCCCCGCCTCGGCCAGCCGGCCCGCGACGTCCTCGCCTCCTGGGCCCATGCCCAGCACGATCACATCGACATCCATCCACCCACGCTAACCGCAGGGGTGGGACGCCCTCCTTCTCACCCTGCGGCGAGCGCGCCCAGCAGCGCCTCGACCTGGGCGGCGTAGCGCTCGGCGAACTCGGGGGAGGCGGGGTCCTCGCCGTAGACCGCCCTGACGATCTGCGGGAAGGCCACCCCCGCCGCGGCCATCGCGAACAGCGCCACGAGCACCGCCTCAGGCTCGAGCGAAGGGGGGAGCTCGCCGAGCCGCTGCCGCTCGCGCAGGGCCTCGACGTTGCGCCGCATGTCGGCGACGAACTCCTGGGCGGGCTCGCCTTCGCGCAGCCCCTCCCACACCAGCAGCTTGCCGAAGGCGGGGTTGGCGGCGTTGGCGCGCACGTACCCGGCGACCAGCTCGCCCAGGGACAGGGAGGGATCGGCGAACCCGCTCTCGGTGCTCTGCCACTGGCTCGTCAGCTCGCGGTAGAGACCCTCCTTGCCGCCGAAGTAGTAGGAGATCAGTTGCTTGTTGACCCCCGCCCTGTCCGCGATGGCGCTCACCCTGGCGCCTGCGAAGCCCTTGGCGGCGAACTCCTCCACCGCCGCCTGGACGATCCGCTGTTTGGTGCGCTCGGCGTCGCGCTGCTTGTCCTCAGGCTCTCTCCGCATGCGGGAAAACTATCATCCATCCGTATGGTTGACACAATTATCCGTATGGTTGATAGTCGGGGCATGAGAACTCACATCGCGATCATCGGCGGCGGGATCGGTGGCCTCTGCCTGGCCCACGGCCTGCGCAAGGCGGGCATGGACGTCACGGTCTTCGAAAGGGACCGCACCCCCCAGGACCGGCTCCAGGGCTACCGGGTGCACATCGACCCCGACGGCGCGCGGGCCCTGCACGACTGCCTGCCCCCGCGCCTGTGGCGGACCTTCCTCGAGACCACGGGCAGGGGCGGCCAGGACTTCGGCTTCCTCACCGAGCAGCTCGGACGGCTGCTCGTGCTCAAGACGCCCCTGGCGGCCGACCCGGCCGACGACCACCACTCGGTCAGCCGCATCACGCTCAGGGACATCCTGCTGTCGGAGCTCGGAGACGTGGTCCACTTCGGCAGCGCCTTCGAGCGCTACGAGCGCGACGGCGAGGGCACCAGGCTGTTCTTCGAGGACGGGACGAGCGCCACGGCCGACATCGTGGTGGCGGCCGACGGCGGCAACTCACGGGTCAGGCGGCAGTACCTCCCGCACGCCCGGCGGGTCGACACCGGCATCACCACCGTCGCGGGCAGGTTCCCGCTCACCGCGCGGACGAGGAAGCTCATCGACGCCAGGCTGAGCGAGGGACCGAACACCATCCTGCCGCCCAGGGGAATGGGCCTGTTCACCGCCCCGCACGACCTGGGGGACACCGGCGAGACGACCTCCCTCATGGACGACACCGGCAGCTACATCCTGTGGGCCTTCGGCGCCGCCAGACGACGCTTCCCCTCCGGCCTCGCCGACCTGAGCGGTGAGCGACTCCAGCGAACCGTCGTCGGCCTCATCCACAGCTGGCACCCCGACCTGAAGAAGCTCGTCGAGCTGTCGCACCCCGACACCGTGTCGCTGCTGCCCATCCGCACCTCGATCCCGATCGAGCCGTGGGAGCCCACCACCATCACCCTGCTGGGCGACGCCATCCACAGCATGACGCCGATGCGCGGGATCGGCGCCAACACCGCCCTGCGCGACGCCAGGCTGCTGTGCCAGGCCCTGACGGCGGGCGGCGACCCCGTGGCGGCCATCGGCGGCTACGAGCGCAGGATGCGTGAGTACGGATTCGCCGCCGTCCGCGACTCCCTCCAGGCCGCCGAGCAGTTCGTCGGCGAGAACGCGGTGGCCAGGCTCGGCTTCAAGACCTTCCTGCGCACCGCCCAGCGGGTGCCCAGCCTCAGGGCGAAGGCGTTCGGATGACAGGCAGCGTCGACAGCGCCGCCGAGATCCGCTCCTCGGGCAGCGAGAAGTCCTCCATCTCGCCGCCCAGGAAGCGGTCGTAGGCGGCCAGGTCGAAGTGGCCGTGCCCGCACAGCGCGGTCAGGATGACCTTCTCCTGCCCGCTCTCCCTGCAGCGCAGCGCCTCGGCGATCGTCTCGGCCAGCGCGTGCGTCGGCTCGGGAGCCGGCACGATGCCCTCGGCGCGGGCGAACCTCACCCCCGCCTGGAAGCACTCCTTCTGTGACGCGGCGACCGCCTCGAACATCCCCAGCTCGTACATGTGCGACAGCAGGGGCGACATCCCGTGGTAGCGCAGGCCGCCCGCGTGGATCGGGTCGGGGACGAAGTCGTGGCCGAGGGTGTGCATCTTCAGCAGCGGCGTGAACCCCGCCGTGTCACCGAAGTCGTAGGCGTAGACGCCCCTGGTGAAGGAGGGGCACGCCTCGGGCTCCACCGCCCGCAGCACCGGCGAGATCCGCCCGGCCAGCTTCTCCCTCAGGAACGGGAAGACCAGCCCCGCGAAGTTCGAGCCGCCGCCCGTGCAGCCGATGACGACGTCAGGCATCTCGGGCAGCTGCTCCAGCGCCTCCTCGCCGATGACCGTCTGGTGCATCAGGACGTGGTTGAGCACCGAGCCGAGCGCGTAGCGGGTGTCGTCCGAGGCGCCCGCGACCTCCACCGCCTCGCTGATCGCGATGCCCAGGCTGCCGGGGGAGCCTGGCTCCTCGGCCAGCACCTTGCTGCCCGCGCTCGTCACGGAGGAAGGGCTGGCGTGCACCGTCGCGCCGTACAGCCTCATCAGTGAGCGCCGGTAGGGCTTCTGGTCGTAGGAGGCCCGCACCATCCAGACCTCGCACTCCAGGTCGTACTGCGCGCAGGCGAAGGCCAGCGCGGAGCCCCACTGGCCCGCTCCCGTCTCGGTGGTGAGACGGCGCACGCCCTGTCTGGCGTTGTAGTAGGCCTGCGGCACCGCGGTGTTGGGCTTGTGCGAGCCCGCGGGCGAGACGCCCTCGTACTTGTAGTAGATGCGGGCGGGGGTGCCGAGCGCCTTCTCCAAGCGGCGCGCCCGCATCAGCGGCGTCGGCCGCCAGAGCCGGTAGACGTCGAGCACCTCCTGCGGGATCTCGACGAACCTGTCGCCGCTGACCTCCTGCGCGATCAGCTCCGCGGGGAACAGCGGCGCGAGATCGTCAGGTCCGACCGGCCGCATCGTGCCGGGATGCAGCGGTGGCGGGGGAGGGGCGGGCAGGTCGGGAACGATGTTGTACCAGTGACTCGGTGTCATCGATCCATCGTGACTCCGTTATCCCTGCCGTTCCATAGCCACCTGCCTGCGAACCTCGGGGACGACCTCCTCGGCGAACAGGTGCAGCTGGCGCTCCTGGTCGCCCTCCGCCCAGAAGACGAAGGAGTCCATGCCGAATCCGACCACCAGGTCGGTCAGCTCGGCCGCCCACTGCGCGGCCGTCCTGCCCGGCCCGATGCTTCCGTTGACGTTGTAGACGCGGCGGATGTCGGAGGGCTTCCTGCCCGCCTCCATCGCGGCCTCGTCGATCCTGGCGTGCAGCGCGGGCAGCCGCTCGGGCGGAGCCCACGGCGAGGACGGCAGCCAGCCGTCGGCGGCGCGCCCGGCCAGCGCGAGCCCCCTCGGGCCGCCCACGCCCAGCCAGATCCCGACCCGGTGCGCGGGCTCGGGCCCGGTCCGCGCGCCACGCAGGTGGTAGTGCTCGCCCTCGAAGCGGCTGTTGGGCTCCCCGCTCCAGACCTTCCTGATCACCGTGACGGCCTCGGTGAGCGCGTCCATGGCCTCACCCCTCGTACGGCGCGGCCCGCCGTACGCCTCGATGGCCTCCCAGAAGCCGCCCGCCCCGAGCCCGAGCTCCACCCGCCCGCCACTGAGCAGGTCGAGGCTGGCGGCGGACTTGGCCAGCACGGACGGCTGCCGCAGCGGCAGGTTGGCCACGTCGGGGAAGACGGTGACACGCTCGGTCACGGCGACGATCACGCTGAGCAGCGTCCAGGTGTCGAGGTGGCGGCGCTGGTAGGGATGGTCCTGCACGCCGATGAGGTCCAGCCCCAGGCGGTCAGCGAGTTTGGCGTACTCGATGACGGGATCGCCCGCGTTCGGAACGAGGAAGTAGCCGAACTGCGGCGAGCGTCCGTAGTCGTTCATATCCCTGGCAACCGGCACCCCGCCGTCCGGATTCCTGAGTACGGCCCTCCTCGTGCGGCCAGGTTGCCGCGGAGCACCTGTGGGCGCATGACCCCCCTGGAGCGCCGCTCAGGACGTGGAGGAGTACCCCGACCACGCCGCCGTGGCGGACGCCCTCTCCTCGGCGCTCACGCCCGTGTCAGCAGCGCCGGATGGCGCGGGTCGTCGGCCTTGACCACGACGTCGGCCGCCGTCATGGGGGACACCTCGCGCTCGTAACGCTCGTACGCGGGCAGCCGCCAGAGCTGGTCCTGTTCGCCGCGGCGCTCCAGAGCCGCCCGCGACAGCCACAGATGGACGGTCAGCTCGGCGGGCAGCCCCCTCCCGAGCAGCAGCGTCCCGTCGAGCAGCAGCACGCCCCCGGGAGGGATGGTCTCGTACGGCGCGCGCGTCGCCCTGTCCCTGGTGCTGTCCCACAGGGCGGGCAGGACCCTGCCGGTGCCGCCCGGTTCCAGTGGGCCGAGCACCTCGCGGCGCAGCGCGCCCTCGTCCAGCCAGTCGTCGTAGAAGGCGTCGGGGTCGGTCCTGCCGTACTCCAGGCGCAGCGACGCAGGGCGCAGGAAGTCGCCCGCCGACACCCGCAGGACGGGCCTGCCACGCTCCCGCAGCGGCTCCACCAGCGCGTCGGCGAGGCGCGAAGGCTCCGCGGCGGGCGCGCCGTCGACCAGCACCCGCAGCCACGAGCGCCGCGGGCCCGCGGCGATCCGCTCGGCCAGCTCCTCGACGAGCAGACCGGGCGAAACAGGCCTGGCCCTCGTCACAGCCGCCCGCGGAACAGCCCGCACAGGCCGGCACTGGTCGGGGTGAACGGGGCGACGCCGCCCAGCATCGCATGGAAGATCAACATGGCCTCCTCGACGTGTTGATCATAGTCGGCCGCCCGCGATGCGAATAATCCCACCGAACGCTGAAAGGCCAGGTCGCCATGCGGCTGCCCCAGCCTGCACGAGGATGCAGCATCCTGAAGGGATGACGCAGTGGTTCCGCGCTCACTGGGGTGAAGAGGACGTCTGGTTCTACTTCGAGATCGACGCCGACGGCTGGGTGGCCCGGCAGATCGAGCTCCGCGGCCCCGACGCCACTCCCATCGCCGCGGCCTCCTTGGCCGAGTGGCAGGACGCCCAAGACGTCGGCGGGCTCAACGCGTACGAGGCGACCTACGGCATCACCGCCGAGATCCCGATCCAAGAATGGGAGGGATACGACCCTCAGCCACTGACACGGGACGAGTTCGAAACCGCCTGGCGCCACGCCCGGCACCACCTCCGCACCACACGCTGAACCGCGGCCTCAACCCACTCGGGCCAGTTCCGCGCGGACGTACCGACCCCACCCAGCCAGATCATCCCGGGCCTGGCCTGCTCGGCCTGTCCAGGGC
Organism: Nonomuraea recticatena; assembly: GCF_039533245.1. Classification (NCBI taxonomy): domain Bacteria; kingdom Bacillati; phylum Actinomycetota; class Actinomycetes; order Streptosporangiales; family Streptosporangiaceae; genus Nonomuraea; species Nonomuraea recticatena. Next base: position 10,900 of record NZ_BAAATE010000023.1, on the reverse strand, counting down.
TGATGATCAGCCGTCCACCTCTCCACCTACGGGCCCTCGGCGGACGAGCACGCCCTCGGCGATCATCCGGGAGCCGGAGAAAACGTTCTTCCGGTCACCCTTCAGAGGCCTCGGGCACACAGTGGGCGCGGCAGATCGAAAAGAATTCCTGAAGATCGCAAAAGGCCAGGTCCTCCATGCGGATGACCTGGCCTTTTGCCCTCTGAGCGGACGACGGGAATCGAACCCGCGTAGCTAGTTTGGAAGACTAGGGCTCTACCATTGAGCTACGTCCGCGCGAGCCGGTCGAAGTCTGGTCTAGACTTCATCCGGTCGTCAGGGCGTAAGCGTACCGGAGTCACGGGGCGCATGCGTAACCGACGTCGCGGGGCGTGGCGCAGCTTGGTAGCGCGCCTGCTTTGGGAGCAGGAAGTCGCAGGTTCAAATCCTGTCGCCCCGACTGCCGTACCTGCCGGAAGGCCACTCCAGAGATCGGGAGTGGCCTTCTGAGTGTCTAGGGTTCCTTGGATGCGCCGAAGATGCGGTTCATCGCCACGGCGCCTCCTGCGGGGAGGCTTGGTCAGCTCGCCTGATCGATGACGTCGTGGAGGTACTGCACGGCGAGCTTCTCGGCGTGGCGGCGGGGTTCGATCATCGCTTCGGCGTCGTCGAGCCACTGCCGGTAGAGCGCGACGCAGGCGAGCAGGGCCTGGCCGGCGTCGTGCCGGTCGTAACCGCAGAGGGTCGCCTGAAGGGCGCGCGCCTCATCCGGTGCGACGGATTCGAGGTGGCGGACGCCGCGCGGTGACGCGCCCACCCGCCGAGCGGCCAGAGGACCCAGCACGGCCTCGCGCAGGTAGCTGAGGAAGCCGATGACCTCGAACAGCTCGCCGCGGCCGAGTTTCGTCGCGCCGTAGTGCACCCAGACCCAGAATCGGTCCTCGATCCACTGGAGGTCGAGCGGCGGGTCCGCGGGCGGATGCTCCGCCAGACAGGCGGCCAGGTCGCCGTCTCGGTCCCACAGGATGTCCGGGTCCTCAACGCGCTCGGCGAAGTCGGAGGCGCGCACGAACTTGAAGTCGACATGGAGGAGGGGCGGCCCGACGAGCGTGATGATCAGGCGGGGCTCGCCGACGTGCTCTCCGGTGAACCCAGCCACCAGAGCGGCCCACGAGCCGATCAGCTCAAGACGCTCCTTCATGACCGAGTCGAACGCCTCGTCGTCGATGACCACGATGAGATCGACATCGGAGTAGCCATCGGGGTGCCCCCTCGCGATCGACCCCGCGACGGCGACACCGGCCACTCTCGGATCTTGCTGAATCCGAGGAAGCGCGTCGTTGAGGAACCGGTCGTGCAGGGAGAGAGCGTCCATGGCGTTCCTTCCGGTACGAACAAAGTTTTCGAACGTACCATGCCGTCCGGGCGGCCCGGACATGGGAGAAGAGTGCCCATGGCGGATGGAACCGTGCCGATCCCGTGGATGAGCCTGGCCGCCGGGTCGAGAGTCCGGACGGCGCGACCAGGTCGACGGCGGCGCGTAGGCGGAACGCCCGATCAAGGGCTCAGGTGTACGGCGATGGCGCGCTGTCAGTCGCCGGTGTGGAACAGCGCCCAGACGGCCTTGCCGCCGCCGTCGAGGCAGTCCCAGCCCCAGCACTCGCTGTAGGTCTCGACGATGTAGAGCCCGCGCCCGTTCTCCGAGATGAAGTCGGGCTCCTTGGGAGTGGGCACCTCGTCGCTGGGGTCGGCCACCGCCAGCAGCACATGGGGCGCGGCCCGCATCAGCAGGAGGGTGATCTCGCGGTGCCCCCTGGCGTACCTGACCGCGTTGGTCACCAGTTCGGAGACCACCAGCGCCGCGTCGTCACTCAGCTCGGACAGTCCCCAGTCGTGCAGCGTCGAGCGTGTGACGTCTCGCGCCGTGCGCACCGAATCGGCCTGGAAAGGCAGCGGAGTCGCGGTGGTGTCCGGTTCTTCTGCGCGGAGGAGGCGGTCGAAGCCCACCTCGCGAGTGATCTTCAGGCAGGTGGCAGTGCCCAGGGGGTCCTCCACCATCCCGCCGTTACCTCCGCTACTCATGAATCGGTGCATATTTCGGCGTTTGTCCCCAATATGCACTAAGCCATCATGGGTCACGACAAGCGGCGCTGCAAGACCCAAATGCACGTGCAGGTGCAATGTGCAACAGCATGTTCGGTCTGGCAAAGCGGACACACGGCTGAGACCTTGTCACAGCGCCCGGAACTAGTGACACTGTGTGCGGACCGAAGAGGGAGGCATTGTGACGCAGAACCCGCCGGGGTCGGGGCCAACGGCTCTGCGCATCCTCCTGGGCTCCCAGCTACGCAGGCTGCGAGAGTCGCGCGGCGTCACGCGCGAGGAGGCGGGTCACCTCATCAGGGGCTCCGAGTCGAAGATCAGCCGCATGGAGCTCGGCAGGGTCGGCTTCAAGGAGCGCGACGTCGCCGACCTGCTCACCCTGTACGGCGTAGCCGACGAGAGCGCCCGCAGAGCGGTGCTCGACCTGGTCTCCACCGCCAACGAGCCGGGCTGGTGGCACCGGTTCAACGACCTGCTGCCCTCCTGGTTCCAGGCCTACGTCGGCCTGGAGGAGGCCGCCACCCGCATCAGGACCTATGAGGTCCAGTTCGTCCCTGGCCTGCTGCAGACCAAGGAGTACGCCAAGGCCGTCATCACTGCAGGATCGGCGGGAGTCAGCTCCGACGAGATCGCCCGCAGGGTGGACCTGCGCCTGGAGCGCCAACGCGTGCTCGACCGTCCGGGTGGACCGGTCCTCTGGGCGGTGATCGACGAGGCCGCGCTGCGCCGTCCCATCGGCGGAGCCGAGGTGATGAAGGCTCAGCTGGAGCACCTGATCGACCTCATGCGCCAGGCCAACATCACCATCCAGGTCATGCCGTTCGACTTCGGCGGACACAGCGCGGAGGGTGGCGCTTTCAGCATCCTGCGCTTCCCCGACCAGGACCTGCCCGACGTCGTCTACGTCGAGCAACTCGCCAGCGCCCTCTACCTCGACAAGCGCGAGGACGTCGACCGTTACACCGAGGTCATGGAGCGCCTCTGCGCGGTCAGCACCACCCCTGACGAGACCGTCAGCCTGCTCAACAAGATCAGGGACGAGATCTGAACGCCTCTTCGTCGTGCTTGGGTGCGCATCTGCCCTAGACTGGCGTGCGGCGTTGGACATTCGCCGGTGCGAGCATGCCCAAGCCGATCATGTGGGCGCGGCGCGTGAGCCGCAGAGAATTTGGACGCGCCCGCGAACACTCAAAGCTTGATCAAGGAGACCACCCCGTGAAGACCGCTGTCGAGGAGCTCAGCCCGACCCGGGTGAAGCTCACCGTCGAAGTGCCGTTCGACGAGCTTGGCCCGAGCATGCAGGCGGCGTACAAGAAGGTCGCGTCGCAGGTGCGCGTCCCCGGCTTCCGCCCCGGCAAGGTCCCGGCCCGCATCATCGAGCAGCGCTTCGGCCGCGCGGTGGTGCTGGAGGAGACCCTCAACGACGCGGTGCCGAAGCTGTACAGCCAGGCCGTCGACGAGGTCGACGTCTTCCCTGTCAGCCAGCCCGACATCGAGGTCACGAAGATCGAGGACGGTGAGCAGATCGAGTTCACCGCCGAGGTCGACATCAGGCCCAACTTCGAGGTGCCCGCCTACGCCGGCATCGAGGTCACCGTCCCGACCGCCGAGGTCACCGACGAGGACATCAACAGCCAGCTCGACGCGCTGCGCCAGCGCTTCGCCACGCTGACCGGCGTCGAGCGCGCCGCCACCACCGGCGACTTCGTCGTCATGGACCTGCGCGCCGAGATCGACGGTGTCAACCTCGAGGAGCAGCAGGCCAACGAGGTGTCCTACGAGGTCGGCGCAGGCTCGGTGCTCCAGGGCCTCGACGACGCGCTCGAGGGCATGTCGGCGGGCGAGGAGAAGACCTTCCGCACCGAGCTGGTCGGTGGTGAGAACGCCGGCGAGGAGGCCGACGTCATCATCAGCGTCAAGGCGGTCAAGGAGAAGGTCCTGCCCGAGCTCGACGACGAGTTCGCCCAGCTGGCCAGCGAGTTCGACACCCTCGAGGAGCTCAAGGACAGCATCCGCGAGCAGGCTCACCGCAACAAGCTGGTCGACCAGGTCGTGCAGTCGCGCGAGAAGGCCCTCGACACGCTGCTGGAGCAGATCGACATCCCGATCCCCGACAGCGCGCTCAAGGCCGAGCTCGACGCCCGCAAGCACAACCTCGACCACCAGATCGCCGAGAGCGGCCTGAGCCGTGAGGCCTTCTTCCGCCTCTACCAGACGACCGAGGAGGAGCGTCTCGCCGAGTTCGAGACCAGCTCCGCCAAGGCCATCAAGAGCGGCTTCGTCCTCGACAAGATCGTCAAGGCCGAGGAGCTGGGCGTCAGCGAGCAGGAGCTGACCAACTTCGTGGTCCGCCGCGCCATGCAGATGGGCGTCGCGCCCAACACGCTGGCCCAGCACCTCGCCGACAACGACCAGCTCACGCTGGCCATGGTCGAGATCGTCCGCGACAAGGCCAAGACCGTCGTCGGCGACGCGGCCAAGGTCGTCGACGAGGCCGGCAACGAGGTCGACCTCAAGGCCATCTACACCGAGATCAACGGTGAAGAGGTCGTCGAAGAGGCCGACGCCACCGAGGAGTGACCCCTCCTTCACGTCGCGAACCCCCGTCCTGCGCGCAGGGCGGGGGTTTCGCCGTCTTCCGCCGTGGGGCGCATGGTGATCAGGGGGCCGGCGGGACACCGTGGCGCCGTCGCGTCGGCGTCCCCCCAGCTCTTCCAGAGGCCACCCGGACCGCGAGGCCGTACTGCCCGGGGCCAGGGCAGGCCCCTGGCGGCACAGGAGAAGGATCAGCGTGAACGCCCGCAGGAGCGGGGCTCACGAGAGCGCGGGAGCGTCCCTGGCGGACGTTGACCGCCACCTGCGCCGACAGCGAACAGTCCGTGGACCGGGCATGACCTGTGGGCCGTGCGCGTTAAGGTCACAAGCAAAGCCCATCGATTACGACGCATCGGAAGGTGACGCTGTGACCAGCCCGCCGACCTTCTATCAGCCCGAGTCGCGAGGCCGTGAGAACGGCTCAGCTTTCCGGCTTGAGGACCAGCTTTACCAGCGCCTGCTGCGCGAGCGCATCATCGTGCTCGGCACGGACGTCAATGACGAGATCGCCAACCGCATCTGCGCCGAGTTGCTGCTGCTTGCCGCCGACGACTCCGAACGTGACATCTACCTGTACATCAACTCGCCCGGTGGTTCCGTGACCGCGGGCATGGCGATTTACGACATGATGGAATACGTGCCGAACAACGTGGCCACGGTCGCGATGGGTCTGGCGGCCTCCATGGGGCAGTTCCTGCTCTGCGCGGGCGCGCCCGGCAAGCGCTACGCGCTGCCGCACGCGCGCATCATGATGCACCAGCCCTCGGGTGGCATCGGCGGCACCGCCGCCGACATCGCCATCCAGGCGGAGCAGATGCTCTATGTGAAGAAGACGCTTGCCGAGCGGATCGCCTTCCACACCGGCCAGGAGCTCGACCAGATCGAGGCCGACTCCGACCGCGACCGGTGGTTCACCGCCGATGAGGCCAAGGACTACGGCTTCATCGACCATGTCGTGCGCAGTGCGCGCCAGGTGTCCTCCCAGGGCGCCGTTTCCTAAGGGGGAGCTGAAGTGAACATCGAGAGCCGCTACGTTCTCCCCTCCTTCGTCGAGCGCACGTCCTACGGCGTGAAGGAGATGAACCCGTACAACAAGCTCTTCGAGGACCGCATCATCTTCCTCGGAGTGCAGATCGACGACGCGTCGGCCAACGACGTCATGGCGCAGTTGCTCACGCTGGAGTCGCTCGACCCCGACCGTGACATCAGCATCTACATCAACTCGCCCGGCGGGTCGTTCACGGCCATGACGGCGATCTACGACACGATGCAGTTCGTCAGGCCTGAGATCCAGACGGTCTGCCTCGGTCAGGCCGCCTCGGCCGCGGCCGTGCTGCTGTCGGGCGGCACGCCGGGCAAGCGGTTCGCTCTGCCCAACGCCAGGGTCCTGATCCACCAGCCCTCCACCGAGGGCGGCGGTCAGGGAAGTGACATCGAGATCCAGGCCAGGGAGATCCTTCGTATGCGATCCCTCCTTGAGGAGATCATCGCGAAGCACTCTGGCAAGCCCGCGGCAGAAGTTCGCAAGGACATCGAACGCGACAAAATTCTCAACGCCGATGAGGCCAAGGCGTATGGTCTGATCGACGACATCATCCCGATCAGGAAGAAGCGAGCTCAGGCCGTTGCTTCCTGATCGAACGTGACGCACCGGAGCGCTGCCCAATTGGGCACGTTCCGGTGCGACTCGCCGCCAGGGGGCTCACTGAGGGCCCAGAAGACGGTAACGTCGAAACCTGAGCGGTTCGGACCGGGTCCGGAGGATACGGATCGCGGGAGCAGGGCGGTCCCACGCAAAGGAGTATCTGGGGTGGCACGCATCGGCGACGGGGGAGACCTGCTGAAGTGCTCTTTCTGCGGGAAGAGCCAGAAGCAAGTCAAGAAGCTCATCGCCGGTCCCGGCGTCTACATCTGCGATGAGTGCATCGATCTCTGCAACGAGATCATCGAAGAGGAGCTCTCGGAGTCCTCCGAGCTCAAGTGGGACAACCTGCCGAAGCCGAGGGAGATCTACGAGTTCCTCGACGCCTACGTGATCGGCCAGGACGCGGCCAAGAAGGCACTCTCGGTGGCGGTCTACAACCACTACAAGCGGGTGCAGTCGGGCGACCGTGGCAGGGATGACGGCCTCGAACTGGGCAAGTCCAACATCCTGCTGCTCGGTCCCACGGGATCCGGCAAGACGCTGCTGGCGCAGACGCTGGCCAAAATGCTCAACGTTCCTTTCGCCATCGCCGACGCGACGGCGCTCACCGAGGCCGGCTACGTCGGCGAGGACGTCGAGAACATTCTTCTCAAGCTGATCCAGGCCGCTGACTACGACGTCAAGAAGGCCGAGACCGGCATCATCTACATCGACGAGGTCGACAAGATCGCTCGCAAGAGCGAGAACCCGTCGATCACCCGCGACGTCTCGGGCGAAGGCGTCCAGCAGGCGCTGCTGAAGATCCTGGAAGGCACGACGGCCTCGGTGCCGCCGCAGGGCGGGCGCAAGCACCCGCACCAGGAGTTCATCCAGATCGACACCACCAACGTGCTGTTCATCTGCGGTGGCGCGTTCGCCGGCCTCGAGAAGATCATCGAGTCGCGCATCGGCAAGAAGGGCATCGGCTTCAACGCCATCATCCGCTCGAAGGAGGAGATCGACTCCTCCGACATCTTCGGCGACGTGATGCCCGAAGACCTGCTCAAGTTCGGCATGATCCCCGAGTTCGTCGGGCGTCTGCCGATCATCACCTCGGTGCACAACCTCAACCGCGAGGCGCTCATCCAGATCCTCACCGAGCCCCGCAACGCCCTGGTCAAGCAGTACCGCAAGCTGTTCGAGCTCGACGGGGTGGAGCTGGAGTTCACCGACGACGCGCTCGAGGCCATCGCCGACCAGGCGATCCTGCGTGGCACGGGCGCCAGAGGCCTGCGGGCCATCCTGGAGGAGGTGCTCCTGTCGGTGATGTACGAGGTGCCCTCCAGGGAGGATGTCGCCCGCGTGGTCATCACGCGCGACTCCGTGCTGGAGCACGCGATCCCCACGCTGGTCCCGCGCGACCAGCTGGCGGCCAAGCAGCAGCGCACACCGCGCGAGAAGTCTGCCTGAACCACGCTTCACACGGCGAGGCCCCCGGAGTCCCCTCCGGGGGCCTCGCCGTCTGACTTGCGGGCGACGATTCCACGGAAGTCGCCCGAGGTCCCTAAACTTGACCGCGTGACAACGCCAGAGCTGCCTACCCAGTACACACCCGCCGACGTCGAGACCCAGAGCTACGAGCGATGGGTATCAGGCGGATACTTCGGCGCGGACCCGGGCAGCGGGCGTGAGCCGTACTCCATCGTGCTGCCCCCGCCCAACGTGACGGGCGTGCTCCACATCGGCCACGCGCTCGACCACTCCATCCAGGACGCGCTCAGCCGCAGGGCCCGCATGAGGGGCATGGAGACGCTCTGGCTGCCGGGCATGGACCATGCGGGCATCGCCACGCAGAACGTCGTGGAGCGCGAGCTCGGCAAGGAGGGCCTGTCCCGCCACGACCTCGGCCGTGAGGCGTTCATCGAACGCGTCTGGCAGTGGAAGGACGAGTCGGGCGGCAGGATCCTCGGTCAGATGAGGCGGCTGGGCGACGGCGTCGACTGGTCGCGCGAGCGCTTCACCATGGACGAGGGGCTCTCGCGCGCCGTCCAGACGATCTTCAAGCGGCTCTTCGACGACGGGCTGATCTACCGGGCCGAGCGCATCATCAACTGGTGCCCCCGCTGTCTCACCGCGCTGTCCGACATCGAGGTCGAGCACAGCGAGGACGAGGGCGAGCTCGTCTCGATCCGCTACTCCGACGAGATCGTGGTCGCCACCACGCGCCCCGAGACGATGCTCGGCGACACCGCCGTGGCCGTCCACCCGAGCGACGAGCGCTACGCCCACCTGATCGGCACCACGGTCGAGCTGCCGCTGACCGGGCGCAGGATCCCGATCGTCGCCGACGAGCACGTCGACCCCGCCTTCGGCACCGGGTGCGTGAAGGTCACCCCCGCGCACGACCCCAACGACTTCGAGATCGGCCGACGACACTCGCTGCCGTCGCTGACCGTCATGGACGAGCGCGGCGTCATCACCGCGCACGGCCCCTTCCAGGGGCTCGACAGGTTCGAGGCCAGGCCCGCCGTGGTCGCAGCGCTGCGCCAGCAGGGGCTGATCGTCGCGGAGAAGCGTCCCTACCTGCACGCCGTCGGCCACTGCTCGCGCTGCAAGACCGTCGTCGAGCCGAGGCTCTCGCTGCAGTGGTTCGTCAACGTCTCGCCGCTGGCCAAGGCCGCGGGCGACGCCGTCCGCGACGGCCGCACCCGCATCCACCCGCCGGAGCTGGCCAAGCGCTACTTCGACTGGGTCGACGACATGCACGACTGGTGCATCTCGCGCCAGCTGTGGTGGGGACACAGGATCCCCGTCTGGTACGGCCCGGCGGGCGAGGTCGTGTGCCTCGGCCCCGACGAGTCGGCGCCCGAAGGCTACGTCCAGGACCCCGACGTGCTCGACACCTGGTTCTCCTCGGGGCTGTGGCCGTTCTCGACCCTGGGCTGGCCGGAGAAGACGCCGGAGCTGGCGCGCTTCTACCCGACCTCCGTGCTGGTGACCGGTTACGACATCCTCTTCTTCTGGGTCGCCAGGATGATGATGTTCGGTCTGTACGCCATGGATGGCCAGCCGCCGTTCCGCACGGTCGCTCTGCACGGCATGGTCCGCGACCAGTTCGGCAAGAAGATGTCGAAGTCGTTCGGCAACGTGGTCGACCCGCTCGACTGGATCGAGCGCTACGGGGCCGACGCCACTCGCTTCACGCTGCTGCGCGGCGCCAACCCCGGCTCCGACGTCGCGGTCAGCGAGGACTGGGCGGCCGGCTCGCGCAACTTCTGCAACAAGATCTGGAACGCCACCCGCTTCGCGCTGATGAACGGCGCGGCGGTCGGAGACCTGCCCGACTCGCTGACGGCGGCCGACCGCTGGATCCTCTCGCGGCTCCAGACCGTCATCGGCGAGGCCGACGCGGCGTTCGAGGAGTTCGAGTTCGCCAAGGCCTCCGACCTGCTCTACCACTTCGCGTGGGACGAGGTCTGCGACTGGTACTTGGAGCTGGCCAAGGTCCAGCTCTCGCAGGGGCTCGAGGACACCCGCTTGGTGCTCGGCCACGTGTTCGACGCCCTGCTGCGGCTGCTGCATCCGCTGGTGCCCTTCGTCACCGAGGAGCTCTGGCGCGCGGTGACGGGCGGCGAGTCCGTCGTCGTGTCCACCTGGCCGGTGGCTGACGCCCGCTATGCCGACCCCGCAGCGGAGGCGGAGATCCTCGCGGTGCAGGAGCTGGTGACCGAGATCCGTCGCTTCCGCTCCGACCAGGGGCTCAAGCCGGGTCAGAAGGTGGCGGCCAGGCTCTCCTTGTCGGGTACGGCTCTGGCGGAGCACGAGGCGGCGATCAGGTCGCTGCTGCGGCTGCAGGAGCCGTCGGAGACTTTCGCGGCGACGGCTTCGCTGGTGGTCGCGGGGGTGACCGTGCAGCTCGACACGGCGGGCACCATCGACGTGGCCGCCGAGCGCAAGCGGCTGGAGAAGGACCTGGCCGTGGCGCGCAAGGACGCCGCCCAGGTGGCGGCGAAGCTCGGCAACGAGCAGTTCATGGCCAAGGCGCCTGACGACGTGGTGGCGAAGGTCAGGGCCAGGGCCGAGTCCTCCGCCGCCGACATCGCCCGGCTGGAGGGGCAGCTGGCGGCGCTGCCGGCGGGCTGACCTGCAGGACCCTCGAAGGCCCGGAGTCGTCTCACGACTTCGGGCCTTCGGTGTGTTTGAGGAACGCGCACCGGGGGAAGACCCATTCGTTACCGAAGTTGGGTCTCGCGGGCGCGGGCTGCTGCTACAGTTTTCAACGCAGGGCAGCGATCCACAGCGGCTTCGGGACGAAGCCCGCGGAGGGGCTGCTAGGCTCTGAACATCCTCTGACTCACTCCCGATCTTCGAGCCGCGTCCACGCGATTGGACAAGGACCGAATGCTCGAGTAAGTTATGAGGGTTGCCCCGGAGACGGGGGCGTCGAAATTTTAGACAGATTTGACCGATTTGACACCAAATCAGGTGATCTGCTAAGATTGAGACATAACGAAGCGAGTGCCACCGGGTGGGTGACGGTGAATGCGTCCGTTTCTTGAGAACTCAACAGTGTGTTAAAAGCCAGTGCATGATGCACAA
>NZ_BAAATE010000022.1:75584-161689 GCF_039533245.1 Nonomuraea recticatena | reverse complement strand
GGGCCAGGTGCAGATCCTCGTCGTCCACCTCGTGGACGGCGAGCGGCTCGCCCCCGGGCGGGCCGGTCAGCCGTCCGAACAACGCCGCGGTGATCGGGCCTCGCGCGGCAGGCAGGTTCATCGGTCCTCGGCCGCCTTCACCTTGCCCGCCAGCTTCCTGCGCTCGGCCTCGGTGGTGCGGGCGCGCAGCTGCGGGAACTCGTAGCGCTCCTCGCTGCGGGCGTGCGCCGTCACCGCGCCGCGCAGCAGCGCCAACCTGTCCATGAAGTCGGCGGCGTCGGTGCCGTTCTCTTCGATCTCGCCGAGCAGCCGCCTGGCCTCGTCCTCCTCGGCCAGCCGGTCGGCGACGACGCCGTCGCCGCCGTCGATCGTCGCGCGCGTCTTCGGATGCACGACCTGCTCCTCCGCGCGCTCGTGGACGGCCAGCAGCCGGGCCAGCCTCTCGAAGGCCTCGGCCCGCCGCCTGCCCGAGGACTGCTCCACCTCGTCGAACAGGTCCCTGATCAGGGCGTGCTGCGCCAGCAACAGGTCGATGACGTCGTCCTCGTCCGTCATCTCCGGCGTCATCTGCCGAGTGGCCATGAGCGATCTCCTTCCGAGTACGGCGTGCCTACCCAGGCGCCGATGGGCCACGCACGGCTTTGCCCATTCCACGCCTACGGCTCGGACAACGAGGAGGTTGCCTTGGGGATCGCCGGGTTGCGCTTTCGCTCGACCGTCCGACCCGTGCCGACGCCCGGCGGAGGCGACCGGCGGTGAGGCGACGACCCTGCCGGCGCTCCCGCGTGTGCCCCGTGTGCCCACCCGCCCCACGGCCCCACGGCCGCACGGCCGAAGTGTCGGACCGGGGGTACCGAGCCAGGCCGGGTGATACTGAACATCGACGCGGCCGACGCCCGCATCGACCCGATGCCGTCATGGGTCCGGCCGAGCCGGAGGAACGCGACGGCAGTCCGCTCGCCACCGCGATCGACCGGGGCGTGCGGCACATCCAGGTCAGCGATGAGCACCCCACGCAGCAATGGAGGAGAACTGATGTTCCGTGACACGAAGGCGTTCAGCGGGTTCTCGGTGGACGACATCGAGGCGGCCAAGGCCTTCTACGGCGACACGCTCGGAATCCGCGTGTCGGAGGAGAACGGCATGCTGACGCTGCATCTCGCGGGCGACCGCGACACGCTCGTCTACCCGAAGCCCGACCACACGCCCGCGACGTTCACCATCCTCAACTTCCCTGTCGACGACATCGACGAGGCCGTCGACCAGCTGACCGAGCGCGGGGTGCGCTTCGAGCGCTACCCGCAGATGAACCAGGACGCGAAGGGTGTCATGCGGGAGGACGGCCCGCCCATCGCCTGGTTCACCGACCCGGCGGGCAACGTGCTGTCGGTCCTCCAGGACTGAGGAGCCCCGCACAGCTGTCCTGGTCCGAGCGTGCCGCGCCGCCGCGCGGGGCGCCGAGGCGTGCTCCGGTCGCCCCCATATTGCACTGATCGATGCAAAACGGGTAACGTACTCGTATGGCGAGGCCGAGATCATTCGATGAGGACCGGGTCCTGGACACTGCGATGCGCACCTTCTGGGCGAACGGCTACGAGTCGACCTCGACCAGGGACCTGTGTGAGGCGCTCGGGCTGGACCGCAGCAGCGTGTACAACGCCTTCACCAACAAGCGCGAGCTGTTCAAGCGCGCGTTGACCCGCTACATGGCCGCCACCACCGCCGACCAGCTGCGGATCCTCGACGATCACGAGCTGCCGGCGATCGAGCGGATCCGCGCGCTGTTCGCCAAGATCCTCCAGACGGAGGCGGAGAACAGGCGCGACGGCTACGGCCTCGGCTGCCTGACCGTCAACACCACGATGGAGCTCGCCGGCCGTGACCCGGAGATCGCCCTGATGCTCGATCGCGACACCGAGTACCGAGTCGTCAACCTGAGCGCCGTCATCGGGAGCGGGCAGCGCGACGGCAGCATCGGCTCCACCCGCGATCCCGCCGAGCTCGCCAGGTTCGTCAACGCCGTGATCGCCGGGATCCGGGTGGCCGCTCAGGGTGGCGCCGCCGACGCCACCCTCGAGGCCATCGCGGCCACGGCCCTGGACGCCCTGGCCTGACCTCGGCTTTTTTCATACCCAAGTTCTACACCGATTGGTGCAGAAAGGAGTTCCCCTTGCCCAGAGCCGTCTACGTCCTGGCCATAGGCATTTTCGCCATGGTGACCAGCGAGTTCGCCGTCGGAGGCCTGATGCCCGAGATGGCACACGGACTCGGCGTGACCATCTCCCAGATCGGCTATCTGATCACCGCCTTCGCGGTGGCCATGTCGGCGGGCGGGCCGCTGATGACCGTCGCGCTGGTGCGGATACGCCCGAAGCCCGCGCTCATGGTGCTGTTCGCGATCTTTCTGGTGGGCAATGTGCTCGCCGCGCTCGCGCCGTCCTATCCGATCATGATGGTCGCGCGCGTCATCACCGGAGTCGCCTCCCAGGCGTTCTTCGGCGTCGCCATCTCGGTGGCGGTCCAGCTGAGCCGTCCAGAGGTACGCGGGCGCGCCCTCGCCGTCGTCCTGAACGGACTGATGCTCGGCACCCTGCTCGGGCTGCCGCTGTCCACGCTGATCGGCGGGCAGTTCGGCTGGCGTGCCGCCTTCTGGGCCGTCGGCGCCCTGACCGTCATCGCCGCGCTCGCCACCACGATGGGCGTTCCCGGGCTCGGGCGTGCTGACGGCGGCAACGGCGACTTCAGGCAGGAGGTGGCGGTCTTCAGGAACGGCAGGCTGTGGCTGGCGCTGTCGACCAGCACCCTCATCATCGGCGCGACCTTCGCCGCCTTCAGCTATCTCAGCCCGATCCTCACCCAGGTCACCGGGTTCTCCTCGGGGACCGTGCCCCTGCTGCTCGTCGCCTACGGCGCTGCCACCGTGATCGGGAACCACGTCGTCGGACGCCTGGCCGACAGGCACACCATCGGCGTCCTGCTGTCCGGGCTGATCCTCAACACGATCTTCCTGGCCGGTTTCGCGCTGTTCGCCCACCTCAGCGTCCCCGCGGTGATCGCCATGCTGGGCGTCGGGCTGGTCGGGGTGACCATGAACCCCGCGATGGCCGTACGCGTCCAGCGCGTCGGCAACGCGGGGCCACTGGTCAACACCGTCCACGCCTCCTTCATCACCCTCGGGGTGATCGTCGGCTCCGCGGTCGGCGGGCTGGCCATCGACGGCTTCGGGCTGCGGGCTCCCCTCTGGCTGGGCGTCGGGCTGGCCGTCCTCGGGATCGGCTCCCTCCTGCCGGAGCTCGCCCGTACCAGGGCACAGTCACCGACCGTGAGTCTCGCCGAGGAGCGCGTCGAAGCCGCCACCCGCTGACGTGCGCACCGAGCCCGACCGTCATCCACCGGCGCGAGGCACAGGCCGCGTCGCCGCCGTCCACGCTCCGAAAGACGATGAAGTGGACGGCGTGATCCACGGCGGCGGGCTGCGGGGGCGACACCACCGCGGAAACGGGCCGTGTCGCCCCCGGCCGGCTCAGAGCTCGACGCTCTCGCCGGGCTTGAGGCGGCGGATGTCGGCGCCGGAGCGCTCCGCCTCCATGGCGAGCACGCCGTCCAGGACCTGCAGGCCCCACTCGTTCATCAGACCGTCGTGGACGGCGTAGGCGCGCAGGGGGGCGGCGGTGCGCAGGTAGGCGACCAGGTCGGGAACGGTCATCCAGGGCGCCTGCCCTGCGACCAGGACCGTGGGCGCGTCCACCACCGTCAGCGCGTCCCCTGGGTGGAAGACCTCGTTGTCCACGAGGAAACCGACGTTGTCCACCGGCGCCGCATCGGGGTGGCTGAAGTGGTGCTTCTCGCCGAAGACGGTCAGGTCGAACCCGGCGGCGGTGAACGTGTCGCCTTCACCTACGACCTGCACGCGCTCGCCCAGTTCGCCGAGCCGCCGTGCCACCCCTGGACAGGTGTAGACGGTCAGGCGCGGTTCGGCCTCGACGGCCTCCCGCAACCGTCCTGGCTCGAAATGGTCGAAGTGCTCGTGCGTGATGAGCACCGCCTCGGCGCCGTCCAGGGCGTCGGGCTCCGGGGTCATGGCCCCGGGATCGATGACGAGCACCCGTCCGTCCTTCTCCAACCGCACACACGCATGACCAAGCTTTGTCAGTCGCATACGCCTCACGGTGGCCGACATCACGCAGGTCGCGCCAAGGTTCGGCTACCGGCGTAAGCCGGGCATCGGCTCCTGAACGCGACGCGGCTGCCGCATTCCGGTGCCCCCTGCACCACCCGGCCAATGGGGTGGGTGGCAGCCCCGGCACGCGACCGGGGCACCGGATCACCAGACATCGACGTCCACGCCGATCGCGATGGTCCGCAGGGCACTGAGCGCGACCCAGGCGCGCTCGTCACTGCCCATCCCGTATCTGCCGGAGTCGTTCGTCCCTGGCAGCAGGTCGAGCACGGCGCTGATGTGGCCGCACTCCGCCGCCTGCTGGGCCACCCTCGCGCACCGGCGACGCTTGGTCGCCTTGGGGAGGTTCGCGAGCCCGGCGTACTGGGCGGCCAGATCGATCAGCTGGTCGTCGGTCGGGCCGGTGGGCCTGCCCTCGGCCGCGATCCGTTCGGCCACCGGCAGGTGGTCCCGCACCGAGGCCCAGTTGATGTCACCCCACAGCCGGAGCAGTTCCGGCTGCCCGTGGACGGTGAGCGCGCGGGCCGCCGTCCAGTCGTCGAACCAGCGCACGCCGTAGGAGTGCCGCTCGTTCGGGTCGTTCGGCTCGCTGCGCTCCCCGATCAGCTCGCGCACCAGCTCGGTCTCGCCCCTCCTGAGCAGGCAGACCAGCCAGGGCACGCCGTGGTGCCGGCCCCCCGGCGTGCCCACACCCTCGTCCAGCACGACGCGGGCCTCCTGCTCCCTGCCGCACTCGGTGAGCGTCCAGACCAGCGGCAGTCGAACTGTCCAGTTCGAGCGGTCGGCGTCGGCGACCTCGCGCGCGACGGTGAACCACCGCTCGGCGCGTTCATGCTGCCCGAGGACCGCGCAGGCGCCGGCGACCGCCGCCGTGTCCGCCGCCGTGTCGGCCGCCGTGTCCGCCGCGCCGCCCATGTCCGCGAGGTCGTCGTCGGCGTAGGGGAAGACGGCGGCGGCTTCTGCCGTGAAACCGGCGGCGCCGAGCGCGAGCGCGATCCGCGCGAGGTGTCCGAGGCGTCGCCGGTGTTCCGGTATCACGAGGGCCAGTTCGCGGGCTTCGGCAGCCTCGCGCCGCCGGGCGCGGACCATCGCGAGCTGCTGGAGCGTGTCGACGGTCCACTCCGCGTGGCCGACCGAGTCCTGAACGGTCAGGTCGGCCAGCGTCCCCCGGACCACCGTGATCAGGTCGCCCACGGTGGCGGTGTCGGGTGGCGGCCACGTCCCCTTCGCCTCTGCCGTGCTGCCACGTCCCCGGAACGGCGCCAGGAGCCGGTCGGTCTCCGGCGACCCCGCCCCCACTCCCGCGTGGGCGGGGTCGGGGAAGATCTCCCTGTCGCCCCAGCGGAACGGCCAGGCGAAGCGGCGGGCGACGGACCAGCAGAGCCGATCGTCGAGATCGTCTTCCCTGCCGACCGGCGCGATGACCGTGCCGTCCTCGAACGCCACCGCCCAGGTGTCCTCGTCCAGCGCGAACGTCGGGTTGAGCCGGAGCTGGTCGCCGAGGTCGCGGCCGGTGAGGAAGAGCGGGCGAGCGGAGGCAGGGGCATGGTGGAGTGGGTGGTCGGCCATGATCTCGCCGGTGTCGGGACGGAGGAAGCGCACCGCGTGCGGACCGATCGCGATCAGCACGTCGGCGGCGGGCCATTCCAGGCCGAAGCCGTGATCATCCTGGCCGACCGTGCGCCGGACGCCGTCCAGGACGCGCAGCCGTTCCGAGCGCTCACCGAGCGACCAGATCTCGATCCGCCCCTCGGCGGTGACGCAGGCGGCCAGCTCGCCGTCCGGCGACCAGGCCCACGACCGGGCGTCCCAGCCGCGCGGGTCGGAGGCGGCCGCCTGAACGTCCAGGTCGTACCGGTGCTCGCCGGTCGTCGCGTCGACGATCCCGACGGTCCCGCCCGCCGGGGCCACCACCGCCAGGCGGCCGCCAGGCCCCCAGCACAGGACGTCGGCGCCCGGGTAGCCAGGAAGCTCCGCCGTCGGCTCACCGGTCAGCGCGTCGGTGATGACGAGCCTGCCGTCGCGTTGGCAGGCCAGGAGTCGTTCGTCCGGGCTCCACTCGGGCGCAGCCGCCTCCGGATCCTCTTCCAGGCGCAGGATCCAGGCGACCTGCCGCTTCTCCACATCGAGCGAGATCGCCGCGTACGCGTCCGCCGCCTCTCCGTAGACGCGGGAGCCGTCGCGCGACCAGAACGCCCGGCCGAGGACGAACATGGGCTCGTCGTTCCAGATCTCCTCGAACTCGTCGGGTGACGGCCCGCTGAACTCGATCGGCGCCGTTCCCTCCGGGCGGGCGTCCGGCGGCCCGGCGACCGAGCCCTCGTGCATCGCCACGACGACGTTGCGAAGCAGGTCCGACCCGCCTCCGTAGACGAACGCGCGCCTGCCCTCCGGGGCGAGGGCCATGCCCAACGGCCTGCCGGAGGCGAGGAAGAACGCGTCGGCGAGCGGCTCGTGGGCGGTGCCGAACGGGTCCCACACGCCGGTCGCGTTGGTGTTGTACTCCAGGGCGATCCGCGTGCCGTCCGCCGACCACTGGAGGCTGCGCGCGTGGCCGGGGAAGCCGATGCCGCCCATGATGCCGTCGATCGCATGGACGCAGCGGCCGGTGGCGACCTCGAAGACCTGAAGGACGCCGCCCCTGTCGTAGTCGTCGCCTGTCCGGCTTCCGACCGCGAGGTGGCGGCCGTCCGGGCTGAGCGCGTGGCCGTTCAGCTCGCCGTGGTGCACGTCGGAGTGGCGCAGCAGCGCGCCCGCCTCGCGCAGCCGGGCGGTGGCGAGGCGATGCGCGTCGGTGACGCCGTGGGCGCGCTCCAGTGCCTGGAGGGCGTCCCGCAGCGGCACGGTGTCGCGCTCCGGGGAGAACGCGGACCAGTCGGCGTTCTTGAGGAGGTCGAGGGCCTCGCCGGGGTCCATCGGCTCGCCAGGGACGCCGGTGAACGGCGGGGACGGTGGCGCGGTGCCGGGCTCCCTGCCGTCGAGCACGGCCGCCAGCGCGTCCTCGTCGTAGATCGGAACGCCGCGCACCGCCGCAGGACCCGCCTTGGCCCCCGACTTCGCCCCGGCGAAGACCAGGTCGGTCCTGGCCGTGACCGACGCGGTCACCTTCGCGCCCAACGCCTCCAGACGGCGCTTGGCCTCATCCTTCGAAAGCCGGCCGAACCGCCCGGCCAGCACGATCTGGCTGCCGTTGATCATCATGCCAAGCGACCGTAACGGACATGACCGACACTTCACCTCTTGTTCGGTGAACGCACCCCGACATCCTGCGGCGCGACGGGGGAGCGGAGTCCCACTCGAGTCCGCGCGACCAGCCTCAAGGAGCTCTCTGGCCGACAAGCTGCCCGGTGGAGACGTCGCGGGAGCGGCTGCGCGCCACGCTGCTGACCCGCTGCCGGGAGGAAAGGACCGAGCCGCCGAAACGCCAGGACCCCGTGGGGCTCCCGGCCTGCAGGCACCGTCTGCCGCCCCGGCGGCCACGCACGGCTGTCACTACATCCCGATGTCACCCTGCAGGCCGAGGTCAGTGATGTGGTCGGCCCAGCCCTGCGATGAGGAGTTCGACCATGTGGCGTGCGTCGTAGCGGGGGTCGCTGTCCGCGCCGATGCAGAGGTTGCCGACGCCGCGCATGAGCTCGTACGCATCGATGTCGGGGCGGATCTCGCCGGCGACGGTTGCGGCTTCGAGCAGTTCGGTGCAGACGGGTAGGAGGCGGTCGAGGAAGTAGGCGTGCAGCGCCTCGAAGTCGGAGTTGTCGGAGCGCAGCACGGCGGCGAGTCCGTGTTTGGTGACCAGGAAATCGACGAAGAGGTTGATCCACTGCCCTAGTGCGGCGTGCGGTGAAGGGCTGGTCGCCAGCAGGGTTGGCCCGGCCTCGGCGCAGGCGTCGACCTGGTGCCGGTAGACGGCGATGATGAGGTCCGCTCGCGTCGGGAAGTGGCGGTAGATCGTGCCCAGCCCGACGCCGGCCTTGGCCGCGATGTCGCGTACGGGGGCGTTCACGCCTGACGTGACGAAGACCGCGGCGGCCGTCTCGAGGAGGGTTTCCTGGTTACGCCGGGCGTCCTTCCTCTTGGACGCGCCCGCCTGCCCTGTGACCTCGTTTCTGTCGTTCACCGCGCCGCTCCCTCCGCCACCGCTTGCAAAAGCGGAACTGTGTTCCGTATTGTTTCGGAACGAGGTTCCGCTTTGTTCATGATGTCAGAGCAGGGGCCTGGTAGCCAAGCCATGCGCTTCACCCGCAATGAGGGGACACGGTCATGCAGTACCGCACTTTGGGTCGCACAGGTGTGCAGGTCAGCGCTCTCGCGCTCGGCGCGATGAACTTCGGAAAGATCGGGCGCACCACCCAGGACGAGGCCACCGCCATCGTCGACGCCGCCCTGGAGGCCGGGATCAACCTCATCGACACCGCCGACATGTACAGCGGCGGCCAGTCGGAAGAGATGGTCGGCAAAGCCATCGCGGGCCGCCGCGACGACATCGTGCTGGCCACGAAGGCGACCATGCCGATGAGCGACGAGCGCAACCATCAGGGCAGCTCGCGCCGCTGGCTGATCACCGCGCTGGAGGACAGCCTGCGCCGCCTCGGCATCGACTGTGTCGACCTCTATCAGATCCACCGATGGGACCCGAGCACCAGCGACGAGGAGACCCTGTCGGCCCTGACCGACCTGCAGCGCGCGGGAAAGATCCGCTACTTCGGCTCCTCGACCTTCCCCGCCTACCGCATCGTGCAGGCCCAGTGGGCCGCCCGCGAGCACCACCTGAGCCGCTACGTCACCGAACAGCCCAGCTACTCGATCCTGCAGCGAGGGATCGAGGCCCATGTCCTGCCCGTGACCCAGGAGTACGGGCTCGGCGTGCTGGCATGGAGCCCGCTGGCCTCGGGCTGGCTGTCGGGCGCGATCCGCGAGGGCCGGGCAGTCACCACCAGCCGCTCGACGTTCATGCCGCAACGCTTCGACACCACCATCCCCTCCAACCAGGCCAGGCTCGAGGCCGTCGAGCAGCTGGCCAAGGTCGCCGACGAGGCCGGCCTGACGATGATCCAGCTCGCGCTCGGCTTCGTGACAGCGCACCCCGCCGTGACCAGCGCGCTCATCGGCCCGCGCACGATGGACCACCTGCACTCGCAACTCGCCGCCGCGGACACCGCGCTCTCCGCCGACGTGCTCGACGCCATCGACGCCATCGTCGCCCCCGGCATCGACCTCGCCGCACACGAAAAGCACGACACCCCGCCCGCGCTGCTCGACCCGTCACTGCGCCGCCGCTGATGGTCCATCCACACCGTCTCCCGCACGGGGCGATCGCCATAGGGGGCGACGCGCGGCGGTCCGGGTGGTTCGCCCGGGACGTCCCGGTCCACCAGCGGCAGGCCTCGGCCAACTCGGTGTACGGGTGGCGGGCCGGCCGTCGGGCCGCGCTGGTGTCCCGTGGACCGGGCGGGTCGCGATGCTGGCTCGACCAGCGGTGGCTGGATCGACAGGCGCAGGCTGGATGAGGGCCGGCCGGTGTCCACCGGGACTTCGTGGGCGGGCGTGACAGCGGCTAGGAGACGGCTTCCAGCGGTAGGTCGTTGCCGCGCCAGATAGCTGCCAACTCCTGAATCGGCACGTTGAGCGCCTCGCCGAGGCAGACGATCGTGCCGAATCCGGGAGAGGGAAGCCGGCCGGTCTCGATCTTGCGCAGGGTTTCCGGCGAGATGCCGGCCGCGTGCGCGACTTCCTCCAGGTCGCGCCCCGCTCGCGCGTGGCGCAGCAGGGCGCCAAGACGCCTGCCGGCTTCGATCTGTTCAGGTGTGAGCGGTTGGCGGACCATGCCCCCAGGATAGGACTGGTATTACTATACCGGCAAGTGTTAAGGTGCCGGTATAACTATACCAACACCTGTGACGCGAGGTTTTCGTGATTGAACTGAAGACGCCTGCGGAGATCCAACGCATGCATGTGGCCGGGCGTTTCGTCGCCGAGGTGCTCTCCGAGGTCGGGCGGCTCGCTGACGTGGGCGTCAACCTGTTGGACCTGGAGCGCCACGTGCGCGGCATGATCAAACGGCGGGGGGCGGAGTCGTGCTACTGGGACTACGCGCCGTCTTTCGGCCGCGGCCCGTTCCGCAACGTCATCTGCCTGTCGGTCAACGACGCCGTCCTGCACGGCCTGCCCCACGACTACACACTGCGTGACGGCGACGTGCTCAGCGCGGACCTCGCGGTCAGCGTCGATGGCTGGGTGGCCGACTCGGCGCGCACGGTCGTCGTCGGGACCGCTGCCGAGGAGGACCTGCGGATCATCCGTGCCACCGAGGAGGCGTTGGAGGCGGCGATCGAGGTGGCACGTCCGGGCAACCGCCTGGGTGACATCTCGGCGGCCATCGGGTCGGTGGCCCGTGACTACGGTTACCCGGTCAACACCGAGTTCGGTGGCCACGGCATCGGCCGCACCATGCACGAGGGACCCCACGTTTCCAACACGGGCCGGGCAGGGCGTGGCCTCACGCTCCGGCCGGGGCTGACCCTCGCGCTCGAACCCTGGTTCGCGCGTACGACCGACCGGATCGTCTACGACGCCGACGGCTGGACCATCCGGTCGGCCGACGGCTCACGCACGGCCCACTCCGAGCACACGGTCGCCATCACCGAGGACGCCCCCTTGGTGCTCACCCGGCGTGAAGCGGAGAATCCAGCAACGCGGGCTGATTCCGCCAGTCGACCATCCACAAAGGACGCCTGAGTCGCCCTATCGATGCCGCCCTGATCGAACGGTCCCGCTGGCAGAACCACTGGCACGACCAGGACGGCCTCTAAGCGGCAGGCTCGCCCGCTCGGTCAGCGGCCACGACCTCGGGATGGGGGACGACGCGGCGCCGTACCACGAGCCCGAACAGGACGACCAGCAGCCCGCACGCGCCGGACAGCGCGAAGGGAGCGGCCGGCCGCCACAGGTCGTACAGCCAGCCACCGACCCCGGAGACGACGAAGATCCCGATCGCGCCGCAGAGGACCTGCACGCCGAAGGAGGAGCCGCGGTAGCGGGCCGGCACCTGCTGGGCGAGCAGCGGCCCAGCCGTGGTGATGACGCCGATCTCGCCGAGACCGATGAAGGCGGCCACCAGCATCATCCCTGGCCCGAGCGGGTCGCTGACCAGCAGGGTCGACAGATAGGCGGCAGCGGCGACGGCTTGGGCGAGGATGACGACGTGCTGCCGCTTCATCCGGTCGCCGAGCCAGCCGAACAGTGGCGCGCCCACCACGATCACCGTGTAGGCGATGCCGACGATGGCGCCGCTCTTGGCCAGGGCCTCGGTGGCCGACATGCCGCGTACGGACCTGGCGTAGTCGACGATCCACAGCGACAGGAAACTGGCCACGAGGGCCAGATCGGCCCTGGCCACGAAGGAGGCGGCGTAGGACAGCGCCACCCCCGGGTCGCGGGCCAGTCTGACGCCCTCGCCGATCAGCCGCGTCAGCGGCACCCTGGGCGTCTCGGTCACGCCCCAGCTCGGTGAAAGCGTGAAGCGCAGTGCCAGGGCGCCGACCACGACCAGCGCGGCGACGATCAGGAAGCCGGTCCTGGCGGCCGCGATGGGCTCCATTCCGCCCTTCTCCAGCATGCTGGGCAGCCTGACCAGCACCAGCACGGCGATCACCGCGCCGATTCCGCTGAAGAGCCCGAGCCAGCCGTAGGCCCTGCCTCGCGTGCGATCTCGCACGTAGTCGGCGGTGATCGCGGACATGGTGACGTGCAGAGCGGCGATGCCGAGGGCGAACAGGACCCGCAGCGCGACGAGAACGGCCGCGTTGCCGGCGAACGGGTAGAGCGCCGCCCCCGCCGCGCACAGCAGAAGCCCCGCCACCGCGACGGGTCGCCTGCCGATCCGGTCGGCAAGCGCGCCGTACCAGGTCAAGCTGAGGATCAGCGCGACCTCCGCGGCGATCTGCAGGTAGCCGGTGATCCTGCCGAGATCGCCGGAGGACAGCCCCAGAACCTCGTTGAGGATGTACGGCTGGCCGGCCGGCAGGAAGGTGATGACGGTGGTGCCGAGGAACCCCAGCCCCATGCAGGCCCACAGGTTGGTCTTGCTGATGCCGGGCGTCGCGTCCAGACCTAACATATGAACGATCATCGCAACTCCGGATGTAGATCGTCTAGGTTTGGCCCATGAGCAGTGAACGCACGGTCCCAGGTGTCAGCGCCGCGGTCCCCAACGTGGCCCGCATGTATGACTACTACCTGGGCGGCAAGGACAACTTCGAGGTGGACCGGCACGCCGCCGAAAAGGTCCTGGCCATCATCCCGGAGGTCAGGGGCGATGCCCGCAACAGCAGGGCCTTCCTGCAGCGGGCGGTCCGCCACCTGAGGCAGTCGGGCGTCGACCAGTTCCTCGACATCGGCTCGGGCCTGCCGACCGCCGGCCATGTCCACGAGGTGATCGACGGGGCCAAAATCGTCTACGTCGACAACGACCCCGTCGTCCTCACCCACTCCAGGGCTCTGCTCGGCCATTCCTCCGGCGTCACGGTCCAGGAGGGCGACCTGCGAGAGCCGGAGAAGGTCATGGCGCGGGCGGCGGAGGTGCTCGACTTCGAGCGGCCCGTCGCGCTCCTCGTGGTCTCCTTGATGCACTTCGTCACCGACGAGGAGGATCCGGCCGGCATCATCCGCCGTTACCGCGACCTGCTGCCCACCGGCGGGTACCTGGTGCTGACCCATGTCGCCCCCGACACGATGCCGCAGAAGGCCGACAAGGTCAGCTCCGTCTACCAGAACGCCTCCTCGCCGTTCACCCCCCGCCGCCGCGACGTGTTCGAGGGCTTCCTGGAGGGCTTCGAGCTCCTCGAGCCCGGCATCGTCAACACCCGCGACTGGCGTCCCGACGCGACCACCGACAGGTCGCTCGTCAAGGGCGACTATCACCTGTGCGCGGTGGGCGCCAAACGGCCATGACACTGCCTCCCGCCTCTGGCGTCAGTCCCCGCGATCAGCCGCAGGGAAGGGGAAGACGTCAACGGACAGCGGCGGGGAGCGGACGATCGTCATGACCGGTGGCGCAGGCCGTCGCGGCGGCTGGGCTGCCACCAGGGCCGGCGGGCGGGTACTGCCCCGCCCGGCTCAGATGTCGGGCGTCGGCGGTGGAGGGGTGAAGGCGCTCTCCGCTTCGGCAAGGGTCGGGTAGTGGGGGAGGATGCGGTCGAGGCCCGTGCGGACCAGAAGGTTCCTGAGTCTCTCCTGCGCTCCGACCAGGGCGATCTGTCCACCCGTCTGCTGCACCTGGTTGTAGGCGCCGATCATGGCGCCAAGGCCGGAGGAGTCGCAGAAGGTCAGTCCCGACAGATCAAGGATCAGACGCTTCCTGCCGGGCTCGGCAAAGACCTGATCGAGCTCCTGGCGCAGCCATGACGCTGTGACCATGTCGAGCTCGCCCTGGAGCGCGACCGTCACGCCTGCCACGGAGGGCAGAACCAAGATCACCAGGGTGGGCTGGCCTGACCCGGAGGGATCGGGATTCATCAGGACCGCCTTCCCTGGTCCACGTTCTTCCTGCGCTCTGTAGAACGATGCCAGATCCGCCCGTACGGCGGAAATCCTCCCGGGCGCCTGCCTTCTTCCTCAGGTTGCTTTCGCACGCGTGGTCAGGAGCGCGTTCCCCCCGGTTCGGGAACCAGGGAGAGCAATTCGCGTTCGCGCTGTGCGCTGAGGCCGGCACGTCTTTCCCGGTCCAGGCCCTGCTCGCGTTCCCAGGCCAGCGTGTCGGCCAGCATCTCCGCCCTGGGCCGATGACGCAGCCCCGCGGCGCGCCCCGCGGAGCCGCTCCTGGCCGACCACCCCTCCCAGCCCGGCTCGACCAGCCACATCGGCAGCGACTCGGGCCCCATGTACTCGGCCACGCCGTTCGCGAGCAGCCATGCCGACTCGGCGGTGACCACAGGACCGGTGTGCCCGCCGACGGCGCGCGACAGCTCGATCCACTCTCCGAACGGAACGACAGGACCGACGGCGTCGTAGGTGCCGACGCTCCCCTTCTCCGCGGCGTCGAGCAGCCATGCGGCGAGGTCGCGCACGTCGACCGCCTGTGTCGGCCTGGCGGGAGTGTCGGGGACCAGCATCGGCCCTCGAGTGTCGCGGGCGGCGCGGGCCACCCAGTAGCCGGAGCGTCCGCTGGTGTCGCCGGGGCCGCCGATGAGGCCGGCGCGCGCGATGAGAAGGCGGTCGCCCACGGAGGCGGTCGAGGCCTGCTCGCAGGCGACCTTCGCCTCGCCGTACAACGCGCGGTCGGCCTCGTCCTGGCCGGTCGGAGCGAGCAGGGCCGCGGACTCGTCCGCGTCCGGCGCGTCATGGGAGGCGTAGGCGTTGATGGAGGAGACATAGACCCAGTGCCCGGCCCTGCCGCCGAGCGCGTCGAGCGCCCCGCGCACGAAGCCCGGCTGCCAGGACACCTCGAGGACCGCATCCCACTCGCGGTCGAGCAGCGGTTCGTACGCCGAAGGATCGCGCCGGTCGGCGGCCACCAGCCTCGCTCCGTCCACGACCTCTCCGCTCTCGCCGCGAGCAAGGCACGTCACCCGATGGCCGCGCTCGATCGCCTGCCGCGACAGCTCCCTGCCCACCCACGCTGTTCCGCCCAGAACCAAGATCTCCATCCCGCCACCCAAGCACCGCGCACATCGAGAGCCCAGACGTCTTCGCCGACAGCGGACCCGGTTCGCCCACGGCGTACCGAGGTCGTCGCCCGGTCCCGCGGCCCGCACCGTGACCGGCCGGCCCACCGGCCGCGCCCCGCCTCTCCGGCGGGACATGTCAGGGCGAACGAGGCCCGTCGCTCAGGCGGCGGAGGTCCCCTGCGACGGTCGCCCTCTGGCCTGTACGGCTCGCGCCACCGCCAGCCCCGCGGTCGCCAGGGCCCACACCGCGCTCGTCAGCCGCCCGAGCGCCTCCGTGGTGAACGCGCCGCTCCGCGGATGGGCGAGACCCGCCTCGGACAGCAGGCCGGTGACGCCCGCGACCAGCAGCAGCAGGCCGCTCAGCACCGCGAGGAAGGCGACGACCCGGCTCCAGCGCGACAGCAGCAGGCCGGTGACGAGAAGGATCAGGGCGGTCAGCAGCGTGGCCGCCGACACGAGCGTCATGAGGTCGGCGCGTAAGGAGTCCTCGAGCCGCTCCCGCGTGCCGAGCGGCAGCGACGGGAGCGCGAAGGCCACCACGAGCGGGACATGGACCAGGCCGAGGAGGGCCGCAGGCCAGGATGCCCGGCCGAGCGCCACACACAGGAGCCCCGCCACGACCGCGAACGCGATCGCTCTGGGCAGGTCCACCTGGAACGGCTCCGCCATGGCCAAGTCCATGGACGCCAGGGCGAAGTACACGCTGTAGTACAGCAGCGGAAGCCCGGCCAGGAGCGCCAGCCCTCCCGCCACCAGCCCGGCCGTGCCCGTGGCCACCCGCCTCGGGTCCCCCGGGAGGCCCGGAGGGTGGCCCTGGTGCCGGAAGGAGGCGGGATGAGGGTTCGGCGGGGCCACCTTCGTCGGGTGGTGCGAAGGGGCCGCGATCGTGAGACGGTCGCCCTCGGGAAAGCGGCTGGTGGCCGGTCGCGCGGGGGCGGCCCCCGTCAGGGCCGGCAGGAGGGCCGTGGCGGTCGGACGCGCCGCCGGATCCTTGGCCAGGCAGGATCGCAGCAGCGGGCGCAGCTCGTCCGGCACGCCCGACAGGTCCGGCTCGGTGGTCAGGATGGCGTGCATGAGCGCCGGCATCGTGTCGCCGCGGAAGGCGTAGCGCCCCGTCGCCGCGTAGATCATGGCTGGCCCAGCTGAACAGGTCCGTCGCCCCGGTGAGGCCGCGCCCTTCGAACTGCTCGGGAGCCATGAACGCGGGGGTGCCCATGACGCTGTGCGTGGTGGTGTGGTCTGCGGCTCTGGCGATGCCGAAGTCGATCACCACCGGCCCCTCGGGCCCCATGATCACGTTGCTGGGCTTGAAGTCGCGGTGCACGACCCCGGCCCTGTGGATGGCGTCCAGGGCGGTCAGGGTCGCCATGGCCAGGCGTTGCAGGCCGCCGCCTGACCGCGGGCCCTGCGTGGCGATCAGCGTGTCCAGCGAGGGGCCTGGGACGTGCTCGCTGACGATGTACGGCTGCGCGCCTTCGACGCCGATGTCCAGCACCTTGGCCGTGCAGAACGGCGCCACCCTCCGCGCGGCCTCGGCCTCACGCCGGAAGCGCCGTCGCGCGTCCTCGTCGCGGGCCACCTGGCCGAGCAGTACCTTGATGGCGACCTGGCCGCCATCGGGCCCGCGACTGAGATAGACGGTCCCCTGCCCGCCCTCGCCCAGGACGTCGAAGGCCTCGTAGACGCCGAAGCTCCGTTTCTCCGTCAATCCCACCCGATGACCTTAGAGCCCGCGCGGCGGGCCGGTCGATCTCGATGGCGCGCCGCCGCGAGGTGCGTCCGCCGTAAGGCCGCTCGCCCTGATCTCAGGGGACGGACCTCACCGCTGACGATCACGATGGTGCTTCTCCAGGGCGTCGAGCAGGCGCTCGGCGGAGGAGTCCGGAGGGATCCGGTGGAAGGGGAGGCTGA
The DNA here is from genome assembly GCF_039533245.1 of Nonomuraea recticatena. Classification (NCBI taxonomy): domain Bacteria; kingdom Bacillati; phylum Actinomycetota; class Actinomycetes; order Streptosporangiales; family Streptosporangiaceae; genus Nonomuraea; species Nonomuraea recticatena. The sequence continues at coordinate 144,934 of NZ_BAAATE010000022.1, read as the reverse complement.
CGGGTTCGCCGACGCACACCGCGTCGAGGGCGTCGAACACCGGGCGCAGCTGCTCGACGGCTCGCAGGCCGCCCGAGGCCTCCCCGTAGGCGACGAAGGCGACGGGCTTGCCTCGCCACTCCTCGTGGTACCAGTCGATGGCGTTCTTGAGCGAGGCGGGAAAGCTGTGGTTGTACTCCGGCGTCACGATCACGAACGCGTCGGCGTCGGCCAGCCAGGGCCGCAGATGCTCCACGGCCGGTGGTCCGGTGACCTCGCGCGCGGGGAAGCCGGCCGGCAGTACCGTCGGCAGCCACGCTTCGGCCAGGTCGATGACGTCCACGTCGAGATCGTCTCGGCGACACGCTCTGGCGTGCAGCCAGGCCGCCGCGGTGGGACCGAACCTGCCCTGCCGTACGCTGCCGATGATGATCGCGAGTCGCATCCCGCCTCCTTCCGTCCGGTGGACGACGCCACTGTGCCGGCGGGCGCGCACGATCGGCTGGGGGTCGGCTGCCGATAGCCTTACTTGATGCGATTTGGTGTTCTTGGTCCGCTTTCGGTGTGGGCTGCTGACGGGACGCCCGTCCGAGTGCCCGAACTGAAGGTCCGCGCGCTCCTCGCCGACCTGTTGATGCACGAGGGGCGAACCGTGTCAGCCGACCGGCTGCTGGACGACCTCTGGGGCGAGGACCTGCCGGGCAACCCCACCAACACGCTGCAGACCAAGGTCTCCCAGCTGCGCCGCGCACTGGGCGATCGCGAGCTGGTGACCTACCAGCCGACCGGATACTCCCTGGTCAGCGACTCGGTGGACGCCGTCGAGTTCGCCCGGCTGCTCGCAGGCGCACTGGCGAGCGACGACCTGCGGGTCAAGGCCGACCTGCTGTCCGACGCGCTGGCGCTGTGGCGCGGCCCTGCCTACGCCGACTTCCGCGACTCCTTCGCGCACGCCGCCGCCTCCCGCCTCGACGAACAGCGCCTGACGGCGCTCGAGGAGCAGGCAGAGGTACGGCTGGCGCTGGGCGAGCACAGCCGCCTCGCCGACGAGCTGGGGGAGCTGGTGGCGGCGCACCCCCTCAGGGAGCGGCTGCGGGCGGCGCACCTGCGTGCGCTGTACCGCTCAGGACGGCAGAGCGAGGCGCTGGCCGGGTACGCCGAGCTGCGCGAGCGGCTGGCCGACGAGCTCGGGCTCGATCCAGGCCCCGAGCTGGTCGCGCTCCACCAGGCGATCCTGGTGCAGGATCCGGCGCTGACGCCCGCGCCCGCGGCGTCCTCGACGAACCTTCCCGCGCCGCTCACCTCCCTCATCGGCAGGGAAGGGGCGGTGGCCGAGGTCAGGGCCATGGTCGACTCCTCCAGGCTCGTCACGCTGACCGGTCCTGGCGGCGTGGGCAAGACCCGGCTGGCGCTGGCCGCCGCCGCCTCGGTCGAGCTGCCGGGCGGGGTGTGGCTGGTGGAGCTGGCCGGCGCGGTCGGGCAGGTGGCCGAGTTGGTGGCCGCCGCGCTGGGGATCAGGGACGAGACCTCCACGCCTCCTCAGGTGCCCGTCCCCGACCTGGCCCATCGGCTGGCCGACGCGCTGCGCGGGCAGCGGCTGCTGCTCGTGCTCGACAACTGCGAGCACCTGGTCGAGGAGGTGGCCGCGCTGGTGGACCTGCTGCTGCGCAAGGCCCCCGGGGTCCGGGTGCTCGCCACCAGCCAGGAGTCGCTGGCCCTGCCGGGCGAGACGCTCTTCGTGGTGCCGCCTCTCGACCAGCCGAGCGCGGTCGCGATGTTCGCCGAGCGCTCGGGCACGCCGCTGGACGCAGAGAGCACACCGTGGGTCGAGGTGATCTGCCGGCGCCTGGACGGCTTGCCGCTGGCGCTGGAGCTGGCGGCGGCCAGGGCGCGGGCGCTGGGCGTGCAGGGGGTGGCCGAACGGCTCGACGACCGGTTCCGCCTGCTGGGGGTCGCAGGACGGGGCAGGCCCGCCAGGCAGCAGACGCTGCGGGCGGTGATCGACTGGAGCTGGGAGCAGCTCACCGAGCCGCAGCGGACCGCGATGCTGGCGCTGGCGGTCCATCCCGGCGGGTGCACACTGGAGGCGGCCGAGGCGGTCGGGGTCGATCTCCACCTGCTCGACGAGCTGGTCGGCAGGTCGATGGTGACGGGCGCGCCCAGGTACCGCCTGCTGGAGAGCGTGGCGGCCTACTGCCTGGAGCGGCTGGAGCAGGACGATCCCGTGTTCGGGCTCAGGGACGCCTACTACACCGAGCTCGCCGTGCGGGCCGCCCCTCACCTGTACGGCAGCGCCCAGCGGCAGTGGCTGGTGCGGCTGGACGAGGAGGCGCTCAACCTCAGGGCGGTGCTGGACTCGGCGGGCTCCCCGCGGCTGGTCGAGGCGCTGACCTGGTACTGGTACCTGCGGGGCAGGCACCAGGAGGGGTATCGCCACACCAAGGGGACGGCGTGGGGTTCCGGGTTCGCCCTGTTGGCGGGCGCCGGCCGTACCGACGACATCGACTTCCCCGACGCCAGGTCGCGCTGGTTCCTCGCGCACGCCTGCCTGCACTTCGGGGACGTGAACACGGCGGTGGGGCTGCTGGACGAGGCGCTGGCGGGGTTCAGGTCGCAGGACGACAGGTGGGGCGAGGCCGCCGCGCTGGCCGGCCGTGCCAAGCAGGCGATGTTCCAGGGCGACTTCGACCTGGCCGCGAGCAGCGCCACCCAGAGCATGACGATCTTCAGTGAGCTCGGCGATCGATGGGGGCAGCTCCAGGCCTCGGACATGCTGGGCTACCTGGCGGAGGTCACCGGCGACTACGCGCGCGCCGCCCGGCTGCATCGGCAGGGGCTGCGGATCGCGGAGGACCTGCGGTTGTGGACCGACGTGTCCTACCGGCTGTCCAGCCTGGGACGGATCGCGCTGCTGACCGGCGAGCTGGAGCGGTCGGCGGACCTGCACGAGCAGGGGAGGCGGCTGGCAGGCGAACAGGGCAACAGGTTCGCCGAGGAGTTCGCCAGGGTGGGTCTCGGGCTGGTGGCGCGCAGGTCGGGCGAGCTCGATCGAGCCGAGGAGCTGTTCCTCGAATCGCTGGCCTGGAACCGGCGGCTGGAGACGGAGTTCGGGGTGCCGTTCTACGGGGTGACGTTGATCCTGGCCGAGCTGGGGTTCATCGCCTCCGGCCGGGGGGAGGCGGCTGCCGCCAGAGCGCTGCACCTGGAGGGGCTGGCCGCCGCCCGCGAGGTCGGCGACCCGCGCTCGGTGGCGCTGGCGCAGGAGGGGCTGGCGGAGGTGGCGGCGCTGGAGGGGGCCTTCGAGGAGGCCTCCAGGCTGCTGGCGGAGGCGGCGGAGCTGCGGGAGTCGGTCGGAGCGCCGCTGCCACCGGCCGAACGCGGCGACGTGGAGCGCATCCTCGGGATGATCGCCGCCCGACCGTCAGCGGATCGTGGGTGAGGGTCGGCACAGTGGTACGCATGAAAGCACTGATCTTCAACCCCGACCTGTCCTTCGGTGTCGTCCCCGACCCGGTCCCCTCGCCCTCGCAGGTGCTGGTCCAGGTGTCGGCCGTCTCGCTCAACTTCGGGGAGATCGCCTACCGCTCTCCGGACCCGCGGCCGGGCCGTCCGGCGGCGTCGGCAGGTACGCCGTCCAGCTCGCGGCCCTCGAGGGAGCGCACGTGATCGCCTCCGTCGGCAGCCCGTCGCGGGCCGAGGGACTACGGGAGCTGGGCGCGGCCGAGATCGTGCTCGGCCCTGCCAACCTGACCGGCAGGGTGTACGGCGTGCTGGACAACGTGGGCGGACGGCAACTGGCCGAGGCGTTCTACCGGCTGGAGGACGACGGCGTGATCCAGGCGATCGGCAAGGCCTCCAAGGAGCCGACGACGATCGACTTCGAGGAGTCGAGGTCGCGCTCCCAACGCGGCCGGATCGAGAACTTCAACGTCACCACACCCTTCGGCGACGACCTCGCCCGGCTTGTCGGCCTGCTGTCCAGGGGCGAGCTGGACGCCCAGGTGGGCTGGCGCGGTCCATGGGAGCAGGCCTTGAGCGCGGCAGAGGCCCTCCTGTCCCGCCGCGTCCAGGGCAAGGCCGTCCTCACCCTCCCTTGACGGCGATGACGACCTTGCCGAACGCCTCGCCCGAGGCGTGGTGCCGGTAGGCGGTGACCGCGGCGCACGGAAGCGTCGCGGCCTCGGCGTAGGTGAGGTGGCCGGGTCTCGGTGATCACTCCGTCGCCATATAGACCGGTTGATCTACTTGCCGACAGCTGGCAGGCTGGGCCCGTGAGTACACGAACCGCTCCCGGCCCGCGCGAACGCCTGCTGCGGGCCGCCCAGGACCTCACCTACCGCCACGGCATGGGCGTCGGCGTCGACGCGGTCCTGAAAGAGGCCAACGTCGCAAGGCGTTCGCTGTACGAGCACTTCGGCGGGAAGGACGGATTGCTCGCCGAGGTGCTGCGCCGTAGTACCGACGAGGACGAGGCGCGCTACAGGCAGACCATGAACGCCGCAGGTCAGGACCCACGTGACCGCCTCCTGGCCGTCTTCGACGAACTGGCCAGAGTCATCGACGCGCCCGACTTCCGCGGCTGCCGCTACCTGGCGGCCGACCTGGCGCTGCCCGACCCCGCCCATCCGGGCCACGCCGTCACGCGCGACTACCGCGACCGGGTGCGGCGACTCCTGGAGCACGAGCTGGTCGCGCTCGGGCATCCGCGCCCCGGGCACGCGGCGGCCCAGCTCCTGCTGCTCATCGACGGCCTGCTCGCGGCCGGAGCCACCCGGCAGGGAACCGACCCCGCGGCCGCCACCCGCGAACTCGCCGAGCACGTCATCGACACGCGGGCACCGGGCGTCAGCCGCTGAACTCCTTGCCGAAGTCGTAGGTCCGCCAGCGCTCGGGCCGCACGCGGACGGTGACCATCGTCCGCACGAAGTCCTTGATGCCGTCGAAGAACCGCTCGCCCGCTTCGGGGCCGAGGTAGCGAATCGACCACTGGCGATACTCGTCGGCGTCGGTCGGCTCATAACCCACGACAGGGCCTTCGACGGAGACGTACTTGTACGGCATCGCCTCCTGCTGAACCGTGAACCCGATCTGGCCCGCCTCGCGGATCAGCGCCATCTTCACGCTGCCGGGGCTCGTGGCGAAGGTGATCTCACCGCCGGGCCGGTAGCCGTACCAGATGGGCACCGCCATGGGCGCCCGCCCGTCGGCGCCGGCCACACTCAGCACTCCGATGTGGGTCTCGGCCAGGAAGCTCTCCCGCTCGGCCGTCGTCATCCGCGTCGACATGATCTGCTCCTCGAGTTCGAATTCCTGGCCCTCACCCTGCCTGTCACCGCTGACGGTTCGCTGGGGGTCGATGGGCGGGAACGCTCCGGCTGGACGGCAAGGACCTCCGGTCCTGACGCATGCTCTTCTCCGCGGCCGACGGTTCGGCACGTGACCTCGAGGAGGGTCAAGCTCGGCCGCTAAGTGCAACTCTGGGGTTGCGCCTGAAGCGGCTGACGTGCAACTCTGGAATTGCACATCAAATGGTGGAAGTGAAAAGGAGTCTCCTCATGAGCGAGGATCGGATCGAACGTGAAACCCTGATCGCGGCGTCCCTGGAGCGGGTCTGGTCGCTGGTGGCCGAGCCCGGGTTCTGGGTCGCCGACCGGGCGAGCGTGTCCGGCACCGTGGCGAGAGAGGGCGAGTCGATGGTGGCGAGGAACGCCGAGTACGGCGACTTCCCTGTGCGGGTGGAGAAGGTCGAGCCGCCGACCTATCTGGCCTACCGCTGGGCCAGCGCCTTCCCCGGACAGGAGCTGCGCGAGGACAACAGCACCCTCGTGGAGTTCACGTTGTCCCAGGAGGGCGACAAGACGCGGCTGCGCGTCGTCGAGAGCGGGTTCGCGGCCCTGGCAGGCTCGGATGAACTGCGCAGCAAGGCCCTGAAGGACAACACCGGCGGCTGGCCCCAGGAATTGGACGCGCTCAAGACGCGCGCCGAACAGCCGTCGTCGTGACGGACGCGCCTGGCGGCGACGTCGCGTCGGTCGACAGCGTCCTCGTCGCGCTGGCCGACCCGACGCGACGCCAGCTGCTTGATCTGCTCGCCGCCCAGGGCGAGGCCACCGCGACGACGCTCGCCGAACGGCTTCCCGTCTCGCGGCAGGCGGTGGTCAAGCACCTGGCCGTCCTCGACGCCGCCGGGCTGGTCTCCGGCGCCCGGGTCGGTCGCGAGGTGCGGTACGCGGTGCGGCCCGCGGCGCTGGACGCGACGGCGCGGTGGATGGCCACGCTCGCCGCCGACTGGGACCGGCGGCTGGCGAACATCAAGCGCGTCGCCGAGGCTGCGGAGCGGGATTCGCGCTAGCTCGCCGCTCTCCCTCATCAGCTCTGTCGTCCCGCTCTGGCAGAGCGCCCCCCGCGTCGGCTCGCCCCGTCGGACGGCGCGGGGCCGGGTTCCCCCTCATCGCCATGCGTCGAGCCCGCCATGCCCCATGGCCGTACGGCTCAGCCGTCCTGCGTGCCGATCTTTGGTTTCTCACGAAGGGAACCGTCTTGTGAGCGCCTCGCCTTCCCTGATCACCGGCAGGCAGCGGGTGATCCTGCTCGTCCTGCTCGGCGCCGGGTTCATGCTGTCCGTCGACTTCTCGATCCTGAACGTGGCGCTGCCGGAGGTCGGCGCGGGCGTCGGGATGGGACTCACCGGGCTGCCCTGGATCACCTCTGCCTACGCCCTGCCCGCGGCCGGATTCACCCTGCTGTTCGGCCGGTTGGCGGACCTGTTCGGCCGCCGCAGGCTGTTCATGTCCGGCATGATCCTGCTGACGCTTGCCTCGTTGCTCGGCGGCTTCGCGACCACCCCCGACATGTTGCTGACCGCCCGGGTGCTGCAGGGCTTCGCCACCGCGATGACGATCCCCGCGTCGCTGTCGCTGCTCACCACCACCTTCACGGAGGGCGCGACGCGCGACCGCGTCCTCGGCTTCAACGGCGCGCTGCTCTCGGCAGGCTTCACCATCGGCGCGCTGGTCGGGGGCAGCCTCGTCAGCCTGCTGAGCTGGCAGGCCGCGTTCTTCATCAACGTCCCCGTCGCCCTGGTCATCCTGCTGCTCACCCCCTTCGTGATCAGCGAGAGCAGGCTGCCCGGCCGGGTGAAGCCGGACCTGTCCGGAGCGGTGACGGTGACCGGCGGCCTGCTGGCCGTGATCTACGCGGTCATCGAGAGGAACCTGCCCTCGGCCGTCATCGGCGTGCTGCTGCTGGCCGCGTTCTGGATGATCGAGCTGCGCTCGCCCGCGCCGCTCGTCCCGGTGCGCATCCTCAAGCGGCCCACGGTGAAGTGGGGCAACTACGCGGGGTTCGTGGTCTTCACCATGGAGACCGCCATGATCTTCCTGACCACGCTCTACCTCCAGCAGACCCTCGGCTTCTCCCCGCTGGTCACCGGCCTGATCTTCGGCGTCCCCGGCCTGGCGGCCGTGGCGGCCGGGGTGATCGCCGGCCGCTTCATCGGGCGCTTCGGCACCCGCAAGGTCCTCACCCTGGGCCTGGCCGTGCAGGGCCTGGCGACCCTCCCGCTGGTCTTCCTCGGCGCCGACCGAATGGCGCTCGTGGTCCTGATCCCCGCGCTGTTCATCGGGTTCTTCGGGCACGTCACCTGCATCGTGGCATACACGGTGACAGGGACCTCGGGGCTGCCGGACGAGGAGCAGGGCCTGGCCACGGGCCTGACCTCGATGACCCAGCAGGTGGCCATCACCGTCGGTATCCCGATTCTGAGCGCGGTCGCCGCGACGCGGAGCGTCGAACTGACCGGCATCCACCTCGCGCTGAGCGTGAACGTGGCCGTGACGCTCCTCAGCGTGGTCCTCGTCTGGTTCGGGCTACGTCCGCGCGGCGAGCGCCGTACGGCGGCGGCAGCCGTACCGGCATGGAAGGAAGCCGAGAAGGAAGTGGCCGCCGCCTCGGACTGAGCCGTCCCCGGAGCGGGCGGGGGATGGGTGCGAACCGCGTCGCGCACCCATCCCTTTCTGTCGCCCATGGTCAGACGAGCCGTCCCACGTCGAGGAGGTGTGGCGTAGCGCTCCGCGGGAGCTCACTCGGGCAGGAGCTCGCCGACGAGCTTCTCGATGCGGGTGCGGATCTCGTCGCGGATCGGCCTGACCGCCTCGATGCCCTGCCCGGCGGGGTCGTCGAGCTTCCAGTCCTCGTAGCGCTTGCCGGGGAAGATCGGGCAGACGTCGCCGCAGCCCATGGTGATCACCACGTCGGAGGCCTGGACGGACTCCGGTGTGAGGATCTTGGGCTTCTGCCCGGCGATGTCGATGCCGACCTCGCGCATCGCCTCGACGGCGACCGGGTTGACGCCTTCCGCGGGCGCCGAGCCCGCCGAGCGGACCTCGATCCGGTCGCCGGCCAGGTGGCTGAGCCAGCCTGCGGCCATCTGGGAGCGTCCGGCGTTGTGCACGCAGACGAACAGGACGCTGGGCTTGTCGGTCATCAGACGGTTTCCTTCGCGGGGTAGAAGCGGCGGCGCGCCCACAGCGAGACGTAGACGAGCGCGACGAGCACGGGGACCTCGATGAGCGGGCCGACCACCCCGGCCAGCGCCTGGCCGGAGGTGACGCCGAAGACGCCGATCGCCACGGCGATGGCGAGTTCGAAGTTGTTGCCGGCGGCGGTGAAGGCCAGCGTCGTGGTCCTGTCGTAGGGCAGGCCGATGCCCTTGCCGAGGGCGAAGGAGCCGGCCCACATGAGGGCGAAGTAGACGAGCAATGGCAGCGCGATCCTGGCCACGTCGCCGGGCTGGGAGGTGATGGTGTGGCCCTGCAGGGCGAACAGGATGACGATGGTGAACAGCAGGCCGTACAGCGCGATCGGGCCGATGCGCGGCAGGAAGCGGTTCTCGTACCAGTCGCGTCCCTTGCCGCGCTCGCCGAGCTTGCGTGACAGGTAGCCGAGCAGCAAGGGGATGCCGAGGAAGACCAGCACGCTTTCGGCGATGTCCCACACGGAGATGTCGAGACTGGTCTCGGGAAGGCCGAGCCAGCCGGGCAGGATCTCCAGGTAGAACCAGCCGAGCGCGGCGAAGGCGATGACCTGGAAGACCGAGTTGATGGCCACCAGGACGGCGGCGGCCTCGCGGTCGCCGCAGGCCAGGTCGTTCCAGATGAGGACCATGGCGATGCAGCGGGCCAGCCCGACGATGATCAGGCCGGTGCGGTACTCGGGCAGGTCGGGCAGGAAGGTCCAGGCCAGGGCGAACATCACGGCGGGGCCGACGACCCAGTTGATCACCAGGGAGGAGACCAGCAGCCGCCGGTCGCCGGTGACGGTGTCGAGCCGGTCGTAGCGGACCTTGGCCAGCACCGGGTACATCATCAGCAGCAGCCCGAGCGCGATGGGCAGTGACACCTGGCCGATCTTGACGGTGTCCAGGGCGTCGTCGAGGCCGGGGACCGTCCGGCCGAGCAGCAGACCGAGGGCCATGGCCAGGCCGATCCACACGGGCAGGAAGCGGTCGAGCCGTGACAGCCCGCGCATCACCTCGGTGTTCTCGGACAGGGCGGTGGGTGACGCCATGAACTTCCTTCGTTCGAGGTGGCCGGCCAGGTCAGGGTCTGGCGGCGGGAACCGGTCCGGCTGGGCGAACAGGGTGAAGCGGCGGAAGACCCGCCTGCCGCGTTTCCGCGCGGGGTCTGCGGCGGCCAGGCCGGACATGGGCGGTACCGGCGCCGATCCGGGCGCACTCCTCCTCTGAGGGTCCATATATAGACACACATCTATTTTCATGGAGGTCTATATGTTTGTCCAGTCCGCTCCCGCGGCGCTGACGTGCAAGCGCGTTATGGCAGGTCAGCCACGCGGCGCATACATGATCACGGCGACACCGGCCAGGCAGACCAGCGCGCCGATGACGTCCCATCGATCGGGTCGGAAGCCGTCGACGACCATGCCCCACGCGAGGGACCCGGCGACGAACACGCCGCCATAGGCGGCCAGGATGCGGCCGAAATGGGCATCGGGCTGCAGCGTGGCCACGAACCCGTACAGGCCGAGCGCGACGACGCCGGCACCGATCCAGATGATGCCGCGCTGCTCGCGGACGCCCTGCCAGACCAGCCACGCTCCGCCGATCTCGGCGAGCGCGGCCAGGGCGAACAGCAGCAGGGAGCGAGCGACAGTCATGACCGGTAGTGCAGCACACCCTGGCAGCCGCTGTGCCATCGGGTCACCGCGGGCCGGCCGATGGCGAGGTCGACCTCGCGCGGACCTTCGGTCATGCGGGGGTGAGCTCCAGCTCCACCGACCTTGGCGTGGGCTCTGTCAGTGGCGCGAACAGGGCTCCCAGCCTGTTCACCGCCTCGGGGATGATCCGGTAGTAGACCCAGGTGCCGCGCCGCTCTCCGTCGATCAGGCCTGCGGTGCGCAGGACCTTGAGGTGGTGGGAGATGGTGGGGGCGGTCAGGTCGAAGGCGTCGGTGAGGTCGCAGACGCAGGCCTCGCCGCCGGCGTGTGAGCCGATCATCGACAGCAGGCGCAGCCTGACGGGGTCGGCGACGGCCTTGAGCATGACCGCGAGATCAGCCGCGTCGGTCTCCGACAGCGGCTCGCGCACGATCGGCGCGCAGCACTGGATCGTGACTGCGGTCATGCGACACCCCTTACTTCGAAACTTGTCGAAATTATAGGTGATGGGAGACGACCGCAGCCAACGCGGCGATCCCGCAGGCCGTGGCCACATGGCACCCTCCGGCGAGCGCGACGCCCCGAAGCCCGTCGCGCAGCCGACGGCGCAGGGCGCGGTATCCATCACCCGGACACAGCCCGCCGCCTGGGCGGGCAAGCCATCCCCAGCATCAGGGAGACAGGCGCTGTCGGTCCCGCGCCCCGAGGCTGGCCTGATCGGCGGCGGTGGATCCGGCCGCCCAGCCCTCCCGGTCCCAGGACGTGCGCACCGCGTGCGAGACCAGGTTCGGGAACATGCGCTCGACCGCCTGCTCCACTTCCTGCTCGCGGGGCGCCAGCACCCGCACCAGGTCGGTGCCCCGGCTGGCGCTCTCCTGCGAGATCGCGGCCGCCGTGGCCTCGGCGAGCCGCTCCCCGATCCTGGAGGCGAACGCCGACAGGAACGACTGGCGGAACGTCTTGTTCCTCGACCGGCCGGTGCCGTGCTTCTTGGTGCCCGAGTTCACCAGCGCGGTCTGCGCCTGCACCAGCAGCGAGGTGAACAGCACCTCCACCCAGGACAGGTCCGCCCAGAACCCCAGCACGGTGGCGAACCCCAGCTCCTTCGACCAGATCACCCGGCACCTGTTGGCCTCGGCGATGAGGTGGAGCAGCACGGCCTTGGGCTGTTCGTACGGCGCGTCGATGCCGACCCGGATGCCCGCCGGGGCCTCCCCTCCGCCTGGCTGCGCGTCCAGCATCGCCGCGTCGATGCTGTACTTGGCCATCAAGCTCTGCGCCGCCGAGGTGAACGTCTCCGCCTCCGCCTCGTACGTCGTCGACTCCGCCTTGGCAAGCAGCGCCCGCACCCGCGCGAACGTCTTCTCGCTGACCGCGTGCGAGCGCGGCTGGACCGTACGGCGAGCGGCCCCGGGCGGCGGGCTCAACGTCTCCAGCCGCGGCAGCCCGGTCAGCAACCCCAGCAGTTCCAGCACACCGGAGACGGTCACCAGCCGGCCGGCCCCGTCGCGCGCCTGCCGCGCCGCCAGGTAGCCGCCCTTCCACCACACCGCGGCCTCCAGGCCGGCGAGTTGATCACGCCAGCGCTCATCCACCGTGGCAGGCGCGTAGGCCCGCATCTCCCAGGCGATGAGGTCAGCCGCCGTCCGCCCGTGCCAGTCGGTCAGCCGCCTGGCCGCGATCCTGACCACGTCGGCGGGTTGCCAGCCGTTGCGCCACAACCCCGAGATCGCACGGGTCACGACCTCCACCAGCACGCGATCGGCGTCGTCCCGGTCGGCCAGGAAGGCGGCGGCGGAGTCGAAGGCTGCCTGATCCTCGCGGGCAAGCGCCTCCATCGCCGCGCCGATCAGCTCGTTAGTCTTACTCACCCGTGCCGTCCACCTTGAAGAAAGTCCGCCAGAACCCTACCGTGACGGAGCCTCGTCCCCTGCTAACCGGCGCGGTGGAAGACGGCGAGGCCCTGACGACCCGCCTACCGTGGCGATCAGCGCCGAGCATAGGGGGCGTCCACGGCAAGCGACCCGTACGCGCAGGCACACTCCAGCTCACCGTCCCCGTGTATCGAGCCGTCCAGCACCACGGCCACCGCCCGGTCATCGATCTTCACGCATCCATGGTCACGGCGGTGGTCGTTTCATGTCCGGCGCCTGGCCGACCCCCAGACCCCAAATGCGGCTGGAGTATTAGCTGTCGGCCGACATGCGGCCTTACGAAGGCCACAGCAGCCCTCGGATTGAGTAGCCAAAAATACTGGAAGGAAGCGAACGACATCCATGGCCGACGCACAATATTATGAATGGTTTTCAAATAAATTCGACTATGTCAATGCTTTCACATGGTGCTCGAATGTTTCGCCAGAGACGGTTCTCGCTGCATACGGCATACAGGCCGAGCGCGCACAGGCAGGTACTATCAGTGAATTCGACGAGTTTCGCATCCTCGCTGGAAGGCTTGGCAACGGTGTGCTCGTCATCCAACCGAACGACTACTTTGTCCGCGCAACGCTTGCCGCCCTGTCTCACTACGGCCCATGCCTGGGCGTCGCATGGGGTGACTTCGTGCCGCCGCGAGTCGAATATTTGACGGAAGGTCGGCTCGTCACCTCCTTCGATCCGTTCGACTGGGACTGGGACCCGGCTCCCGATTACGCAAGCGTCGGACAGTGGGTCGCCACCACGCCGGCCGGAAAGGAGCTTTGGGAAGAAGACTGGGGTCTCGCCACGCTCATCACTGCCGAGGCACTGTGCCAGGCCGCAGTTGACGACGAGTGGATGCAGGCCGTACACCTAGGCGTTCCCTCCTGATCAGGCCGCCAGTGCGCCCCATGATCAGCCGGGAACGCGGCGATGGCCGCCCAGGCTCGGGCGAGGAAGATCAGCAACGGCTCCGCCCCGGCCGCGATCGGCCTCTCTGGACGCAGAGACGGGGCTTCGTCGAAGTCTGCGACGGCCTTCCCCCGCGGCAGGCCGTAGTCCGGTTCGCGCAGGTCCGGCTCGATGATCGGCGTCAGCCCGAGGAGGTCGGCGATGACACCGGCCGTCTCGGCTGCGCGCGGCAGCGGCGTGGTGTAGATGACGTCGACAGGCCAGGTGGACCGTTCGGCGAGCCGCTGGGAGAGCTTGGCGGCCTGCTGCCGTCCTCTCCCAGGTGAGACCGCGGCAGGTGTGCTGCCCGCGCCCCGGTGAACGCGGCGCACTGGCCGGTTACCGCTCGCCTTCGGGACTGCTGCGGCTAGGTTGCTCCGGCATGACAGGTCCTACCGAAACGGTCTTCCTATGGCATGAGGCACCCGTCCCCGACGGGCTCCCGGTCGTGCGGGTGCACGGCTACCTGATCTGCCCGGCGACGGGCCGCGTGATGATCCAGGACGTCGAGGGCGTGATGGGCCTTCCCGGCGGCCGCCCCGAACCCGGCGACCAGGACGCGGCGGCGACGTTCGTGCGGGAGGCGCTGGAGGAGAACCAGGTCCGCGTCGGCCGCGTCGCCTACCTCGGCTACCAAGAGGTTCACGAGTGCGGGCGCGAGCCGTACGCGCAGGTCCGCATGGTGGGCGTCATCGACGCCTTCGAGCCGCCGCTGCCCGACCCGGACGGCACCGGCCACACCTGCCGCAGGCTGATGGTGCCACTGCAGGACGCGGCCGACGTGCTCGGCTGGGGCGAACCAGCCGCCGCACAGGTCAAGGCGGCAGCCAGGCTCGCCGAGATGGAGTGGCGGATATCAGTCGCCCGTGCAGCGGCGGCTGGCTACATCGACTAGATGAATGAGTCCAAGGGGTCTGGTCACGTTCAGTGGTCACAGGCGATCAGGGATCGGCTGGTTGGTCTTGTCGTTATGCCAGATCGCTGCGGTCAGCGCGAGGATTCTGGACAGCACGCGGATGATGACTCCAGCTGAACTTCGGCCGCCATGGCGTTCCAGGTCGGGCCGGCCTTTGCAGGTCTGATTGATCGATTCGATGGTCTGGCGTAGCGGTCGAACAGCCTCGTACGGGCCGGTCGCAGCAGGCACATCACGCTCGGCCCAGAAATAGCGGAGTGACTGGCGCAGTAGCCGTACTCGGCCCACCCAGCCAGGTCACTGCGCCGGGGCGGTGTCGCGGGAGCGGCCGCACTCCACCGGGGTGGAGTCCGCTGGCCGCCGACACCACATGGCAGAAAAGCCGCGAAGGATGGCTGTTCTGAGGCTCGATCATCTGAAGATCGGCTGGGAGACTGGGCGCGCTCAGGTTGCTGGTTGGCGTAGGCGAAGCCGTCCAGGACAGCCGAATAGGTGACTGCTCTCGAGTACTGATCTGGCTTGTGCCCGGCGGCAAGCGTCCGCGAGACGGACGCGATCACGGAGCCCCCGGCGCCATGGTTCGTATCCCCATGGCGGGAGAATCCGATGCCGGCACCACCGGTGACGCCTCGAGCGGCCGTCTGACCGACACACAGAGGGATCACTACTTCCATGGCATTGACGTTCGGCCGTATAGCGCGTCCTGTTCGCATCGGGCTGACAGTGGCGCTCGGCGCCGCCCTGTCCTTGGGTGCCGCCGCCCCGGCGTCGGCTGACCCCGTGGCCGCTCCCGTGAAGGAGTCCACGAGCATCGCTGACCATCGGGTGAAGGTGTACGAGCTCCTGACGAAGGACGGGGGCTTCTTCTACACCGCCAGCGAGACGGAGAAGGACAGGGCGGTCACCGCACACGGCTGGTCTGTGACGAAGACGCCGATGTACTACCTGTCGTCCGCTCCGTTCCAGGGCGGCAAGCCGCTCTACCGGCTGCGCTGGACGCACAAGGCGTCGTACATCATCACCGGATCCGACTCCGAGCGTGAAAAACTCGTCGCTTCCGGCAGCTTCCGGTACGAGGGCGTCCTCGGGTACGCGCCGTCGGCCACGTCGGGGAAGGTCGTGAAGATCTTCCGCTTGACCAACAACGGCAGGTGGCGCCTGGCGATCGAAGCGCACACCGAGAAGATTCTGGCGAACGAGCCGGGTTGGAAGCTCGACGGCCCGCTGCTGTATCAGTTCACGCAAGACCGCTGACCACGCCATGGTGCGCGCCGGTAGCCGGCGCGCACTCGGCGTGCCCGGCAAGGCGACGGGCGAGCGGTCAGCGCCCGCCCGTCGGCCGGACGTCCACCGTGGTGGAAGCGGCGTCGGCGAACAGACATGGTCGACCACCAGGGCGGAGAGCCGCCGGACCGAACCCCTCAGGAACGGCGGCTCGCTGCCCGGTCGCCTGACGCGCGGGAGCAGAACTCACTGCTTGCGAGGCTGGCTGAAGCGCAGCATGTTCCCTGAAGGATCGCGGAAGGCGCAGTCGCGCACGCCGTACGGCTGGTCGACCGGCTCCTGCAGCACCTCTCCACCCGCGGCGCTGATGCGCTCGAACGTGGCGTCGCAGTCGTCGGTCGTGAAGATGACGCCGCCCAGCAGGCCCTTCGCCAGCAGCTCCGCCATGGCCCTCCTGTCGGAGGGCGAGGCGTTCGGGTCCGCAAGAGGCGGTTCGAGAACGATGTCCACATCGGGCTGCGACGGCGCCCCGACGGTCACCCAGCGCATCCCCTCGAACCCCACGTCGTTGCGCACCTCCAGGCCGAGAGCGTCCCGGTAGAAGGCGAGCGCCTTGTCGTGGTCGTCGACGGCGATGAAGCACTGCGAGAGCCTGATGTCCATGCGCTTCACGCTACGGACCGAGGGCGGGTTTCGCTTCTCCGTTCCTGACCGGGCGCGTGTGGATCTTCGCGACGCAGGCAGGGATGGCGGCGCCCTCGTCATGGCGGCGGGCCCGGTATGCGCTCGGGCTCTCCCCGACCAGCTCGCTGAAGCGCGAGCTGAACGACCCCAGCGAGGTGCAGCCGACCGCGAAGCACACCTCCGTCACCGTCAGGTCACCTCTGCGCAGCAGCGCCTTGGCCCGCTCGATCCGGCGCGTCATCAGGTAGCTGTAGGGCGTCTCACCGAAGGCGGCGCGAAAGCTGCGGGAGAAATGGCCGGGCGACATGAGGGCGAACCGTGCCAGCGCGGGAACGTCGAGCGGTTCGGCGTAGTCGCGATCCATCAGGTCACGGGCCCGGCGCAGCCGGACGAGGTCCTCCAGCGTCACCTCACCACCATCCCACAGCGCCAGACGCCCGCCGGTGCCGGCGCACTCCTCGAGGTGCGCTCAATGCCGGGATTCATGGACGGCTGTGCAGGAAGTCGGCGGAACTAATGGACTTTGTTTCGCCTACTTCTTTCGAGCTAGAGTCATGCGGCATGTCGGACCCATCGAGTCCCGCCAACCTGCGCGAACAGGCGTCCAGCAGGCGTCGCACCACGCTGGAGACGGTCGAGGGCGCGACCTGCAGGGTCTCGACGAGATCGGCACGGGACGTGGGCCCGCCACTCGCCAGCAGGCCGAGCGAGGGCGCCATCCTCGAGGAGGGCACGGGCCGCTCCACCGGTGGACGGCGGCCGCGGATCCTGCGCCTGCGCGATGCGGCGGGGGCGCTGTCCGGCCTCGACGTCTACGTGGCCGCGGCGAGGAGCATGCTCTACGAGCGCTGCCTGCCGTCCATGACCCAGTCCCTGTCCATCGAGGCCGGCATCGCGGGCCCGGATGCGGCCCTGACCGGCCTCGGGCATCTGGTGCGCGCGAAGGCCGACGTCCGATCCTCCTGAGGAGCCCCGCCCGTGTCCCGTCCCCTTCGCGTCGCCATCGGCGGCGTGCACATCGAGTCCAGCACGTTCTCGCCGCACCTGAGCACCGCCGACGACTTCGACGTCACCCGCGGCGACAGCCTCCTGGCACGGTACGGCTGGCTCTCACCCGCCGAGCCGTGGGCCGCCGACGTCGAGTGGATACCGCTCGTCCACGCGCGCGCCCTTCCCGGAGGTGCGGTCGCCCCCGACACCTACGACGCCTGGCACGCCGAGATCCTCGACGGGCTGACCGCCGCAGGACCCCTGGACGGTGTGCTGCTCGACATCCACGGCGCGATGAGCGTCGCCGGCCGCGACGACGCCGAGGGCGACCTCGTCACCGCCATCCGGTCGGTCATCGGCCCCGAACCGTTCGTCTCCGCGGCCATGGACCTGCACGGCAACGTCTCCCACGCCCTGTTCGACGGGTGCGACCTGCTCACCTGCTACCGCACCGCGCCCCACGTCGACGTGTGGGAGACCCGTGAGCGCGCGGCGCGCAACCTGGTCGACGCGCTCCGCCGCGGACAGCGCCCGCACAGGGCCCTCGTCCACGTGCCGATCCTGCTGCCAGGAGAGATGACCAGCACCCGGCTCGACCCGGCCAGAGGGCTGTACGCCCGCATCCCCGAGATCGAGTCCAGGGAAGGCGTCATCGACGCGGCGATCTGGATCGGCTTCGCCTGGTCCGACGAGCCCCGCTGCAGCGGCGCCGTCGTCGCCACGGGCACCGACGCCGCCGTCACCGCCGAGGCGGCGCGCGAGCTCGCCGAGCACTTCTGGGCGGCGCGCGACGAATTCGCCTTCGTCGCCCCCACCGGCTCCATGGACGAATGCCTCACCGAGGCCATGGTGGCGGTCAAGGATCCCGCCCGGCGGCCGTTCTTCATCAGCGACTCCGGCGACAACCCCGGAGCCGGCGGCGCCGACGACGTCACCTTCGCCCTCGAACGGACACTGGCCCGCCCGGAGATCGCCGACGGCTCGATCCGGGCCGTGTACGCCTCGCTGGTCGACCCCGAGGCTGTGGCGCAGGTCGCGGACCTGCCGCTCGGCTCACCGGTCAGCGTACGCGTCGGCGGCCGCATCGACTCGCGGGATCCGGGCCCGCTTCCGCTCGAAGGAGTCCTGGAGGCGGTCGCCGACGACCCAGACGGCGGGCGGTGCGTGAGCGTTCGGGTGGGCGGGCTCAGCGTGTTCGTCACCTCCCGGCGGATGCAGTACCGCGAGCTGGCCTCCTACACCCGGCTCGGTGTCACCGTGAGCACGGTGGACCTCGTGGTCGTGAAGATCGGTTACCTGGAACCCGAGCTGTTCGACGCCGCGGGGGACTGGCTGCTGGCCCTGACGCCGGGCGGCGTCGACCAGGACCTGCGGCGGCTGCCGTACGAGCGCCTGGGCCGGCCGATGTTCCCCCTGGAGCGCGGCTTCGCCGCGGACCTCACCGTCGTCACACGGTGAGCCGATGAACGGCGGGGGAGCATGAGCGGCGGTGATGCGGCGTGGTGCGCGCCGGGCCGTCGCGGGTGTCAGCCGTCGACATGGAGGACGGCGGCGCCCGTCACCCGATCGGCGGCAAGGTCCGCCAGCGCCGTGTCCGCCTCGTCGAGTTCGTAGGGCACGGTGGCGACGCGCAACGGGTGGCGGGTGGCGAACTCCAGCAGGGCCCGCCCGTCCGCCCTGGTGTTGGCGGTGACGCTGCGCAGGGTGCGCTCCTGGAACAGATGGTCCTGATAGACCAGCGGCGGGATGTCGGTCACGTGAATGCCTGCCACGGCGAGGGTGCCTCCGCGATCCAGAGCCGCCAGCGCCACGGGGACGAGATCGCCGACGGGAGCGAACAGGATGGCGGCGTCGAGCGGTTCGGGCGCGGCCGCGTAGACGGGCTGCGCCGAGGCGGCACCCAGCTCCAGGGCCAGCCGCCGGGCCTCGGGTGCTCTTGTCATCACATGCACGGTGATCCCCTGAGCGAGGGCGACCTGCGTGGTGAGGTGGGCGGAGGCTCCGAAGCCGTAGACGCCCAGGCACCCGCCGGGCGGGACGTCGGCGCGGACCAGCGCCCGGTAGCCGATGATGCCGGCACACAGCAGCGGAGCGAGGGCCGCGGCCGGCTGGTCGTCGGGCAGCGGATAGACGAAGTCCTGGGGCGCGGTCAGGTACTCGGCGTAGCCGCCGTCGGTGTCCCATCCGGTGTACTGCGAGTACGGGCACAGGTTCTCGGCGCCGCGGGCACAGTAGCGGCACCTCCCGCAGGCGGCGCGTAGCCAGGCGACCCCCACCCGCTCGCCGTCCTGGAACCGGCCGGCGTCGGCGCCCCGCGCCGCGACCCGCCCCACGACCTCATGCCCCGGGACCGTGCCGGGGCGCCGGGGCGTCAGGTCCCCTTCGGCCAGGTGCAGGTCGGTACGGCAGACCGCGCACACCTCGACCCTGATGAGCACCTCGCCCCTGGCCGGTTCCGGCACGGGCAGGCGGACACGTTCCAACGGCCCTGTCGTCATGGGGCCCGGCTGCCGCACCACCCAGGCTGTCATCATGCGTCCCACCTCTCCATGGTCACATGCCGCTCGTCACAGTCGCGCAGGGTGATGGTTCCGGGCCGGCCGGGGTGAGCTCAACTAGAGTTCGATGACAGTCCCTTCCGGCCCGCCCCGGCGCGCAGGCCCTCGTCCTGGAGTACCCATGCAGCACGACGACATCTTCGACAGGGGACTCCAGTTCGACATGGCGGCGCTGCTGGAACGCCGGAAGGTCCTGGGGCTGCTGGCCGGCGCAGGCCTGGCCACGCTGGCCGGCTGCGGCGGCGACTCGACCGGCGCCGCGCCACACACGTCCTCGAGCGGGCCGCCCCGCGCGTCGTCGAGCGCAGGCGCGTCCGCATCGAGCGCCACGTGCGCGCAGATCCCGGAGGAGACCGCGGGGCCGTACCCGGGCGACGGCTCGAACGGCCCGAACATCCTCACCCGGAGCGGCGTCGTCCGCAGCGACATCCGCAGCAGCGTCGGCTCGGCCTCGGGCACCGCCGAAGGCGTGCCCCTCACCATCGACCTGACCCTCCTCGATACCTCCAGGGGCTGCTCGGCCCTGGTCGGCGCGGCGGTCTACGTGTGGCAGTGCGACCGCGACGGCAACTACTCGATGTACTCCGAGAGCATCGCGAGCGAGAACTACCTGCGCGGCGTCCAGGAATCCGACGGCGAAGGAAAGCTCACCTTCAAGAGCGTCTTCCCTGCCTGTTACGCGGGACGGTGGCCGCACATCCACTTCGAGGTCTACCCGAGCCTGGCCAGGACCACGAGCCCCGACCACAAGATCGCCGTCTCGCAGCTGGCGCTGCCCCGAGACGTCTGCGAGGCGGTGTACGCGACCGACGGCTACAGCCAGAGCGTGCGCAACCTGTCACAGGTGTCCCTGGACGGTGACGGCATCTTCGGCGACGGGCACACGAGCCAGCTCGGCACGGTCACCGGCAGCGTGAGCTCAGGTCTGGCCGTCAGCCTCTCGGTCGCCGTCTAGCCGGGGTCTCCGAGCGGCCGACCGGACAGATCGAACAGGGCGGCCACCGCCTCGGACCGCCGCGGACGAGGCGGTCCCCGGCCGGTTCCAGCGCCACCAGCGCCGCACAGCGGGGCAGGGGCGGACATCGTGCGACACTGAGGCGGTGACGGCGATCTTCCCACGGCTGCCACCCGCGCCGCCCGAGACCACGTCCGGCCGGCGCACCGCGTGGGGCATCGTCGGCCGGACGCTCGTCACAGGCGCCGCGGGTGGCGCCTTCACAGGGGTGATCACCGCCCAGGTGTTCCTCATCAGCGCCCTTGCCGGCGCCGAACCCGTGGACCGGCTCGCTTTCCTCGCAGGGCTGGCGCAGGTTTCCCTGGTGGGCGGTGTCGTCGGGCTGTTGGCGGGGACATCGCTCGCTGTGCCCGCCCTGATGGTGCTCCTGCCGTCGGCCACCTGGGCGGCCAGGCGCGGATGGCGCGCACGAACCGCCGGCGCGGCCGCCTGCCTGCTGCCCGTGGCCGCCCTGAACGCAGCAGGAGTGATCGCGACAGAAGCACGAGACGGCCTGCTGTGGCCGTCGCCCGCGTTGGCCGTCCCGGTCTTCGCGATGACGATCGCCATCGGGCTGTGGCGCGGCCCCGACCTTCTCCGGCAGCGCACCACCAGGCACACCACGGGCTGAGGCGCCGACCAGGCCACGTCCTGCCGACAGGCCCCCGCCTCCGATGTCCTCGTCGTCTGGGGCGGGCGCGACCCGGCGGAGCCTGAAACCGCGCGGTCACTGTGCGCCGGAGGCGATCTGTCGGAGGCCGGCGGGCACGACAAGCGTGACTCCTGGATAACGGGGTAGCGGGACGACTGCCGCAGTAGCAGACGGGAGTCGCGCATGAGCACCATGGTGGGGAACTGGAAAATGGCGATCACGGACGGGTGCATGCCCGGCGACCAGCTCAGCCTGTTCAACATCAGCCCCTGCAACGCCCACGTCGAGCTGACGTTCTGCGCGGAGGGCGGTCAGCCGCTCGGGCCGTTCCGCTTGGTCATCCCTCCGCAGCGCACGCAGTCTCCGATCTTGGAGGACCTGGTCGATTCCGACCTGCCGTCCCCGAGCCTGCCGTATTCCGTCGTGGTCGTGTCGGACGCGCCAGTGCTCGTGCAGCCCCGCCCGGCGAGCCAGCACGTGCCGAAGGCGCGGCGGTCCACGGCCTGACCGAGCGGCGGGTGGTTTCCCGGCGGCTGTGCCGAGGACATCGGCGATCACAGCCAGATCAGTCGTGCCGCGGACCGGCGACCGACTCGACTCGGCGGGTCCTTTCGGCCGAACCCGCGACCCGTGCCCAGACGCGCCCTGGACCTTGGTAGGGCTGGTGCCCTCCAGCGCATCGAGCTCGGCCCAGGTCAGGGGGTGTGGAAGGCGACCTCGGGGTTGGCCGGCGACGGAGCGGTGAGCAACGGCTGCTTCCTGCCCTTCAGGTGCAGGTCGAAGAAGGCGCCGACGTAGGCTCGCGTGATCTCCAGGGAGCGTTGCGGGGAGAGGGCGTCAGGGCCGGACAGGCCGGCCTCCTTCTGCAGGATCGACAGGTCGGTGAAGCTCGTGTGATCGGTACGGGCGACGGTGAGCCAGCGCTTCCAGCCGCCCATGTTCGGCCAGCTGCCGTCCCAGGTGTGGTCCTTGCCGGGGATGTGGTCGGCCTGGCTGCCCAGCAGGAGGAAGGCGCGATCGCCCAGGCTGTCGGCGGGAACCGTGGGGTGGAAGGTGCCGTCCAGATTGGCCCCTGCCCGTATGCGTTCGTCGGCGGCCATGGTGGCGGCCGCGGCGTCGCCGCCGAGGGAGTGCCCGGCCATGCCGATCCGCTTCGGGTTGATCATGAGAGCGTTCTTCCAGGCCGGACGGCGGTCGGTCAGTTCGTCGACAACGAAGGAGATGTCCTTGGTCCGGCTCTTGGTGATGGCCGCGAGCCCGCCCTCGGGCGGTTTGGGCTTGTCGCAGACGGGCGCGCAGGTGAGGGTGCGTCCGTCGGGGAAGGTCGTGCCGGACGACTCGTAGGCGTGGTCGACCAGCGCGACGACGTATCCGCGGCTGGCCAGGTCCTCACCGAGGAAGGTGAGGCTGGCGCGTGGCAGACCCAGGCCGGGCGAGAGCACCACGAGCGGGAAGCGGCCCTTCTTCGGGCGGGCGCCGGTGTGTGCGTGGGTGCGGGTGGCGGCCACCGTCTCGGGCGAGAGGGTGGCGCCCGGAACCTTCCTCCGCAGCAGCGACGTGGCCTCCTCGAGGGTCAGATAGGGAGAGGAAACGCCGGTGGCGGACTGGGCGGGGTAGTACATCGACACCATCAACTGCCGCGGGCCCGCCTCCGGCACCCAGGGGTCCTTGCGCTCCTTGTCGACGAGGTGCAGCGTGTCGCGTCCGACCGGGTACTGACCGGTCGGGCGGGGGAGTTCCAGACGGACGTCCTCGGCGTGAGCGGAGACGGCGGTCATGACGCAGGCCGTCACCGCCAGGAGGGCGGACGCCGCGAGTCGCGGCAGGAGTGCGCGACCGGTTGCTCCATGCATGTTCATCGGTTCCTCTCGCTGTTCGTGAAGGGGGGCAGGGGTGCGTTCACACGTCGCGGTGGCGCACCGCGATCAGGGCCAGGACCACCGCGGCGAGCGGCCACAGCGCGAAGACGAGCCATGAGCCCGCGATCGTGGGCAGGGCCGGCTCGGTGCGGGGATGCACAAGGGACAGGCAGGTACGCCAGACGTAGAAGGGGAACAGGGCGTACAGGTCGTTGGCCCACTGGTGCACGGTCGGTTTGAAGAAGGTCGGCAGGATGACCAGGACGGCGCAGACCGTGACGACGGTGGCCGCGGTGTGCCGCAACAGCGCGCCGATGCCCATGCCGACCAGCGCCGACACGGGGGCGAGCAGCGCGTTCGCGGTCAGGACGCGCAGCACACCGGGGTCGCCGATCGAGGCGCCGGCCCCACGGCCGGACAGGATGGCCTGGCTCACGCCGTACGTGGCGAGGGCGAGGATCGTGCCGGTGGCGAGCATGACGCCCGTCGCGACGGCGGCCTTGGCCGCCACCACCCGCGGGCGCGCGGGGGTCGCGATGAACGTGGTGCGGATCAGCCCACTGGCGTACTCGCCCGCGAGGGTCAGGGCGCCCACACTGCCCGCACCGATCATCACCAGGACCGCGCTGAGACCGCTGAAGGCCTCCGTCATCGGGTCGAACCTGGCCTTCTCCCTCGGGGTGAAGGTGGGCCAGGCGCTGTAGGTGTCGATGCTCGCCTGTACGGCAAGCGCGATCACGGCCAGCGCGCCGAGCCCGAGCACCCAGCAGGCCGAGCGCAGCGACCACAACTTGATCCACTCCGCGGCCAGCAGATCACGGAACCCGGGACGGGAGCCGCCGGTCACCGGCGGTCACCGGCGAGGTAGTCGGTACGGCCGGCGGTCAGCTCCATGAACGCCGCTTCCAGCGACGCCGTGGGCGGTGCCAGTTCGTGCAGCACGATCCGGCTCTGATGGGCGAGTTCGCCGATGCGAGCCGCGCTCAGCCCGGTGACCGTCAAAGCCGCGCCCTCCGGCCGCACGACGGCGCCCTCGCAGGTCAGCACGGCGGTGAGTTCGGCGGGGGCGGGCGTGCGGACGGCGACGCCTGCGCGGGTGCCGCGCGCCGCGAACTCGGCGAGGGACTGGTCGGCGATCAGCCGGCCGCGGCCGATGACGACGAGGCGGTCGGCGGTGTTCTCCATCTCGCTCATCAGGTGGCTGGAGACCAGGACCGTGCGCCCTTCGGCGGCCAGGCCCCTGAACAGGCCGCGCACCCACCGCACGCCTTCGGGGTCGAGCCCGTTGACCGGCTCGTCGAACAGCAGCACGGGTGGATCGCCCAGCAGAGCGGTGGCGATGCCGAGTCGCTGCCGCATGCCGAGGGAGAACCCGCCGACCCTGCGGTGCGCCACCCCCTCCAGCCCCACCTCCTGCAACACCTCGGCCACCCTGCGGCGGGGCAGACCGTTGCCGCGGGCCAGCGCCGACAGATGCGCGGCGGCGCTGCGGCCCGGGTGCACGTCGCCCGCGTCCAGCAGCGCGCCGACGTGGCGCAGCCCTGCCCTGTGCCGCCCGAACGGCCGGCCGTCGATGGTGGCGCTCCCGCTGGTCGGCCGGTTCAGACCGAGGATCATGCGCATCGTGGTGCTCTTGCCCGCGCCGTTGGGGCCGAGAAAACCGGTGACGTGCCCGGGACGCACCGTGAACGTCAGGTCGTTCACCGCCGTCGCGGCGCCGTAGCGCTTGGTCAGTCCGTTCACTTCGATCACCGGGCCAACGCTGCCGCAGGCCGTCCCCCTGGGGCATCTGGCCGTGGGCGGTATTCGGCGGCACGGGGGTGGCCTGCGGGCATACGCCGCCAGGCCGATGCCCCGGCCGGCGGGGGGTGGCTACGATCGAGCGCGTGCACCACGAACCGCCTCGGCCCCCTCTGCTGCAACGCCTGCCGCCTGGCACCTCGGCGGTGCTGACAGCGTGTGCCGTGGTGATCTTCGCGGTGACGCAGTACGTCATGCTGCTGGACGAGGACGAGGACGTTCATCCGGAGGGCATGGCCCTCGCCGGTGTGGCCGTGGCCATGGCGCTGCCTCTCGGGTGGGCGCGGCGCCGGCCGGCGCCGGTGCTGGTGGTGATGCTGGGCGAGGTGGCCGCCGCCCTGGCGGCGGGGGCTTCGGCCGAGCAGATCTGGCCGGTGTTCCTGGCGGCCGACATCCTGGTCGGGCTCATCGCGGTCACGCGGACACACCGGGCAGGCGTCACCGCGGCCGGCGTGACGCTGGCCGTCCAGGAAGCAGCCTGGCACCTGGACCTGTGGCGCAACGGCTACCGTGCTCTCGCCCCGGGCTTTCTCGCGCTGACGATCCTGCTCGCCGCGTTCGTCGTGCTCGCCTGGCTGGCCGGGGCCGCCATCCGCCAGCGGCGCGAGTACGGCCAGGCCCTGCGGGCGCACGCCGCCGCCCAGGCGGTGACGGCGGAGCGGTTGCGCATCTCCAGGGAGCTGCACGACATGGTCGCCCACAGCATCGGCGTCATCGCCATCCAGGCCGGCGCGGGCAGAAGGGTGATCGACGCACACCCGGCGCAGGCGCGCGACGTGCTGGACGCCATCGAGACCACCAGCAGGGAGACCCTGAAAGGGCTGCGGAGCATGGTAGGCGTGCTGCGCAGGAGCGAAGCGCCCGACCCGCGGGTGGGGCTGGCGAGCCTCGACCGGCTCATGGCCACGACCACCGCCGCGGGTGTCCACGTGGACCTGCGCTGGCAGGGGGAGCGCCGTCCGCTGCCCGCCCCCGTCGACCAGTCCGCCTTCCGCATCGTCCAGGAGGCGGTGACCAACGTGGTCAGGCACGCAGACACGCCGCACTGCCACGTGTCGATCGACTACGGGGGCGAGGAACTGCGCATCGAGGTCATCGACGACGGGCGCGGCACCACCACCGCCGAGGGGAACGGATTCGGCATTCCGGGGATGCGAGAACGGGTCGCGCTGCTGAACGGCCACTTCATGGCCGGGCCACGGCCCGAGGGCGGCTTCCGGGTCGCCGCACGCCTGCCGATTCCGGCAGGAGCGCCATGACGATCCGTGTCGTACTCGCGGACGACCAGCCCCTCGTGCGCGCCGGACTGCGCATGGTCGTCGCAGGCACGCAGGACGTCGACGTCGTCGGGGAAGCTGGAACCGGGGCCCAGGCCGTACAGCTGGCCAGACAGCTGAGCCCCGACGTGGTGCTCATGGACATCCGCATGCCGGGCATCGACGGCATCGAGGCCACCCAGATGATCACCACGGACCCGCCCGCGGCCAGGGTTCTCATCCTGACCACCTTCGACGACGACGACAACGTCCACGCCGCCCTGCGTGCCGGGGCGAGCGGATTCCTGGTCAAGGACATGGCGCTGGAGGACATCCTGTCCGCCGTCCGGGTGGTCGCCGGGGGAGACGCTCTGATCGCGCCCGCCGTCACCCGCCGTCTCATCGAGGAGTTCGCCGCCAGGCCCGGCCCCGCGTCCGAGCCGCGCGAGCTGGCGGGCGTCACAGGGAGGGAGCGCGAGGTGCTGATCCAGGTGGCGCGCGGCCTGTCCAACGCCGAGATCGCGGCCCAGCTGCACATCAGCCCCGGCACCGCCAAGGCGCACGTGGCGAGCCTGCTGCAGAAGCTCGATGCCCGCGACCGGGTACAGCTGGTCATCATCGCCTACGACGCCGGCCTGGCCTACCCGTCCCGCTGACCGACCGCGCGGACGCCGGATCCGGCGGCGCGGCATCGGTGGTAGTCAGGCCATCTTGGCGAGCAGGGTACGGACCACCTGTGACAGGACCTTGTCCCTGAACGCCTCCGAGCTCGCGGCGGAGTAGGCATCGGCCCCTGCGAGCTCCGCGCTGGTGTGACCCCAGGTCTCGAAGTGGCCCGTGTGACAGGAGACGCGCATCTGCGAGCCCGCCGTGGGCTTGGAGGAGTAGCACTCCTTCGCCCCCCACTCCTTGCCCAGTTCGACGACACCGCCGATCTTGTCGTCCTGCGCCTTGCCCTGGCGGTACGCCTTGGCGGCCAGGGCGGGATCGGCGATGGCGTTGACCATGATGCTGATGGCGGAGTTGGGCGCGTCGTAGTCGTCAGGGAGCTTGAAGCCGAGGTCACATCCCGCCTTCGCGATGTGCTCGGTGCCCCCGCCCTTCCCTGTCAGGAAGTCGGGTATATCCGTCAGGTTGAGTCCGCGCGGCTTCCTGCTCACCTCCTCCGCCTGCGGGAGGATGGCCTTGAGCTCCCCGTCGGTCAGCAGGCGGCAGGCGTCGGGCCACCGGTCGCCCTGAAGGTAGCGACCGGGCTCGGTTCGAAGGCCGAGCGCGCCCCCGGTAGGCCGGGCCGAGCCGGCCTCCACCGGCGGCACCGAGCAGGCCGCTCCGGCCAGGGTCAGACAGGTCACCGTCACGGCCAACCGCGTCACACGCAGGCCGGGTGCGTCCCGGAGCGGAGCCGGGGATCAACGGCGGTACCGGTAGTGGGGGATCGCCTTGACGGTGGCGTACGTCCTGAAGTCGGCGTCGCCGTTCTCGTAGTCCCACCACGCCTCTTTCAGCCGCGAATCGACCACGTTGCACGTGCTGCTGCGGGAATGGCCACGCTTGATGGGGCCGAGGTAGACCGTCCCCTTGCCCACGTAGCGTCCGTTGACCCTGAGGCGACAGGTTCCGCCCACCCAGGCGATGTCGTACCGGCTGGTGTTCGTCACCTTGATGCGGATCTCGCAGGCCGTCTTGCACCACCCGAAGCTGAGCTTCAGCCGCGGAGCGGCCGCGGCGGCGGCGGGAGGTGCGGTAAGTGAGCCGACCAGTAGAAAAGAGCTTAAGAATGCGAAGAATCGTTTCACGTCTACTCCCGGTAGAACGGATTCGGATGATCGGACACAGGCCTTACCGCGGTGGCGACGGCCCGCGACGGCGGCTCGGGGGGTGAGCGCCTACTCCGTGTCGGTAACATACACGACGTATGTCACACGGTCTGCAGGCTCCCTGTCAAGAGCCGCCTCGGGGGCCGGATGCTTCGGCTTCTGGATCCACTTCAGTCATCCTCGCGGTCCCCGCTCGGTGGGGTCATCCGCCAGTGGCGGGGCATACAGCGACGATCGGCGCCTGTCCTCTTGCTGTGAGGCGCTCGCGGTACGGCTGTCGCACCTCGACTCGCGTCGTCGTGTGTTACGACACGCTGATGCGCCGATCTTCCTGCGCTCGCCAGGGCGTCGGCGGGCTTCGCCGAGTGCGTGGCCGAGATCCGGCTCCTCAGCACCGGCCCCGCGATACGGAAGGGGCCCGACGGCAGGAAAGCGCCCGCCCCGTGGGCTGACGCCTCGTCGAGAGCGCCGATCGCGCTGGACGAGCAGGAGATCGAGCCGGTGTGCCTCGAACGGCCAGCCCCACCGGGCCCGCTCGACGAGCAGCTGCTGGATCGGCTCGCCCTCGCCGTCACCACGGTCGTCAAGAGGTACGGCCCTGGGGCGAACGTGAGATCAGCGCGGACAGCGATGAGGCGGGCGCTGCGACTCCTGGGCTCCACCACCGATCTTCCGGTACGCGTCATCGCTGCGCCTGATCTGCCGGCCGCGTCTGGCGAAGACGCTGCCGCTGTCCGAGGACGCCATGCGGGCGCCGGCCAGCCTGGGGCCGGCGGCTCAGGAGACGTTGGACGCCTACCGCACCTGCGGCTCCCAGCGCCGGGGCGCATCGTGACGGAGGCGTTCGTTCTACTGAGCGGATCTGCTGCTGGAAGCAAGAGAACGGAACTGCTTCCAGCAGCAGAATTCTGATCGTCAATCGACGTGCGGCCCAGTTCGGCCATGCCACTGCGCCTGGGTCGCTTGACCGTCCGTTACTGCCGTCTCGGACGTTCGGCGACTGGCTGGTCCGAGACCTACAGCGGCCGTCCCTCACTGCCGTAGTAGTCGAGGTCGGTGCCCCCGTGTGGCTGGAAGCACTCGGCGTGCGCGTCGTCGTGGTCGTACTCGTCGGTGAACGACATGCTTCGTCTTCGTCCTTCTGAATCTCGTCTCGTTGCCATGGGTCAAGCAATGATGTTGATTTGCAGCTTGCGAGAACTTCGCAGCGGCCGCTTCAAATTGCCCTATCGTTCCGGCAGGAAACCTGTGGAGTTGTGATATGTCTCATGTACTGCGCAGCGCCGAAAGTGGGTATGACCAGCAGAATTGCTTCACACGCAGATCCGCGCCCACGACGCCGGGGCCAGCCGTACCCCGCCAGGCGGGGCGGTCATGCCCGAGTTCGGTGACCGGACGGAGGCGGTCGTCGGCGTAGCCGGTCACCTTCATGCGTCGCCTTCAGGATGGCCGCACGATGGCTGTGACACCGACCTGGAAGGCCGGGCCGAGGCCGGGCGTCAATCGTTCTGCGTCCCCGAAGAAGGCTGAGGACGGCTGGCGTCCACGAGGCGGCCGACCGGTCAGCCGGTCATGCGGTCGGCTGAAGTCGACGCCCATGCAGTCCTATTCCTGGGCCGGGACGGGGCCGGAGTGGAGACGTACGATGGTGGCACCGGCGACGACGCGGTTGTGTGAGACGGGTGGATGAGTCCGGGTGACAGATCCAGCGCACGACCGGCCCGTACTGACAAGCAAGCTGAACCCGCCCTGGACGCGCCCCACAGCGGTGTCACGACGGCGGCTGTTGGGCATGCTCGACGACGCTCACACGCCCGTGACCGTGGTCATCGGGCCGGCTGGCTGGGGCAAGACGACACTGCTGGCCCAGTGGGCCGGCGGTGACGCGGAGCGGCGGCCGGTCTCATGGGTCACGCTGGACGAGACCGACAACGACCCGGTGCGATTCTGGACCTACGTCATCACGGCGCTTCAGCGCGTCCGACCGGGTGTCGGGGCGGAGGCCATGGCCGCGCTTCGCGTTCCCGGTCTCGAGCCACTCGATGTCGCCGTCCCCAGCCTCATCAACGATCTGACGGCCCACAACGGCCAGCACGAGGGCGTGCTCGTGCTCGACGACTACCACCTCATCACCGACCGCAGGATCCACGAGGCGGCCGAGTTCCTGCTGTCCTATCTGTCGGCGGCGATCCGCGTCCTGATCGCCGCGCGTTTCGACCCGCCATTGCCGCTGGCACGCCTGCGCGCACGCGGACAGCTCACCGAGATCCGCGCGGCGGATCTCGCGTTCGCGCCGGAGGAGGCGATTGGCCTGGTGGCCGATGTGGGCGGGGTCGCACTCGGCGCCGGCCAGGTTGCGGGGCTCGTCTATCGCACTGAGGGCTGGGCCGCCGGGTTGCATCTCGCGGCCCTGGCCCTGCGTGGCGCGGCCGATCCTGTACGCCGTGCGGAGGCCATCCGGGGCGATGACCGGCACGTCGTCGACTATCTCGCCGCCGAGGTACTCGCGCGCTTACCCGCAGACCAGCGCCACTTTCTGATCCGTAGCTCTGCGCTCGATCGCATGAGCGGTCCGCTGTGCGACGCCGCGCTCGACTGCGACGGCTCAGCGGAGCGACTGGACGCGCTGGAGCGGGCCGGTTTGTTCGTCGTGCCACTTGACGAGCAGCGGGAGTGGTACCGCTACCACCGGCTCTTTCGCGACGCGTTGCGCCAGGAACTGGGCCGCGTGACGCCTGCCGTCACACCCGGGATTCTGCGGCGGGCGGCGGCGTGGTGGCATGCTTCCGGCGATGTGGAAGCCGCAGTCCGCTACCTGATCGCCGCCGGGGACCAACGCGAGGCGGCCGACCTGCTGATCGCAGCTGACGATGAGTTCCTCGACGGCGGAGCCGCCGCTACCTATCTCCAGTTGGCCGAAAGTCTCGACGAGGCACTGGTTCGCGCCGATCCGCGCCTGGCGATCGCGATGGCCGCCGCAGCCGGCTTCAGTAGCAGGCCGGATCAGGTCGACCGACTCTTGGATGCCGCGGAGGCTGGGCTGGTCGGCGACGACCGGCCGCCGCGCGGGTGGACCAGCGCCCGCGCGGCCATCGGCACGCTGCGGGCGACGTTCGGGCCGGCCGCGAAGCTGGCCGCCGCCGTCGAGGAAGCCCGGCGCGCTGTCGAGTTGGAGCACGATCCCACCCGCGACGGCTACGTGATCTCACGGCTGACCCTGGGCGTCGTCCTGGCCGGGCTCGATCAGCAGGCCGAGGCGCGGGCGTTGCTCAGCGCGGCTCGGCAGGGCGCCGAGACGCTCGGCGCGCCGGTGTTCACCCGACTGATCGCTGCCGGAGCGCTCGCGATGTGCCTGCTCGACGAGGGCCGTGTCGACGACGCCGGGTCGGTCGTCGCCGAGTCGGCGTCCAACGCCGCCGGTCTCGAGGCGGCGCTGGGCGAGGCGGCCGGCGGCGCGCTCGCGCTGCTGCGGGCGGCAGAGGGCAGGCTCACCTACGAGGCGGGCCGGCCGGACCTGGCGCGGACGACGCTGGAGCGGGCAGCGCGGCTGGCACGGGCGGCGGCGCATCCCTCGCAGACGGCGCGTGTCCTGGTCACGCTGGCCGACGCGCTGCTGGCGACCGGTGACCGGGCGGCCGCGCGCGCTGTGCTGGCCGAGGCGGTTGAGATCGCCGGCACGGACACCGTCTTCCCTGGAACGCTACGGCGGATCTCCGCGGCAGAACAGCGCATGGGCCGCGGCGCGGCGCGTGCCGCCCGGGGCGATGGGCGGCTGTTCGAGGAGCTGACCGATCGCGAGCTGTCGATGCTCCGCGCGTTGCAAGGCCCGTTGTCACAGCGCGAGATCGGGCAGGAACTGTACCTGTCGCTGAACACAGTCAAGGGCTATACCAGGAGTCTGTACCGCAAGCTGGACGTGGCGTCGCGGTCCGATGCCGTACGGCGGGGGCGGGAGCTCGGGCTGATCTGACGCGCCGAACGGGGTGGACGGCGTGGTCCCCACCCTGGGTGGAATCCGGGGGCGGGTGGAGACGCCTCGCACCGGCGCGACGGATGCTCTGGTCATGAATCACCACTGCCGCATTGAGGTCGACGGACCGCTGCCAGCAGGTCTGCGCGAGGAGATGTCCCGGCGGTTCGGGCTGGTCCAGGTGCGCCAGGACGGGCGCAGGACCGTGCTCAGCGATCTGACATTGGACCAGGCCGGTCTGCGTGCGCTGCTCGACCTGTTGTGGGACGCCGGCGCACGGGTGCGCGCCGTCACGACCACCGAGGCCGGCGCCGGCCAGGACTGATACCGAACCCATTCATGAAGGGGAAGTCCTCTATGCGTGCGAAATCCGTCACGTTGGTCGTCTGGGGCACACCCGGCTCGGCGAGCAGCTACTACAACCGCAGCAAGTGCGCCTCCTTCGTGACCACCGAGCTGAAGAAGGCGTCGCCCACCATCACCGGCCAGTACCTGGAGGACGACTTCGGCTCTCAAAGCCCGACGTCGGCGCAATATCACGACACCTTCGTCAGCGGTGCCTCGCGCTTCATCACCAGTTCCAACCCCGCTCTGGACCAGGTAACCGAGATCCGTGCCGGGACGATCATCGCGATCAAGTACAACGACGTCGGCTCTGGATCCGGTGATCCCACCGGCCACATGATGATCGCGGCAGGGACCCCGGTGTCCTACAACCGCGACGCCAACGACTCCACCATCGAGTGGGCGGTCCCCGTGATCGACAGTACACAGAAGCCGCACGGGGTTGCGTCGTCCTTGTCGGGCTCGCTCTACCACGACTTCCCGGACACCCGATCCGTCGGCACGACCGAGTACGACGGCGTGGGGCGTGGGTGGATCTTCATCCGTACCGACGCGGCGAACCACCCTCAAGGACACTGGTGGGGGGTGAACGAGCACGTGGTGGACGGATTCCACAGCGTGGCGGACCGGCCGATCGCCTTCGGCAGAGTCAATTCTTGATCATTCCGTAGGCTCGCGGCTCCGGATCTGCGCGGAGCATCCGGAGCGGCGCCGCGGGACCACACCGACATGGAGATGTCATGACCTTGTCTATAGACGCACCGAGCTGGGCGGAGGCCCGGGCCACGAGCGAAGAGGCGCCGCATGTCCTGGCGGACACCGACTTCCCGACGTTGACGCCCGGCATGATGAAGGCCATCGAGGAGGAGGAGTTACTCCAGGAGTGGGAAGGGCTCCTGGACCTCCAGACCCAGGTCCTGGGCGAGGGTGAAGTCGCCTGGCTCCGGAGCAGGGAATTCGGCACAGGCTGCGGGGTCCTCGAGGTCGGCAGCGCCGCGGGCGGTTACGGCGGCTACCTTGCCCGCAACTTTCCCGGCACCCCTATCTTCGGGGTGGAGGCGAACCCGCATCTCGCCAGAAGGTTTCGCAGAAACGAGGCGTCACCCCCGAACTACAGCATCAACGTGTCCAAGATCGGCGAGGATCCGATCCCGGAGACGGCGCGTGGTCGGTTCGACAGGTGCATCCTGCGCTTCGTGTTGCAGCACGTCTCCGATCCCGCACGCGTCCTGAGAGCCGTCCATGACGCGCTTCCGGTGGGCGGCCGGATCTATGTGATCGAGGAGGACCTGTCCTTCCTGACCACGCGGCCAGCCTGGAAACCGTTCCAGACGACGAGGGATGTCTGGCTGAAAGTCACGGCGGACGGCGGCACCGACGCCATGATCGGCAGCAAGCTGCCCCGGCTCGCCACGGACGCGGGGTTCACAGTCGATGATCTCAACATCGTGCTGCGGAACAACGTGGAGATGGGCGCCGCGTTCGGTGACTACCTGACGAGTGTCATCAGGCTGTTCCAGAAGAACAACCCAGATCTGGTCACCGAGGCCGAGGTCAGAACGGTCGTCGACGGGTTCGAAGCTTCGCGCGATGACCACGCCGACCATTTCGTCGCCACATATCCGCAGTTCCTGATGACGGCGACAAAGGCCGGCGATCGCTGAACTGCACAGTTTCCGGCCGCCACCCTGGTGGGCGCCGAACCCTCACCATCAGGAGGACCGTTCATGGCCACGACCGACGTCACCCGTCAACCGCGGACCGACTCCCATCCTTCGCCCGGCCACGGTCGTACGTCCTGGCTGTGGCTGGCGCTGGGCGCCGGCCTGCTACCTTTCACCACCTTCCAATCGGTGATCCCAGCCGCCGCGTGGCTCGCGCCGATCTTGCTACTGCGGTTTGCCCGGACCCAGCGCGCCCTCGTCGCGCTGCCGGTGCTCGCGCTGGTGGGCTACGGCGCGACGCTCGTCGCGATGCGCGGTTTATGGACTCCGCCCGCGCTGTACCTGTGGG
Organism: Nonomuraea recticatena; assembly: GCF_039533245.1. Lineage (NCBI taxonomy): Bacteria > Bacillati > Actinomycetota > Actinomycetes > Streptosporangiales > Streptosporangiaceae > Nonomuraea > Nonomuraea recticatena. The sequence continues at coordinate 110,837 of NZ_BAAATE010000022.1, read as the reverse complement.
CGCTGCCCGGCCTGGCGATCGTCCTGCCGTACGCCGCCGACCTGCTTGCCGCCCGACGGCTGCGTGGTCCCTTGCACACGCTGGTGTTCCCGGCGGTGGAGACGGCGACCGCGTTTCTGCTCAGCCTGGATCAGGGCAGCGCGTTCGCTAGCTGGGGGACACCGGGCTACACGCAGGTCACGAACCTGTCCCTGGCCCAGGTGGTCTCGATCACCGGCGTCTGGGGCCTGAGCTTCCTGATCCTGTGGACCGCGCCGGTCGTCAATCACCTGTGGGAGCGGCGCCCCGCCCGTCCGCTCGCGATGCCATACTGCGTCGTACTGCTTGCGGTTCTGGTGTACGGCGGGACGCGGCTGGCGTTGTTCCCGACATCCCCGACGCTCCCGGCATCCTCGGCCACCGTGCCGATGGCGGGCCTCGCCCCCGACCGCGAGCTCGACAAGGCTCGCGAAGCGGCGGCCGTCCGCTCCGGCCCGCGCACCGAGCCGGAGCGGAACCGGCTTTTCCGCCTGCATCTCACGCCGGTGCTCGACGACCTGTTCACACGGACCCGGCAAGCGGCCCGCGCGGGCGCGAAGATCGTCGCGTGGTCGGAAGCGGCGGGCTACGTCTTCAAAGAGGAGGAGGCCGCCTTCCTGCAACGCGCCACTGCGGTCGCGCGCGAGGAGGGTATCTACCTCGCGGTCGGCGTGATCGTCATCCTGCCGACGGCCGGCGATCCGACGAATGAGAATCGGACGATCCTCATCGACCCGTCTGGAGACGTCCGCTGGGATTACGCCAAGGCGACCCGCGTCCCCGGCGACGGCAACGCCCTCGGTCCCGGCGTCCTACCGATCGTGGACACGCCGTACGGCCGCCTGTCCACGGTCATCTGCTTCGACGCGGACTTCCCATGGCTCGTCCGGCAGGCGGGCCGCGCGAATGTCGACGTGCTGCTGGTGCCGTCGAGCGACTGGGGGCCGATCGGCCCCGTGCACGCCGACATGGCCGTCATACGTGCGATCGAGAACGGTGTGTCGATCCTGCGTCCAACCAGGAGGGGCATTTCGATTGCCATAGATTCGCAGGGACGGACGCTCGCGATGGCCGACTACTTCGTAGGCGACGACCAGACGATGACGGTGTCGATGCCCACGGCGGGCACACCGACTCCGTACGCCGTGGCCGGTGATGCCGCCGGATGGGCCTCCATCGCCGGGCTCGTCATACTCGGCGGCGTAGCCCTGCTTCCCCGCCGCCGGAAGACCCGGTGAACGGCATGTACGTACCAAGAGTGCCCGTCGGCGAGGGTAGATGCCGTGGTCAGCTGTCGGCGCCAAGGCCGAGACGATCGTATCCAGGCGGCGACCCGAGACGGGCCAGCGCCGTGCCCGGGGTGCGGTGCCACGGCTCTTCGAGCATGGCGACGTCGGTCGACAGATCGCCGCCTGGTGCGGCTCAACTGCAGCCTGTTCGACACCCAGAAGGAAGCTCAGAAGGTCCTGGACCGCCGACAAGACCGACCCGCATGATCTCGATCGAGACGGGGACGGCATCGCCTGTGAAGCCCCGGACCACATCAGCTTCTCCGAGGTAGTCGACGGGAAGGGGTCGCTATCGTGATCGTCTTCGTCGTCGGCAGGATGCCGCAGGATCAGGTCGGCGAGGAAGTCCGCCAGCTGGACGGCTGTGGCCTGCCGCATGGTGGTGCCGGTGGCGGACTGGAACTCCTCGTGCAGGCCGCTGGTGACGCTGCGCCAGGTGGCCAGGATCTGGTTGGGCAGCGTCTCGGGGTCCTGCGGCGGGGGCGGTTCGTCCGGGACCGCGCCGCCCGGGTCGGTCGTGGCGCCGAGGGTAGCGGCGAGCGCTGAGCCGAGCGTGTTGAGCAGCGTGCGCAGTTCGGGAGTCAGATGTCCGGCTTCCTGCGCGCTCCGCCAGATCTGCCACACCTTCCCCGGGGTAGCGGCGGCCGTCGCCTGCGCCAGGTAGTCGGGGACGGTCTGGTCTTGGGTGGGCTTGCCCGCGGTGATCTGCGGGGCGTTACGGCGGGCGAGGGTCGATCGCTCGGGCACCGTGCCGGTCCTTACCTGCCGCGGGGAGATGCCTTACACGCGCAGGCGGGGATGGGGAAGGTGGCGGGCTTGCCGTCGACCAGGGTACGGCCTTCGACGACCGTCAGGTAGGCGTCGATGTAGTCACCGGCCTGCTCGATCAGCGCGGCCCGGTCGGGCAGGTCCTCGGCGGCGTTCCAACCCTTGCTTCAGACCGATCGAAGGGTGAACCGTTTTCCCGCATGAGCCGACGGGCAGGTACAGGTGATTTCGACCCGGTACCGGTAGCGCCTGCATGTGGCATCCCCACCATGGACGTGGAACCGGCACGTCGAGAAGCGGTAGGTTCGCTGCTCCGTGCCGGGACGGCCGCCTGCGGGGGCGGCCTTCCCGGCCTCCATGGATTGTCGGTGCCGACCGGCATGATGAACGCATGAGCGACGCACCCCCCATGATCACCTTGGCTGATCCCGCCTCCTACGCCGAGGCCGTGCGCGAGGCGGTCGGAGCCTCCGCCGCCTACTACGCCGACGGCACCTCCGCGCTCGACGACGACGCCTACGACCGGCTGGTGCGCGGCATCGAGGCCTACGAGCAGGCCCATCCCGACGAGGTGCTGCCCGACTCCCCGACGGGCAAGGTGGCCGGTGGCGCGGTGGTGGGCGACGTGCCGCACACGGTGCCGATGCTCTCGCTCGACAACGTCTTCAAGCCCGAGCAGCTGGCCGGTTGGGTGACCTCGCTGGAGCGCAGGCTCGGGCGGCAGGTCGCCGCGTGGAGTGTGGAGCCCAAGCTCGACGGGCTCGCGGTCTCCGCGCGCTACCGGGGCGGGCGGCTCGTCCAGTTGGTCACCAGGGGAGACGGCACCGCCGGTGAGGACGTCTCGCACGCCATCGGCACCGTCGTCGGCCTGCCGGAGCGGCTGGCCGAACCGGTCACGGTGGAGCTGCGCGGCGAGGTGATGATGACGGCCGAGCAGTTCACGCAGGCGTGCGACAAGCGCCGCGCGCACGACGGCACGACGTTCGCCAACCCGCGCAGCGCGGCGGCGGGCACCCTGCGCGCCCAGGATCGGGCCTACACCTGTGAGCTCACCTTCTTCGCCTACGGCGCGCTGCCGCTGCCGCCGCAGGACGACTCCGAGTTGGCCGCGCGGCTGCGGGAGCTGCCGCACAGCCAGATCATGGAGTGGGTCGCGGGGCAGGGCGTGCGCACCACAGCCGTCACGGCTGTGGCGGGCGTCGTCGCCGCCGACCTCGCGGGGGTGCAGGAGCGGATCGAGCAGATCGCCGCACTCAGGGCCGAGCTGCCCTTCGGCATCGACGGCATCGTCGTCAAGTGCGACCTGGCCGGCGACCAGGCACAGGCCGGGTTCGGCACGCGCGCGCCGAGGTGGGCGGTCGCCTACAAGCTGCCCGCCACCGAGAAGATCACCAAGTTGCTCGCGGTGGAGTGGAACACCGGCCGCACCGGCGTCATCGCCCCGAGGGCCGTCCTCGAACCGGTGGAGCTCGACGGCAGCACGGTCACGTACGCGACGTTGCACAACGTCGCCGACATCACCCGCCGAGGGCTCATGCTCGGCGACAGCGTCGTCGTCTACAAGGCGGGCGACGTGATCCCGCGTGTGGAGGCGCCTGTTGTGCACCTGCGCACCGGCGACGAACGGCCGATCGAGTTCCCCCAGGTGTGTCCCTCGTGCGGTGACGGCATCGACACCTCGCAGGAGCGGTGGAGGTGCGTGCGCGGCAGGGCGTGCAGGGCGAGCGCCTCCATCACCTACGCGGTCGGGCGCGACCAGCTCGACATCGAGGGCCTCGCCGACAGCCGCATCCTTCAACTGCTGGACGCCGGGCTCATCGCCGACTTCGCCGACCTGTTCTTCCTCACCCGCGAGCAACTGCTGCCCCTCGATCGCATGGGCGAGGTCAGCAGCGACAACCTGCTCGCCGCCATCGAGCAGGCCAAGACCAGGCCGCTGAGCCGGGTGTTCTGCGCGCTGGGCGTGCGCGGCACCGGCCGGTCGATGAGCCGCAGGATCGCCCGTCACTTCGCCACGATGGAGGCGATCAGGGCGGCCGACGCCGAGGCGATCCAGGGGGTGGAGGGCATCGGCCCCGAGAAGGCGCCCGTGGTGATGGCGGAGCTGGCCGCGCTCGGGCCCCTCATCGACAAGCTGGTCAAGGCGGGGGTGACGATGACCGAGCCAGGAGCCGTGCCCCCCGTCCTCGCAGGCCAGGGCCCCGATCCCGTGGGCCACGCACTCTCGGACGACGTGCCCGCGCTGCCACTGGCCGGTATGTCGGTGGTCGTCACAGGGGCGATGAGCGGACCGCTGGAGGCGCTGTCGCGCAACGAGGTGAACGAGCTGGTCGAGCGCGCGGGAGGCAAGGCGTCCTCGAGCGTGTCGGCGAAGACGTCGCTGCTGGTGGCGGGGGAGAAGGCCGGATCCAAGCGCACCAAGGCCGAAGCGCTGGGCGTACGGATCGTCACGCCTGAGGAGTTCGCCGACCTCGTCGCGGCGTTCAGATAGGCCGCCCACCAATCGAAAGCCGTCAAGCCCTCCCGCCGTGGCTCCACACCTACGGTCACCACCGCGGCCACACCGCATTGAACGGCCAAGCACCCGCCGGCCGCGTACTCAACCTCCCAGGACAGAACAGCTAGCGCGACCGGGCAGAACGGGTCGGCGAGGACGGGCCGGCGCCCGCGCGTCACGGTGATCAACGCGGGACCCGCGCCCGTCGTAGGGGATGGACGAGCCGTTGCGCCCCTCAACCGCGCCTCTCAACGCCAGCTCGGCCGGGCCGGCGATCGAAGCGATCCTGGATCCGACGATCGTCCGGCCCGCTCCCGTTCGCCCAGGGCTGCGGGCGGGCCGCCCCCGGATGTGGGGGCGGCCTGGAAGTCATGGGGTGACGTACTGGGTGGCGTACTCGCCCTGCGGCGGGATCGGGGTGATGACGTCGATCAGGATGCCGTTGGGGTCGGCCACGATGAAGTGGCGCTGCCCGAAGTCCTCGCTGCGCAGCTCGAGCTCGGCGGACAGTCCTTCGCGCACGACCAGCCGCTCCCACTCGGCGTCGACGTCCTCCACCTCGAAGTTGAGCAGCAGCCCCTGTGCGGCCCTGCCCCGATACCGCTCGGGGATGGTGGGGTGGCTCGGGTCCAGGAGGGCCAGCTCGTACGGCCCGCGGCGAAGGCTCACGTACCAGTCGGCCTCGAAGGTCGTCTCGAAGCCCATCAGGCGGGTGTAGAAGTCGTGCGACTCCTTGAGGCTGGTCGTGCAGATGACCGGATAGAAGCTGGTCAGCGTCATAGCGAGTCCTTTCACATACCGACGGTATGTCAGCATACCATCGGTATGTGAACGGGACGGCGAGAACGCGGCAGCGCGAGGAGACCAGGCGGACGCTCGTGCGCGAGAGCAGGCGGCTGTTCGCCGCGCGCGGCTACGGAGCCGTCGGGCTGTCGGAGATCGTCCGCGCCGCGGGCGTCACCAAGGGCGCGCTCTATCACCACTTCGACAGCAAGGCCGAGCTGTTTCGCGCGGTGGTCGAGCAGGTGCAGCAGGAGGTCGGCCGGCGGGTGGCCGAAGGAGCCGACGCCATGGACGATCCGTGGGACCAGCTCGTCGCCGGCTGCGAGGCCTTCCTCGCCGCGGGCGCCGACCCCGAGGTGCAGCAGATCATGCTCATCGACGGCCCCGCCGTACTGGGTTGGAACGAGTGGCGGGCGATGGATGAGGCCGCGTCGGCCAGCCACCTGGCCGACGCGCTGGCGGCGCTGGTCGAGGCGGGGGTCATCGCCGGCCAGCCGCTCGCGCCGCTGACCCATCTGCTCTCGGGGGCGATGAACGAGGCGGCGCTGTGGCTGGCCTCCTCGACGGGCCCGAACGATCTGGCCGACACCCAGGCCGCCCTCGTGCGGATGCTGGAGTCGCTGCGCGTGCGTTCGTGACCGGCGCGCCAAAGCGCCAACGGAATGCCCGCCTGACGCGCGTTGTCCTCATCCAGCGGTGTCCGTCAGCTGTCCGGTTCAGCGGTGCAGGGTGGTCGGCTGCTCGAGCCGTGACAGCTTTTCGGGGTTGCGCACGGCGTACAGGCCGGTGATGAGGCCGTCGTCGATGCGTACCGCCAGGACGGTGTCGACCTCGCCGTCGAGCCGGAGGATCAGTGCCGGGTAGCCGTTGACCTGTGCAGGCTGCAGCGATGCCGCGGTGATCCTGCTCAGCCGCCCGGTGGCCAGCACGTGAGCCACTTGGTCGGCGCCGACGACGGGCGTCAGCGCGGCCTGGACGACCCCACCGCCGTCGCCCAGCAGGACGACGTCGGGTGCGAGCTTGTCGAGCAGGCTCTGCAGATCGCCGGTTTCGACCGCCCGTTGGAACGCCCTGAGCGCATCGTGCGCTTCGGCCAGGGGGACGACCCCGCGCGGGCGGCGCGCGGCGACGTGCGTCCGGGCCCGGTGGGCGATCTGGCGGACCGCGACGGGGGTCTTGCCGACCGCTTCGGCGATCTCGTCGTAGCCGAGGTCGAACACCTCGCGCAGCACGAACACCGCCCGCTCGACCGGCGCGAGCGTCTCCAGCACCAGCAGCATCGCCATCGAGACGCTGTCGGCCAGCACCACGTCATGGGCCACGTCCGGCGCGGTCAGCAGCGGCTCGGGCAGCCAGGGGCCGATGTAGGACTCCTTGCGGCGGCGGAGCGTACGCATCCGGCCCAGCGCCTGACGCGTGGTGATCCGGACCAGGTAGGCGCGCCGATCCCGCACGTGGTCCAGATCCACGTCCGCCCACCGCAGCCACGTCTCTTGCAGGACGTCCTCCGCGTCGGCGGCCGAGCCGAGCATCTCGTAGGCGACGGTGAACAACAGGTTGCGGTGGGCCACGAACGCCTCGGTGGCTGAGTCCACGCGGCCACGGTCGGCGGGCGGCTCGGGTGTGTCCATGACCGGTTCGCTGCGCTCGCTCATCGTGGGTTTCTGCCTTTCGGTGTTGATCGTGCCACACGCACAAGACACCGGTCCCCGCCCTCTTGTGACAACCAGAGCGTGTGATGCATGTCACCGGCGCGGACCGGGAGCAGGCCCGGTCCCTGAGGGAGGCGCACCGAAGCCCGCAACAGATGAGCACCCGTTCGGCCCGCTGACGAGTGCTCACCTGTTCTCACTTCAGAATCCGGGCGGCGGAGTCGCGCCTGCGCCTGGCTCGATGTGCAGGACGATCACGCCGTCGTTGTAGGTTTCCGCTGTCGCCACCTTCCAGCTTTGGTCGATGCGGGAAGCGGGCACGCCCTGCTCGTAGCGAACGCCGTGGCCCCCGTCCCGAAGTGGCCAGTCGAGCTCGTAGGCCACCCTGAGGTCGCGCTCGCGCACGACTTGTACCGCCTCGGCCACCGATCGTCCCTGCAGCTTCACTCCGGCCAGGGCCTCACCTGGCCAGCTCGCATCGGCAGGATAGGCATACCTCTCGCCCGGCTTCGCCGGGCGGCCCAGCTGGAACTGCGCGGACCCCTTGATGTCGGCGGTCACGCGGAAGGCCGTCAGGCACCCTTCGACCCGCTCGCCGCAGTCGGACAGGGTGGACGACATGCGTGCGTCGGGATCAGTCTTGTCGAACCCGACGACGGGCGCGCGCTGCTGCGGCGAGACGGGGATCAGCTTGACCGTGACGTCGTCCAGCCCGACCTTCCTGAAGGCCTTCTCCAGCTCGGCGGGATCGGGATCGCCCTCGGTGATGTAGAAGACGTACCAGTCGCCGTCGCGGTCGATTGTCACGGCCTGGCTGGCGTACACCTGCCCCGACTCCTTGAAGAGGGAGGGCGCAACAACAAAGCTCCCCGTCAGGACGGCCACAGCGGCCAGGCCCAGCAGTGCGCGGCGGGGTGACGGCGTGAGCCGCCGCCGGGCAGGCTCCCGCTCCTGCTCCCGCTCCTGCAGCACGATCTCGGCCAGCAGCGCGTCCGCCCCCGCGGTGGACGCCCGGCCGGCCAGGTGCTCGTCCAGCACCCTGGCCCGGCTCTTGAAGATCTGGTCGTTGTTCACCGTGACTCCTTCTCGACGAGCGGCCGCGCTTCGAGGCGGGGCATCGATGGGCGGGTCTTCTCCAGCGCCTTGGCGAAGCGCTTGCGGGCGCGGTACAGGCGGACGCGGGCGGCGTTGCGTGAGCAGCCCAGCACCGCGGCGATCTCTCCGGGGTCGAGTTCCTCCCAGACGGACAGGGCCAGCAGCTCGCGATCATCGTCGGAGAGCAGGTTCATGGCCTCGTCCACTTCGTCAGCCCCGGTCTGAGGAGAGGGCATGGCGTAGAGGACCTCGGCCTCGGCCGTGAGTTCGGCGTGTTGAGTGGCTCTGCGCCGCTCGCCACGACGGTGGTTGGCCAGGACCCGCCGGGCCACGCCATACAGCCAGAGCCTGCCGGCCTCGCCACGCGGAAGCTCCCCTATCCGCCGCCACGCGATCACGTAGGTCTCGGCCACGACATCGGCGGCGTCTTCGGGAGAGGAACACCGCCGAATGGCGTAACCGAGGATCTGTTCATACGTGTGCCGGTACATGGCCTCGAACCGGTGCCGGCTGTCTGTTTCATCCATGCGTCATCCTCATCGGACCTTCCGAACGCTTTCGGGTTTCGTTTTCTACGTGTCCGCGAGCGACGGCAGAATTTCAGGCCGGGGCAGAGAGTCGAAGGGATCCCGAAGGCCTCCGGCACCGGGGGCGCCTCGGTAACGCTGTGTGTCACTGTGGGGCGTGGCCGCCGTCGGCCTCCCCGTAGTCCCGGAGCCATAGCCCGGGAGCACCGTCATTCTCGATCGGAGTGCTCAACCACCATGCCGAGGCTCGACATCGTGGTTGAAGGTGGACGATGGACGGCCGCCTCCTGCAGCGCGTCGAAGCGGGAGGCACCTGCCACGGTCCGAACAACGTGACGAACCCGCCGTTCCAGCCGTGAGCTGAGCCGGCCTCACCCTCGCGTCCTGTCCACCTCGTGAACCCGCGGGGCTGTAATCCCGACTGTTGTGGGTGAGGAGGCAGTGTGACTGACGAACTGCTGGTGGTGCGGTGCCAGCTCGGAGAGCGCGAGGCGCTCGCCGAGCTGGTGCGCGCATGGCACGACCCGGTGTGGACCTACGTGCGGCGCATGCTCGACCACGGCGACGCCGACGACGTGGCCCAGGAGGTGTGGCTGGCCGTGGTGCGCGGCCTTCCCAGGCTCCGGGAGCCCGGAAGGTTCGCGCCGTGGCTGTTCACGATCGCGCGCCGCGCGGTGACCAACAGGCTGCGCGAGGAGTACGGCAGGCAGGAGACGACCACGGCGTCCGGCCAGGTCACCGAGCACGCGGACGAGCAGGTGGTCGAGGACGGGGCCGAGGTGATGGCGGACAGGGCCGCGCTGGTCGCGGGGCTGTCGGGGCTGCCCTTGGTCGAGAGGGAGATCCTCGTGCTGTTCTACCTGGAGGACCTGTCGATCGAGGACTGCGCGCAGATCTGCGCCATCCCGGTCGGAACGGTGAAGTCGCGCCTGTCACGTGCCAGGCGCCTGCTGAGAGAACAACTGGGTGAGAGGGGAACGCGATGATGGACGCCGACGACATGATCAGAAGGCTGTCCGGGCCGGTGTCGCTGCGCAGGCGCATGGCGTACGTGGTGGCGCTGGTCATGGGGCTGGGCGGGGCGCTGGCCATCGGGTTGTTGTGGGCCACGGAGGAGCGGCTGCCGTCGGTCTTCGGGGGCTTCGCCGTCCTGTGCCTGGCCTGGGCCTGCTACGGCGGCTGGGCGCTGACCCGCAGGACGCCGCTGTTCGCGCTCGACAGGGTCATCGGCGGCTGGATCGCCGTGGCCGCGACCTGGCCGCTGACCCTGCTCACCGTCGCGCTGGCGGTGGACAGGCAGGGCTGGGCGGGCTGGGCGGGCGCGGCGGTGAACGTGGTGCTCGCGCTGGTGGCGGCCGTCGTGCTGGTCAGGGCCAGGTCGGCGCGGGCGGCCCTGCTGCGCCGCAAGCGCGAGCTCGGCGGCTGATGTCACACTCCCGGCGTCCACCCGCTCTCAGGAGGCATGAACATCCTTCGCACACCGGACGACCGGTTCGAGAACCTGCCCGACTTCCCTTTCGAGCCGCACTACGTCGAACTCGGCGACGGCATCAGAGTCCACTACCTCGACGAGCGCCCGGAGCGGCCCTCGGGCGAGACGGTGCTGCTGCTGCACGGCGAGCCGACGTGGAGCTACCTGTACCGGCACGTCATCCCGCCGCTGGTCGCGGCGGGGCACCGGTGCCTGGCACCCGACCTGGTCGGGTTCGGTCGCTCGGACAAGCCCGCCGACCGCTTCGCCTACACCTACCAGAGCCATGTCGACTGGCTGCGGGAGACCGTCTTCGACCGGCTCGACCTGCGTGACGTGACGATGGTCTGCCACGACTGGGGCGGCCTGCTTGGCCTGCGCCTGCTGGCCGAGCACCCTGACAGGTTCCGCCGCGTCGTGGCGACCAACACCGTCCTGCACGCCGGCGACCAGGGCGACATGGGGCCCTTCTACGCCCAGTGGCTGCAGCACAGCCAGCGCATGCGGCCGTTCAGCGCTGGGCAGGTCGTCGCGACCGGCACCGTCACCGACCTCGACCCCGCGGTGGTCGCGGCCTACGACGCGCCCTTCCCCGAGGAGGACCACGTGCAGGGCGCCCGCCGCTTCCCGCTGCTGATCCCCATCACCCCCGCCGACGAGGCGGCCCCTGCCAACCGCAAGGCGTGGGAGGTGCTGGAAAGCCTCGACACCCCGTTCCTGTGCGCCTTCAGCGACAGAGACTTCGTGCTCGGCCAGGCGCACACGGCCTTCAGGGAGCGCATTCCCGGCGCGAAGGGCCTGCCGCACACCACGATCGTCGGCGGCGGTCACTTCGTCCAGGAGGACCAGGGGCCGCGGCTGGCGCAGATCGTCGACGACTTCATCAGGTCGGCGGCCCGATGAGGACCGTCGAGGCCCGCGAGCTGAGCACCATCACGGGCGAGCGCGTGCGACTGCCCGCCCCCGACGGGCTGACGCACCTGCAGTTCCGCCGCTACGCCGGCTGCCCGATCTGCAACATGCACCTGCGCACGATCGCCGCGCGGCACGAGGAGATCAGGGCCGCGGGCGTCCACGAGATCGTGGTCTTCCACTCCTGCGCCGAGGACATGCTGCCCCACCAGGGCCTGCTGCCCTTCGCCGCGATCGCCGACCCCGCCAGGCGGCTGTACGCCGAGTTCGGGGTGGAGACCTCCGCCGGAGCGGTGCTGCATCCGCGCGCCTGGACCACCCCGATGCGGCCAGGCGCGTGGCCGGTGGTCGCCCGCGGCCTGCTCCGCGGCGGCAGGCCGTACCCCACGGGCGGGGAGACGGTGCTCGGGCTGCCCGCCGACTTCCTCATCGACCCTGGCGGGCGGATCCTCTCTCACAGGTACGGCAGGCACGCCGGCGACCAGTGGGAGGTCGACGAGCTCCTCCTCCTCGCAGCGCGGGCCAGAACGCAGGGAGGGCCGGCTACGCGAACGCACCACGCCTGAGCGGCCGTCCGCTCCCGGACCCGCCCGCTGACGCTCAGGCGAGGGAGGTGAAGAAGGCGCGGACGTCGGCGACGTAGAGGTCCGGCTGCTCGAGCGCGGCGAAGGTGCCGCCGCGGTCGTGCTCGACCCAGCTCACCACGTTGTTGTCCCGTTCGGCGAACCTGCGGATCGGGCGCAGGATGTCCTTGGGGAACACCGAGACCGCCGTGGGCACCGTCGCGGGCTTGAGCTCCCACTCCACCGAGGTGTCCTGGTCGGTGTCCGGCGTCTCGACGAAGGAACGGGCCGCCGAGCCCGCGGTGTTGGTCAGCCAGTAGAGCATCACGTTCGTCAGCAGACGGTCGCGGGGGATCTCGGCCTCGCTCCATTCGTGGAAGACGCCGGTGAACCACGACAGCAGCGCGACGGGGGAGTCGGCCATGCCGTAGGCGAAGGTCTGCGGGCGGGCGGACTGGATGAGCTTGTAGCCGTACTGCTCGGTCATGTAGCGCTCACGGAAGGCCATCCGCTCCTGCTCGACCTCGGTGAGGCCGTCGAGCTCGCCCGGCAGGCCCATGGGGAAGCAGATGATGCCGTTGCCGTGCATGCCGACGACGCGTTCGGGGGCCAGCACGCCGATCTCCCTGGAGATCCAGGTGCCCCAGTCGCCGCCCTGCACGCCGAACCGGTCGTAGCCGAGCCTGGTCATCAGCTCAAGCCACGCTCTGGCGATGCGGGTGGAGCCCCAGCCGACCTCGCGGGTCTGGCCCGACAGGCCGTAGCCGGGCAGCGAGGGGATGACGAGCGTGAAGTCGGCCGACAGGGCCTCGATCACGTCCAGGTACTCCACGGGGGAGCTGGGCCAGCCGTGAGTGATCAGCAGCGGAAGCGCGTCGGGATTGGCCGAGCGGACGTGCAGGAAGTGGATGTTCTGCCCGTCGATCTCGGTGGTGAACTGCGGGTGGGCGTTGAGCTCGGACTCGGCCTCGCGCCAGGAGTAGCCGGTACGCCAGTGGTCGACGAGGTCGCGCAGGTGGGCCAGGGGCACGCCGTACTGCCAGCCGAGTCCGGGTACCTCGTCGGGCCAGCGGACCCTGTCGAGCCGCTCGCGCAGGTCGTCCAGGTCGGCCTGGGCCACGTCGAGACGGAAGGGCCGGATGTCGTTCTGTGGCAAGAGCTTCTCCTCAGTGTGTCTAGTACGCTGTACCGTACACCATACGGTTCAATGGACGCAAGGACGGATAACGGGAAATCTTCAGGATGGCGAAGGGGAGCGGCCCAGCGGCCGGCCCTGCCGGTGAGCCGATGGCCGCCTACCGGGCTCTACGCGAGGAGGGCGCGCCCGCCTCGCGAAGCTTCCTGATCGGCGTGTCCTCGAGCGCGGCGCTGCCGCTGTCCGGCCAGGTCGCCGAGGAGACGAGGCGCTTCGGAGCCGTACCTCGAAGGTGACGGGCGATCGGGGACGCCGGTGGATCGGGGGAGCCCGGGATCAGGAGGAGGGCGCCGGATCAGGGACGGGAAGGGGCGAGGTCCCCCTGCTGCGGCCCGCCGCCGCTCGTGGGCGGCTCGGACCGCTGCTCGGGCAGGTCGTGTCTGGTCCTGAGAGGGGAGAGGAAGACCGGCAGGAACGCCGTGGCCAGCACGCAGGCTCCCACCCACAAGGTGACACGCACCCCGGCCAGCTCGCCGATCAGGCCGGAGATGGCGGCGCCGGTCGCGAGCGCGCCGGTCAGCAGGGTGCGGAAGGTGGCGTTCATGCGGCCCAGCAGGGGGTCGGGCGTCATCCGCTGCCGCAGGCTGACGCCGAGCACGTTGTCCATGCCGGTCTTGAACATGGCCAGCAGGTACCCGGCCCCGGCGAGCCAGAGCCCGGCCCCGCGGTCGAGGAACGGCAGGAGCAGCCCGGCGGGGGCCAGGCAAAGGCCGGCCAGCGCCAGGGCGCGGCCATGGCCCAGCCACCGGCCCGCCCACCCTGCGCAGCGGGCGCCGAGGAGCAGGCCAGTCCCGCCCACCGCCCACCGCCCAGAACAGGCCGAGGGCGCCCGCGGGCAGGCCCAACTCGCGCACGAACAGCACGGGCAGCATGGTGTTGACGATCTGGGAGCCCAGATTGTTCAAGGACGCGGTGAGCGCCAGCGCCCGCAGCTCGCGGTCGCCGAACACATGCCGCACGCCCTGCGCGATCTGCGTGCGCAGCGGGAGGCGTCCTCCCGGCGAAGGCGGCGCGGGCAGTCGGGGCAGGGACATGAGCCGCAGGGCCGAGACGAGATAGCCGGCGGCGGCGCAGGCCGCGGCGACGGGCGCGCTGAGCGCCTGGACGAGGCCGCCGCCCGCGCCGCGCCCTGCCACGTTGCCGAGCGCGATGAGGGTCATGACGGCCGCGTTGGCAGGCACAAGCCGGTCACGGCCCACCACCTGCGGGAGCACGCTCTGGGATCCGATGTCGGCGAAGACGGTGGCGCAGCCGTGCAGCACGACGACCAGGTACAGCTGCTGCAGGGTGAGTGCGTCCAGCCACCACGCCAGCGGGACCGAGGCGTACAGCGCCGCGCGCGCCACGTCGGCGGTGATCAGCACCCGCCGGTGCCGTAGCCGGTCCACCCAGGCGCCGGCGGGCAGGCCGATGACCAGGAAGGCGACCGTGCTCAGCATGGCCAGCGCCCCGACCTGGCCGGGGCCGGCACCGAGCGCGGAGACCGCGATCAGCGGGACGGCGATGTAGCCGACGTTGGCGCCGAGCTGGCTGAGCGTGCTCGCGGTGAACAGGGTGCGAAAGCCGGCGATCCGCCAGGGGGAGCTGGAGTCCATGATCCGTTCGTCCGATGATGGGGGCCGAGATGAACGGTGCCCGAGCTCGAACCGTCAGGACAAGCGCGAAGTCGTGGACTCACCTTTAAGCTCTGCTACATGCTCGACGCGCGGCGCATGCAGGTTCTCCACGAGGTCGTCACCAGGGGGACGGTGACGGCCGCCGCCGAGGCGCTGGGCTACACCCCGTCGGCGATCAGTCAGCAGGTGGCGGCGCTGGAGAAGCAGGCCGGCATCGCCCTGCTGGAACGGGTCGGCCGCGGCGTGCGGCCCACGATGGCGGGGCGGCTGCTGGCGAAGTACGCGGCCGTCATCGGGGAGCAGGTGGCCGAGGCGGAGGCCGCGCTGGCTGACCTGCGGGCCGGCCGGTCCGGGCGGCTCTCGGTCCGGTACTTCGCCACGGCCGGTGCCGTGCTGGTGGCGCCCGCGCTGGCCCGCTTCCGCCGGGAGCGCCCAGACGTGCTGATCGACCTGGGCATGACCGACCCCGACGACCCGCTGCCCGAGGTGCTGCGAGGCAGGGCCGACCTCGCCGTCGTGGTACGGCCCCGCGGCCTGCCTCACCAGGGCGTCCGGCTGGACCACCTGCTCGACGACCCCTACCTGGCCGTCCTGCCCACCGGGCACCCGCTGGCCGCCGAGGACGTCCTGGAGTTGGCCGATCTCGCCGGCGAACCGTGGGTCTGCGGCGAACGGCCCGGCCCCTGCCTCGACGCTCTTCTGGCGGGCTGCGCGGCGGCCGGCTTCCACCCGGAGTTCACGGTCGACGGCGAGGACTACGCCACCGCCCAGGGCTTCGTCGCCGCCGGTCTTGGCGTCACACTGATCCCGCGGCTGGCCCTGTCCGGCCCCCATCCGGGCGTTGTCGTCCGCGACCTGCGCGACCCGGCCCCGGTCCGCTCGATCCACACCGCCGTACGCGAGACCTCCCTCGGTCAGCCCGCCCTCAACGCCCTCCTGTCCGCCCTCCACGGCCGTCCGCAGGCGCCATAACCGCCTCCTGCCGTCGCCCCGGTCCCGACCCCGCTGCCCGGCCATCCCGTACGGCTTCGCCGACGGGATCGCCATCCGGTGGCTCTGCCGTCCGGCGGCTGTGCCGTCCGGCGTCTGCCACGAGAGGGCGCGCCGTAGGCGGTCAGCGGCCGGCTTCCTCGGGAAGGAGGTGGGCGAGCAGGAGCTTGATCAGCAGGAGCGGGGCGAACCAGGCCACGGCGTGCGGCACGCTGACGAGGCTGGTGGTCCAGATCAGGGCAAGCGCGGTGGCGGCGAAGGCGACGGGCCTGCGCAGCGGTGGGGGAGTGGCCGTCACCGCCAGTGCGGCGGTGAGAGCGGAGCCGTAGACGACCGCCGCCGCCGTCCACCCGAACCCGGGCACCGCCCAGGCCAGGATGAACGGCTGCACGTGGACGGCCACGAAACCCAGGTGGTGCCTCGCGGTACGGCCCGGCCGGTGGAACCAGAGCTTGGCCGAGCGGGTGGCGTTGACGACGGCTCCGCCGTAC
Organism: Nonomuraea recticatena; assembly: GCF_039533245.1. Taxonomy (NCBI): domain Bacteria; kingdom Bacillati; phylum Actinomycetota; class Actinomycetes; order Streptosporangiales; family Streptosporangiaceae; genus Nonomuraea; species Nonomuraea recticatena. Next base: position 94,970 of record NZ_BAAATE010000022.1, on the reverse strand, counting down.
AGGTCGAAGGCGACCACCGCGATCACGCCGACGGCGAGCGCGGGCAGCCCCGCGCCCACGGCCAGGGCGACGGACAGGGCGGCGCCGGCGAAGGCGGTGCCGAAGGAGACCAGCACCTCGCCCCTGGTGGCGCCGGGGGCGATCAGCCTGTCGGCCATCGTCATGAGCGGACTCCCTCTACGCAGACCTCGATGATGGGGGCGGCCAGGTCGGCGAGCGGGAGCTCTGGGTCGACCAGCCACTGCAGCAGACAGCCCTCGATGGCCGCCACGATCACCACGGCGTGCCGCTCGTCGATGCCGGGGCGCAGCGCGCCCTCCTCGCGGGCCTGTCGCAGCAGGCCCGCGATCGCCTCGCGGTAGTCGCGGTAGACGGCGGCCATGTCCAGCGGCGGGCCCGCCGACCACAGGTCCACCAGCACGCGGGCGTGGTCGGGGTGGGCGGCGAGCATCGCCACCACCCGCCGCACCAGCGTCGCCAGCCGATCGAGCGCGGGACCCGGTTCCAGCGAGGCCAGCAGCTGCGCCGATCCGGCGGCATACGACTCGAAGGCGGCCTGGAGCAGGGCGTCGCGGCTGTCGAAGGAGAGATAGACGCTGCCCTTGGCGATGCCCGCCTCGGCGGCGACGTCCTCGATGCGCGAGGAGGCGAAGCCCTTGCGGGCGAACACCCGCACGGCCGCCTGGAGGATCTCCTGCCTGCGCGCGGCGTGGTCGACTCTCTTCGGCATGAAGCCGATTATGAATGACCAGTCAGTCATAATCAAGCTGTTCTACTTTGTAAAGGCGATAGCCTGGGTCGGTGGCCCTCCCGTACCTCACCCTGAGAACCCGCGCCGAGCACGAAACCGAGGTCAAACGGTCGCGGTTCATCTGCGCGATGGCGCCGGCGGGAAGCGCGGAGGAGGCGGCGGAGTTCATCGCCGAGCGGCGCAGGCTGCACCAGGGCGCCACCCACAACTGCACCGCCTACGTCGTCGGGCAGCGCCTGCAGAAGGGCGACGACGACGGCGAGCCCGGCGGCACGGCCGGCACGCCGATGGTGCAGGCCCTGGTCGGGCGCGGCTTCAACGACGTGGTCGCGGTGGTGACCCGCTACTTCGGTGGGGTGCTGCTGGGCGCGGGCGGTCTGGCCAGGGCGTACGGCTCGGCGGTGACCGAGACCCTCGACAGGGTCGAGCCCGTGCGAATGGTGCCCGCCAGACTGGTGCGGGTGTCGGTGGGGCACGAGCAGGCGGGCAGGGTGGAGAACGACCTGCGGGTGTCGGCGTACCCGGTGCGCGAGGTGAGCTACGGGGGCGAGGTGTCGTTCTCGGTCGCGGTGGGGGAGAACGAGGTGGCCTCGTTCACCGAGTGGGTGGCCACGCTGACGGCGGGCCGCGCCACGGTCGATCTCGGCGCGGAGATCCACGTCCCCGAGAGCTGAGCGCGCCGTCGATCAGGGGGCGGTTGTTCATGTCGTCGCTGACCCGATAGCAGAGCCTCCCGAGCTGGAGAAACCGGTCGATCCCGCCGATGACGCGGAGGAGGATCCTGCCCCAGTCGATCACGAGGTCGATCAGCGCCGCCCGAAGGTCGGCGGCGAAACCGAACGGTTTAGGGTCGCCTTCGACCGAACAATCTTGTCGTCCCAAGGAGATCGTCATGGCCTATCGTTTCGGCGTCCAGCTGTCCCCGTCCGCTGACGACCTTTCCGGGATCCGCGAGCTGGCCAGGCTGGCCGACCGGGAGGGGCTCGACCTCCTCGGTGTGCAGGACCACCCTTACGCGGGCGGCCTGGCCGACACGTTCAGCGTGATCGCCACACTGCTCGCCGACACCACGCGGATCCGGATATTTCCTGATGTGGCTAGCCTGCCGCTCCGCGGTCCCGGTGTGATCGCCAAGGCGGCGGCCACGCTCGACCTGCTCAGTGGTGGGCGCTTCGAACTCGGTCTCGGAGCGGGTGGCTACCGCCAGGCGATCACCGCCTTCGGCGGCCCCGACCGCACCGCGGGCCAGAACCAGGTCGCGCTGGAGGAGGCGGTCGAGATCATCAGGGCCCTCTGGCGACCGGACGGGAGCGTCAGGGTGACAGGCGAGCACTACTCGATGGCCGGCGTGCACGGCGGCCCGGCGCCCGCGCACCCGATCGGGATCTGGTTCGGCAGCGTCGGACCCAGGGCCCTGGCCCAGACCGGGCGCCTGGCCGACGGCTGGGCCGCCCCCATCCCGCACTACCTGCCCTACGAGAAGTGGCGTGAGTCCCAGGAGATCATCGACACGGCCGCGATCGAGGCGGGGCGGCGGCCCTCCGACATCACCAGGATCGCCCAGTTGGTCGGCCACATCACCGACGCCCCTGGCGAGGTCGTCCTGAAGGGTGAGGCTCCCATCAGGGCCACCGCCGCGCAGTGGGCCGAGGTCATCGCCCACCTGGCCGGCGACGTGGGCTTCGACTCCTTCGTGTACTGGCCCGAGAACGCCGACGCCGCGCAGCTGACCGCCTGGGTCCGTGAGGTCGTCCCCGCCGCCCGTGTCCTGCTCGGCAAGGGGTAGACCGCGATCACTGGGACAGGTGCCGCCGGCGTTCGGTGCGCTCGTCCCAGCGGGAGCCGGGAGGCGGGCTGTCGTCGCGGCGGGTCGCCTCTCCGGCGCGCTACCAGGGTGACGTGTCGTCCGTCGTTGATCAACCCGTCGGCCGTGACCTCGACGCCGCCGCAGGCGGCGGTGCGGCGGCTCTATCCCTCCAGGGCGTACTGCATGACGCGGAACTTGGTCTGGGCCTCGGCCAGTTCGGCTGCGGGGTCGGAGTCGCCCATGATGCCGCAGCCGGCGAAGAGCCTGGCGCGGTTGCCTTCGACGATGCCCGAGCGCAGCGCGATGCCCCATTCGCCGTCGCCGTGCGCGTCGATCCAGCCGACGGGCCCTGCGTAGCCGGAGCGGTCCATCCCTTCGAGCTCGCGGATGAGCGTGATCGCGGTGTCGGTGGGGGTGCCGCCGACGGCAGCGGTGGGGTGCATGGCGGCGACGACGTCGAGGACGGAGGCGCCGTCGGCGAGCGTGCCCGTGACGTGGCTGGCCAGGTGCTGGAGGTTGGGCAGGACGAGGAGCTCGGGCTCGTCGGGCACGTCGAGCGTGGCCGACAGCGGGGTGAGCGCGTGGCGGACGGAGGCGATGGCGCACTCGTGCTCGTGCCTGTCCTTGGCGGAGGCGAACAGGGCGGCGCCGCGGGCGACGTCGTCGGCGGGGTTGACGCCGCGCGTGGTGGTGCCGGCCAGGACGAGTGACTCGATCTGCTGTCCTGCCCTGCGGATGAGAAGTTCGGGGGTGGCGCCGACCAGGCCCGCGACCGAGAAGGTGTAGCAGTCGGGGTAGCGGGTGGCCAGGCGGGTGAGCAGGAGGCGGATGTCGATGGGGTGTTCGGCGGTGGCGGTGAGGTCGCGGGCCAGCACGACCTTCTCGAGCTCGCCTTCGCGGATGCGCTGGGAGGCGCGCGCGACGATGCCCTCCCACGCGGGCGCGGTGAGGCTGCCGTCGCCGTAGCTGATGCGGCCGGGATAGGTGATGGGAGTCACGTCCTGGCCGAGAGTGGGCTCGCCGATGCTGGTGAGCCAGGCCTGTCCTCCGCGGCGGGTCAGGACGGTCTGGGGGACGACGAGGGTGGAGCCAGGTGAGTTCTCGTCGAAGGTGAAGGTGCCGAAGGCGACGGGTCCGTGCCGGTGGCCGTTGCCGTCGGTGGCGTGGGTGTCGGCGAGGACCGAGTTGAGCCACTGGCGGGCCCACGCGAAGCGGTCCGGGCCTGGTGGCACGGTGACTCTGGCGGCCTCGCCCCATCCGGCGAGACCCTCGCCGTTCCTGATCCACGCGTAGGGGGCGGTGGACGGCAGGCGGGAGAGCAGGTCACCGGGGTCACCGATCGGGATGGTGCGAACCGGCAGAGGGCGGGTTATTCCGAGCGCGACACTCACTCAAGACATGCTATGCGGGAGCTGAACATGTTCGATTCGGGCCCCTGCCCATCGGCCACCTTAAGCTCGAAAATCAGACATGGAGTTGTATAGGGCTTATCTTGATCGTGTCAAGCCACGATAGGAAGTGGGTCCTGGTCGTGGCCTTGGCGTCTGACGCTCCCTACCTTAAGGGCCATGATCCGTCACGTGCTCACCGCCGTCGTGCTGGTCTCAGGGTCGGGCTCCGTGACGAGCTCCGCGGCGGCGGCCTCGCTGGAGCCGTTGCCTGGGGTGATGGCGGCGTTGGGCGACTCGGTCAGCGCGGGGTTCAACGCCTGCGGCTGGTACGTCTCGTGCACGTCGCGTTCGTGGTCGGCGGGCGACAACGCGGAGGTGCGCAGCCACTACGTGCGGCTGGCCGAGCGGGGGCCCTCGCTTCGGGGGCACAACCGCAACTTCGCCGTGCCTGGTGCGACGAGCGCCGATCTGATGGGGCAGGTGGACAAGGCCATCGCCGAGAAGGCCGAGTACGTGACGATCCTGCTCGGCGCCCAGGACGCGTGCGTGCCCACGGAGGCGGCCATGACGCCGGTGGCGCTGTTCAGGCGGCGAGTGGAGGCGGCGATGGGCAGGCTGCGGGCCGAGCTGCCGGGGGCGCGGGTGTTCGTGGCGAGCATCCCCGACCTGCGCAGGCTGTGGCAGGTGGGCAAGGACAACGCGATCGCGAGGACGTTCTGGGGGCTGGGGCGCATCTGCCAGGCGATGCTGGCCAACCCGACCTCGACCAAGCGGGCCGACGTGCAGCGGCGGGCCCGGGTGCGTGATCGGGTGCGCGACTTCAACAGGGAGTGGGCCAGGGCGTGCGCGGCGTTCGGCCCGCGCTGCCGTACCGACGAGGGCGCCGTGTTCGCCTATCGGTTCACGCTGGCGCAGGTGAGCAAGTGGGACTACTTCCACCCCAACTCCGAGGGGCAGCAGATCCTGGCCGACATCACGTTCGACAAGGGGTTCGACTGGTCTAACGACACACTCTGATCATGGTGGCGCGGTCGGCTCGGGTGACGGGCATGCCGTACTTGAGCGCGACCTGGGCGAAACGGACGGCGTAGGCGCAGCGGACGCGGCGCTGGGGCGGCAGCCAGGAGGCGGGTCCTGAGCCCCCCTTGGCCTCGTTGGTGTCGCCGTCGACGGGCAGCAGGTTGAGCGGGTCGTTGGCGAAGCGCAGGCGCTTGGCCGCCGACCAGCGGCCGGCCCCCATGCGCCAGCTGTAGGACAGCGGGACGACATGGTCGACCTGGATGTCGTCGGCGTGCTTCTTGCGCCAGGCGATGGTGCGTCCGGTGTAGGGGTCGTCGAGGCTGAGAGCGACGACGTCGCAGGGCGAGCCGCCACGGTAGGACAGGTCGTGGCCGTCGCGGACGAGCAGGTCGTCGCGGGTGCGGCAGCCGTTGCCCGCGTAGGGGACGTTCGCGGCGGTGTCGGCCCAGTTCTCGCCGTAACGGGTGCGGGTGTAGCCCGTCTTGGGGCCCATGCCCTTGGTCCTTAGCCTGCCGATGAGGTGGCGGGCGGCCGTCCTGTCGGCTCTGCTGGTGAGCGGGGCGAGGCCTGGCCTGGTGCCGTCGGGGTTCTCGAGGGGCGTGGCGGTGGCTTTGGCGGTCTGCTGCGGGTTGTTGCCGAGTAAGGCGGCAAGGAGTACGGCGGCCGCCAGTACGGCGATCGCGTCACGTGTGCTCAAGTGGCGCCTCCCGTTCGGTAGGTTCCCGCCTCCGGGGAGTTTGACACGGGGGCGTTAGGCTGTGGGAATCGTGCGGCGGTGGAACTCGTCGCCCTCGCCTGGGTGCGAGGAGACCGCGTTCAGACCCGGGGGATGGCGTGGGAGATCCTGTCGATCCTGATGTCGACCTGCGGGTCGAGGAGCAACGGGCGGAGCTGGGGCCCGGCCGATGGCGGGTGCTCGGAGTGATCTCGCTGGGCGGGATGGTGGGCGCGCTGGCCCGCTACGGCCTGGCTGTGGCCTTCCCCGTGCCCGCCGGGGGCTTTCCCTGGGCGACGTTCGCGACGAACGTGCTCGGCTGCCTGCTGATCGGGGTCCTCATGGCGGTGATCACGCGTGCGCGTGCGCCGCATCCGCTGGTGCGGCCGTTCGCCGGTGTGGGCGTGCTGGGCGGGTTCACCACCTTCTCCACCTATGTGGTGGACTTCCAGCGTCTGATCGCCTCGGGCGCCGCGCTGGTGGGCCTGGTCTACCTGCTGGCCACGGTGCTGACGGCCCTGGCGGCGGTGTGGGCGGGCGCACGGCTGACACGGCTGGTGCTGCGGTGAGCGCGATCCAGGAGACGCTGCCGCCGGCGTTGCTGGTGGCGCTGGGCGCGGCGGTGGGCGCGCCGCTGCGCTACCTGGTCGACCGGCTGGTCCAGTCCCGGTACGGCACGCTGTTCCCGTGGGGCACCCTGACGGTCAACGTCGCGGGCAGCGCGGTACTGGGCTTCCTCGTCGGGCTCGCGGCCTCGCCTGGCGTGATGGCGCTGGCGGGCACGGGGTTCTGCGGGGCGCTGACGACCTGGTCGACGTTGGGCTACGAGACGGTGCGCCTGGCCGAGGAGGGTTTCCGCCTCAGGGCGGTGGCCAACGTGGTGCTCAGCGTGGTGGCGGGGCTGGGCGCGGCGGCGGCGGGCGCCGCGCTGGCGATCACGATCGGCTGACGCGCGCGCGGGCGCTGGGCTGACGCGCTCGCAAGTGCGCTCGGCTGACGCGCTCGCAGGCGCGCTCGGGGGACAGGCGAGTTACCGTGTAATCGTGTAATCGTGTAATTCGCCCGGGAGGTCTCGCATGTCCGATCCCCTCGACGCCTACTCCCGTACCGTCTCCTCTGTCGCCGCCGAGCTGCAGCCGAAGGTGGCCGGCGTGCGCGCGGGCAGGGGCAGCGGCTCCGCGGTGGTGTTCACCTCCGACGGTTTCCTTCTGACGAACGCGCACGTGGTGGGCTCCTCGAGATCGGGGAGCGTGGCCTTCGCCGACGGCTCGGCCGGCGACTTCACGCTGGTGGGCCGCGATCCGCTGTCGGACCTGGCGGTGATCAAGGCGCAGGGGCCGACGCCCGAGCCCGCGCTGCTCGGCGACAGCGACGCGCTGGTGGTGGGCCAGCTGGTGGTGGCGGTGGGCAACCCGCTGGGCCTGGCGGGGTCGGTGACGGCGGGCGTGGTCTCGGGGCTGGGCCGTTCACTGCCGGTGGGCGGGCGGCTCATCGAGGACGTCATCCAGACCGACGCCGCGCTCAACCCGGGAAATTCCGGCGGGGCGCTGGCCGACTCGAGTGCCAGGGTGGTCGGGATCAACACGGCGGTGGCGGGGATCGGCGTGGGCCTGGCCGTACCCGTGAACTCCACGACGCGTGCGATCATCGCCGCGCTGATCAGCGACGGCAGGGTCCGCAGGGCTTACCTCGGGCTGGTGACCTCGCCCGCTCCGCTGCCCGAGGCGCTCGCGGAGCGGCTCGGGCAGCGGAGGGCGCTGCGGGTGGTGCAGGTGGTGAGCGGCTCGCCGGCGGCGAGGGCCGGGCTGCGGGCGGGCGATCTGGTGGTGAACGCAGGCCGCAGCCCGGTGGGTGACGCGCAGAGCCTTCAGCGGCTGATGTTCGCCGACGCGATAGGGCGGCCGTTGCCGATCACGGTGCTGCGCAACGGCGCGCTCGTCGACGTCATCACTGAGCCGGTGGAGCTGCTGGAGTGGGCTTGACGTAGGTGCCGTTGCGGCGGGCCAGCAGCTCGTCCAGAAGCGCGTCCCAGCGGGCGCCGATCGAGTCGACGTCGTAGGTCGCGGCGGTGGCCAGCGCGCCCTCGGCCAGGCGGTGGCGCAGCTCCTCGTCCTCGATGACGCGCATGATGGCGGTGGCGAGGTTGGCGTTGGTGCGCGGCTTGACCAGCAGGCCGTCGACCTCGTCGGTGATCATCTCCTTGGGGCCGTGCGGGCTGTTGAAGCTGACGATCGCCAGCCCCTTGGCCATGGCCTCCAGGATGGTCATGGGGAAGCCCTCATGACGCGAGCTGAGCACGAAGATCGAGGCCTTCTCCAGCTCGCCCGCCACGTTGTTGGACGGCCCCGGCAGCTCGACCTTGCCCTCGAGCCCCGCCTCGGTGATCTGGGCGCGCAGGTTGTCCTCCTGCGGGCCGGCACCGAGGATGCGAAGCTTCCAGTCGGGATGGGCGGCGGCGACGGTCTCCCATGCGGTGATGAGGCGGTGGAAGCCCTTGAGCTTGGTCATCCGGCCGACCGCGAGGACGACCTTGTTCTCCAGCTTGGAGATCTCGCCCGGCATGGGCGGCACGGCGTTCGGGATGCGCAACAGCTTCTTGGGCTTGCGCCGCAGCGTCTCGCGGTAGTCGCGCAGGTCGGCCTTGGTCAGGGTGACGAGCGCGTCGAAGGAGCGGTAGCGGCGCTTGATCAGCTCCTGGACCGGCTGCGGCTGCCCCTGCAGGGCCACGTGCTCCTGGCCGATGGTGATGACGCTCGGCAGGGCGAGCTGGGCCAGGGCCAGGTTGAGTCCTGGCCTGGTGGCCATGATGACGCCGGTGTCGATCGACCGGATCCATCGGGCCAGTTGCAGGTCGGTCCAGAGGTTGAAGCGGTGGTAGGCGGCCTCCTGCTCAGGGATGAGCTTGCTGGGCATCTTCGACAGACGCCCCCGCACACCCGTCCTGGGAATGAGCCTGTCGTCGAGGAAGCGGAACTTCACCCGGGGGTCGACGGGGAAGAACGGCTCCTCCGCCTCCTTGAGGATGGAGACGATCTCCACTTCACGACCGGTGGAGGCCAGATAGCCGGCCAGGTTGAAGACCGTTCTGATGGTGCCGCCCATCCCGTACGCGTGCAGGAGCAGGATGTGGACCCGGTCGGTCGAGGGTGGCGGCGCCGAGCGCGCCCGCCTGCGGTTGTTGGCTTCGTAGAGCCGGTATATGGCCGCCTTACCCTTGCCTGCCAGTGCACGCACTCTGGGTCCCCTTCTCGCCTGCGACCGAGTTCACGCGTCGTCTGTCCCCGTGGCGCGTTCCCCCGCTTTCGATCTTTAGACGCTTTAAGGCGGACAAAGGTTGCAAAGTCTGAACGTCAGCTGTGAATGATCCTTTTCAGTGCCAGGTCAATGGCTGTTTCGAGTTGGGTGTCGACGCCCCTGACGTAGTCCTGGGGGGTGATGTCGACCTCGAGGTCGGGGTCGGTGCCGTAGTTCTCCACCTCCCTGTCGCCCTCGATGAAGGTGAAGGAGTACTCGGGCTGGGTGGTGAGGGTGCCGTCGGCCAGGCGGTGGCGCGGCCAGATGCCGATGACGCCGCCCCAGGTGCGCTTGCCGATCAGCGGGCCGAGGCCGAGGAGCTTGAAGGTGTGGCTGAAGATGTCGCCGTCGGAGCCCGCCCACTCGTTGGTGATGGCCACCAGCGGGCCCCTGGGCGACTCGGGCGGGTAGGGCTCCGGCTCGCCCCTGCGGGGGTGGTCGTAGCCGAGGCGGCGGCGGGCGAGCTTGTCCAGCAACAGCGCGGAGATGTTCCCTCCACCGTTGAAGCGCACGTCCACGATCAGGGCCTGGCGGTCGTACTCGGCGAGATAGGCGCGGTGGAACTCGCCGAATCCGGCGCTGCCCATGTCGGGGATGTGCACGTAGCCGACGCGCCCCGCGCTGCGCTGGTGGCAGCGGGCCCTGTTGAGGTTGACCCAGTCGCGGTAGCGGGCGGGCTGCTCGTCGGCCAGCGCGCGGACGGCGGCGGTGAAGGTCTGCTCTCCTCTGCGCAGGGTCAGCAGCACCTCCTGGCCCGCCTGGTTGACCAGCGCCTGGTTGGGGGTGGTGGCCTCGTCGATGGGCACGCCGTTGACGGCCAGGAGGGCGTCGCCATGCCGTACGTCGAGGCCGAGCCTGTTGAGCGGCGAGGTGGCCTCGGGATCCCACCTGTCGCCCTGGACGATGTGGCCGATGTGGTAGAGGCCGTCGCGGTAGTCCCAGTCGACGCCGAGCTTGCCCTGCGTGTAGTCGGGTCCTGGCCGGTACTCGCCGCCGATCTCGTAGGCATGGCTGGTGCCGAGCTCACCCTGCAGCTCCCACAGCAGGTCGGACAGCTCCCCCCTGGTGCTGACGCGGTCGACCAGCGGCAGGTAACGGTCGTAGACCGCCTGCCAGTCGAGGCCCGCCATGTCGGCGGACCAGAAGTTCTCGCGCTGCAGCCGCCAGGCCTCGCGGAACATCTGCCGCCACTCGGCCTCGGGGCTGAGAGAGACCTTGACGCGGCCCAGGTCGATCCAGCCGCTGCTCCTCGAGGCGTGGTCGTCGTCGTGGTCGGGGATCTCGCCCGCCTTCAGCAGGCGCAGGCGATCACCCGAACGGTAGAGAAGGCTCCTGTGGTCGGCGGCGAGCTGGAAGTCGCCGACGTCCTCGGCGAAGGTCTCGTTCTTCTGCTTGTCGAAGTCGTACAGGTGCAGCGTGCCGTCGTCGGCCTCGATGGGGCTCGACAGGATCAGGACCTTGCCCCTCAGGCCCGCCAGCCGTTCGTAGCGCCCCTCGGGCAGCGGGAAGGCGGTGATCCGGTCCGGCAGGCCGTCCACGTCGATCGTCAGCTCGGCCCGCTCGTCGCCGCCCTCCTCGCCGTGCTCGTCGTCCTCGTCGTCGTCCCCGGCGGCCAGCGGCCGCGGCTGCGGCACGAAGGGGGAGGGGACGTCCTTGCGCAGGGCGATGGCGTAGGGACGGGTGCCGAGCGGGAAGCCGAGGTCGAACTGCAGCGCGTCGTAGACGGGGTTGAAGACGCGCTGGCCGATGAAGTAGAGGTAGCGGCCCTCGGGGTCGAAGGCGGGGCCGGAGTCCTTCAGCACCGGGTGCGTGGCCTCCACCGTGCGCCCCGTGGGCACGTGATGCAGCTTGATCGCGGTGTGCTGCCCGCTGGTGGGGCTGACGTAGGCCAGCCAGCGCCCGTCGGGCGACCAGGCGGGCTCCTCGACGGCGGCGTGCGGGTTGGCCTCGACCAGCGTGGTGGTGCGCGCGGCGAGATCGACGACGTGCAGTTCGTGGCGGTGGTTGGTGACGGCGATCAGGTCGCCGGCGGGGGAGGCCACGAGGTCGGTGACGCGGCCGGTGTCGAGGTGGTCGAGGCGGGTCTGGCGCCTGCCGTCGAGCAGGACGAGGATCTCGCGGTCGCCCTCGTCGCTGGCGGCGGCCACCAGGCTGCCCTCGCCCGTCCAGGTGAGGAAGCGGTAGCGGACGCCGTCGACCTCCCCGTGCTGCTGGACGGGGCCCTCCCATCCGGCGAAGGTGTAGGCCTTGCCGCGCGTGGTGATGGCCAGCCTGCTGCCGTCGGGGCTCGGGGCGGCGCTGTCGAGGTGGTCGGCGGCCTCGACGAACCGCCTGTTGCGCTGGGTGCGGGAGCTGGCCAGCAGCACCTCGACCTTCCTGGTCCTGCTGCCCGGCTCGAGGACGTAGAGGTCGCCGGCGGCGTGGTAGACCAGCGTGTGGCCGTCGCTGGACAGGTTGCGGGCGTAGTAGTCGTCGTGATGGGTGTGCCTGCGCAGGTCGGAGCCGTCGGGGGCGCAGGAGTAGACGTTGCCCGTGCCCTCGTGGTCGGACAGGAAGCAGACCCTGTCGTCGCTCCAGCAGGGCGAGGCGAGATTGCCCGGCAGGCTGATCAGCCGCCGCCAGTCGCCCCGCCCCGAGGGATCGATCCACAGGTCGCCCACGGTGCCGCCCCTGTAACGCTTCCAGCGGGCCGGGTCGGCGGTGTTGCGGCCCAGCACGATCATGTCGCGCGGCCCGTGGCTGATGCTGGTGGCAGGGCCGTACGGCAGGCGCTCGGGCACGCCGCCCGGCAGCACCCTGTGCAGCCACTTCTGCCCCTCGAACGGCTGCCGCTCGTCGCTGGCGTACAGCACCCTGCCCTGCGGATCCCAGCCGGTGACGGTGCAGCGGGCCCCGTGGAAGGTGACGCGCCTGGCCGCCCCGCCGCCCGCGGGCATCACGTACACCTCTTCCGGGCCCTCCTCCCTGCCGACGAAGGCGAGCTGGTCCCCGCGAGGGGAGAAGCGCGGGTAGGCCGCCTCAGCCAGGCCCGCGGTCAGCCGGAAGGCGCGGCCGCCCTGCGCGGCGACCATCCAGAGGTCGTCTTCGGCGGCGAAGACCACCACATCTTTGAAGATCGCTGGAAAGCGCAGGTAGGCCGTCAATGTCCGCTCCGTGATCAGGCAGCCGGATCGGCCTCCGGCTGCCTGATCATGATTTCACCGGCGCCGGGGCGGAGACTACTCCGCCTCCGGCTTCCTGGTGGACTCCCGCTTGGCGTTCTTGGCGGCCCTGGTGGCCTTGATGGTCGCCTTCTTGGCCTTGCCTGACTTGGCGACGGGTTTCTTCCGCTCCTCTGCCATGGATCTTTCCCCCGTGATGTCGGCCCGCTATTCGGGCATCACGCGCATTAATACCCATTTGGCTATTTAGTCTCACAGAAGGGATAGCTGCTCGGGTGGCGGGGCCTTGTCCGGCTGGATCCGCCAGGAGGCCCTCCGGCCGATGCCGTACTGCCTGGCCAGCTCCCTCACCTGAGCGCTCACCCGCTCCTGGTAGGCCTTGGGCGCGTAGGCGCCTCTGCCGTACAGCTCGAGATAGCGCGGCACCAGGCGCGGATGCTCGCGCGAGAGCCAGCCGAGGAACCACTCGCGCGCCCCTGGCCGCAGGTGCAGCACGATCGGCGTGACGTGTGTCGCCCCCGAGGCCGCGATCTCCCGCACCACCGCCTCCAGCTGTTCGGGGGAGTCGGACAGATAGGGCAGGATCGGCGCCATCAGCACCCCGCAGGCGATGCCGCTGTCGGTGATCCTGCGGCAGGCCTCCAGCCGCCTTCTCGGATGGGGCGTGCCCGGCTCCACCGCGCGCCACAGCCGCTCGTCGACGAAGCCCACCGAGAACGCGGCGCTCACCTCGCTCACCCCCGCCGCCTCCACCAGCAGCGGCAGGTCGCGCAGGATCAGTGTGCCCTTGGTGAGGATGGAGAACGGGTTGGCCGCCTCGGTCAGCGCCCGCAGGATGCCCGGCATGAGCCGGTAGCGCCCTTCGGCGCGCTGGTAGCAGTCGACGTTGGTGCCCATCGCCACGTGGTGCCCGCCCCAGCGGGGCGAGGCCAGCTCCTTGCGGGCGAGCTCGGCGGCGTTGACCTTCACCACGATCTTGGAGTCGAAGTCGTGGCCGGCGTCGAGGTCGAGGTACTCGTGGGTCTTCCTGGCGAAGCAGTTGTGGGAGACGACGCCGTCGGCGATGAAGTCGCCGGTGCCGGTGGTGATGTCGTACATCGGCGTCCTGACGCCGAGCGGCTCGACCGACACGACCCTCAGGTCGGCCGCCGACTCGACGACGGCGCCCTCGAGGCCGTGCGGGCCTGGAACGGCGGGATCGACGGTGTGCAGAAGCCGCAGCCACGTGGCAGGGCCCCCTCGCAGGGCGATCGCGGCCGGGTCTCCTCGCGGCGCGGTCGGGGCCGGGTCTTCGCCGGACCCCGTCGAGGCCGGGCTCGTGTCGAGCCGGTCGAAGCCCAGGGCGGACAGGCATGCGCGGAGGCGGTCGGCCTCGTGCCCGCCTCCCGCGTCGAGGCAGCCGGCCACGAAGCCCTTCATCCACTCGCCGGAAGGCGACTCCGCCACCGCGAACAGGCCCGAGGGCTCGCGCCCTGCGCTCGGCAGGGCCGGATCGGCCCCGAAGTGGCCGAGGTAGGAGCGCGCCCTGTCGAGCGCCTCCTCGGGCAGCGCGCGCTCCCCGGCCTTCCGCACGGGGTGGCCCTCCTGCTGGAGGGCGCAGGGCGAGGAGAGGATCGCGCACAGGTAGCCGCGCCGGTAGTCGTCGTCCCGCTTGGGAGGCGCGGCGAAGCGCCCGCAGCCCACCAGCCGATCGCCGTCGCGGAGGAACGGCCGCGCGCCCTCACCCGTGACGTGCTTCCAGCCGCGCTCGGTGAGGAAGCGATGCTCTCCGCTGGCCACCAGGCGGGTGCCGTCGGCGAGGGTCACCCGGTGCGCCGCCTTCACCGTCGACCAGTGGTCGAGCACCTCGGTGACCACATGGCGCCGCCGCCCGCCGACCACTCGCGTGCCGAAGATCCGGTCGCCGGCGCGCAGCTCGGCGATAGGCTTGGCACGGCCGTCGGCCATGAGGACCGGCGTGTCGCCCGCCAGGCAGTAGGAGCAGGCGTGGCTGCACCCCCTGTAGGGGTTGATGGTGTGGGTGAAGGGGACCCTGCTGGCCGCCGGGACCTTGTTGATGATGGATTTGGCCTGAATCTCGTAGAAGGTCATCCCCTTGAACTCAGGCGTGTCGAAGGTGCGCGCCACCGCGCCGCGCGCGAACAGCGGCACGGCGGAAGCGTCGTCCTCGGCGTCGGCCAGACGCAGGTTGTCCCAGCGCATCCCATGATTAGAACGCAGGTTCGATAGTGATCGCAACAGGAAAGAGCCAGTAATTACCTACCCTTGGAACGGATAATGATCTTCACGGTTGGGCAGGAAACGGGGCACAGAGCTTGCGTTCCGGAGGTGCACCATGGCCTGGTCGCAGGACGAGGAGCGGTTGCTGGCCCAGATCGAGCGCCACCTCGTCGACGAGGATCCACGGCTCGTCGCCCGCCTGGAGTCGTTCAACGACCGTGTGCGCCGTAGCGAGGAGTCCGAGCGTCGGCGCGAGGCCAAGGCGAACGGTGAGAAGCCCGTTCCGCGCCGCCGTCCACGCCGCTCGACCGTCATCATCATGGTCAGCTGGCTGCTGATCGCCACCCTCGTCGCGACGCTGCTGGTGCTGATGCTCCGCCACGAGGCCGCCGCCCTGGCCTTCTGACGAGAGCCGAGGGTTTCCCGGCTCAGAGGCCGCGCAGGAAGTCGGCTGCCACAGGGGCCGCGACCTTGCCGCCGCCGCCACCGCCCTCCACGACGACCGCGAAGGCCACGTCGTCGCTGTAGCCCATGAACCAGGCGTGGGAAGGCAGCTCGGGCCCGCTGCCGTACTCCGCGGTGCCGGTCTTGCCGCGCGTTCCCGACGGCAGGCCCGCCGCCTTGGCGGTGCCCTTGGTGACGACCGCGGACATCATCGGGTGCAACTGGTCGGCCACCCCCTCGGGCAGCTTGACCTCCTTCGCCTTCTGCTTGAGCCCCTTCACCAGCGTCGGCGGGCGCCAGGTGCCGTCGGCGAGCGCGGCGGCCGCCGAGGCCATCACCAGCGGGCTGGCGGTGATGCGCGCCTGGCCGAAGGACTCGGCGGCCAGCTCCGCGTCGGACTCGGCCTTGGGGAAGCTGGCCTTGGCGGCGGGGACGCCGATGTTGAGCGGCTGGTTGAAGCCGACCATCTCGGCCGCCCTCAGCAGCTTGTCGGAGCCCAGCCGCTCGGCGGCCAGCGGGGCGAAGGTGGTGTTGCAGGAGTAGGCGAAGGCGTCGGAGAAGGTGAGCGAGCCGTACTCGGCGTGCTCGGAGTTGCGCACCTTCAGGCCTCCGACCGTGGCGTACTTGGGGCAGGTCACCCGCTCGGTGGGTGAGACACCCTCGGCGAGCAGGGCCAGCGCGGTGACGGCCTTGAAGGTGGAGCCCGGCGGGTAGCGGCCGTCGAGCGCCCTGTTGAAGCCGCCGCGGTTGTTGACGACGGCGAGGATCTCGCCCGTGCCGCGCCGTACCGCCACCAGGGAGGCGGGTTTGTCCAGGTCGCGGACGGCGCCGACGGCGGCGGCCTGCACGCGGGGGTCGAGGGTGGTCTCCAGCGGCTTGCCCTCGCTGCCCTTGATCGTGGCCAGCGTCTTGCCGCCGAGCAGGATCTTGGTGGCGGGGGTGCCCGCCAGGCGCGCCTGGAAGGTCTCCTGCAGACCGCCCCTGCCGACGGCCCCGCCGACCTTGTAGGAGGGGCCGAGCTTGGCGACGTCCTTGGCGGTGGCCTTGTCCAGGAAGCCGACCAACTGCTGCACCGAGCCGCCTGCCTGGCCCGTGTCGATGCGCTCGCCCGAGGAGTCGGTGATCGCCGCCCGCGCCGGCCAGTCCGTCTTGAGAGAGAAGTCGGCCTGGCCGGTCAGCGAGGGGTGCACGGTCGCGGGCGACCAGTCGACCTTCCATGCCCTGTCGGCGACCTTCAGATCGATCTGACCGGTGTAGGTCCAGTCGCCGATGTTCCTCAGGGTCAGGGTGGCGGTGTAGGGAGCCCTGGCGGTGCCGTCGCCCGTCTCGACGGCCTGCCCGAGCTTGACGATGGTCCGCTCGACGTTCAGCCCCTTGCGCTGCTGCTCGTAGGCGGCCAGCGAGGCGGGAGCGGCCAGCTCGGCCGTCATTCCGCCCGTGTCGGCCGCCTGCCAGGCCGCGGCGAAGCGCTGGGCGCTCTCCTGCGGGGTGCCGCGCGTGTGCAGCACCCACCAGGCACCCCCGGCCGCGGCCCCCACCGCAAGCACACTGACCCCTGAAACTATCGCGATCGTCCGGCCACGCGGCACGAGCCATCCCCCCGGTCATCGACAGGTAGCAGAGCCTACCTGTCGATGATTCACGACATTCCGGCTTTGACGCTGGAGGCGTAGGCGGGCACGTACTCCTGACCGGACAGCTTCTGGATCTCCACCATGATCTCGTCGGTCACCCGGCGCCGGTCGCGGGCGTTCTTGTAGTCGCCCTCGAACGTCATCGGCGCGCCGATCTTGATGCCGATCTTCGTGAAGCGCGGCACCTTGGCGCCGAGGGGCAGCACGTTCTCGGTGCCCGACAGCGCGACGGGCAGCACCGGGGCGCCCGTCTTCAGCGCCAGCCACGCCACGCCGACCTTGCCGCGGTACAGGCGGCCGTCGGGCGAGCGGGTGCCCTCAGGATGGATGCCGAACAGCTCGCCGCGCTCGAGAAGCTCGGCGGCGCTGTCGAGCATGGCCTGGGCGGCGCCGGCCGACTCGCGGTCGATCGGCAGACTGCCGCCCAGCCGCATGAACCACTGGGAGACGGGGTTGCCCGAGAAGTACTCGCTCTTGGCGGTGAAGGTCACGTGGCGGGGCAGCAGCGCGGGAATCAGGAAGGAGTCGATCACCGCCAGGTGGTTGGCGGCCAAAATGGCGGGACCCGTGGCGGGGACGTGGTGACCGCCGGAGATGTGCGGGCGCCACATCACGTGCGCCATCGGCGCGGCGACGAACTTCACCATCTGGTACAGCAACGGCTCTCCTGAATCGTGTGGACGGCGAAGCCAACCCTATTGCGCGCGGGACGGCCCCGACGCCCCACCTCGGGTGGTGAGGTCCAGCGCCTGCCGCAGGAAGTCCAGTTGGCAGTGCAGCAGCCCCGCGACGGCCGCCTGCCCCGTGGGCGCGTGGGCGGCGCCGGGCAGCGGCAGCACCTGGTGCGGACGGCCCGCCGCCAGCAGCGCCGCCGACATCCGCAGCGTGTGCGCGGCCACCACGTTGTCGTCGGCCAGGCCGTGCACCAGCAGCAGGGGCCGTCGCAACCGCGCCGCGTCGCCGATCGGCGAGGAGCGCTCGTAGTTCGCCTGCTCCTGATCGGGATGCCCGAGGAAGCGCTCGCGCCAGTGGGTGTCGTACAGCCGCTGGTCGCTGGGCGCGGCGCCGGAGACGGCGGCGTGGAAGACCTCGGGCCTGCGCAGCACGGCCGCCGCCGCGAGCGTGCCGCCGTAGCTCCATCCGCGGATGGCGACCCTGCCGAGATCGAGCTCGGGGCAGTGCGCGGCGGCCGCGCGCAGCGCCGTCACCTGGTCCTCCAGCGGCGCGGTGAGCGTGTCGCCGTGGACGGCCTTCTCCCACGCGGGCCCGCGTCCCCTGGTGCCGCGCCCGTCGGCGACCACGACGGCGAACCCCGACTCGGCGAACCACTGCGCCTCGCACAGCCACCAGTGCCTGGCCCTGACCGCCAGCTGCATGGCGGGCCCCGCGTAGGGGGCCATCAGGACGGGCAGCAGGCCCGCGCCGGCCCTGTGCCAGGACGGCAGCAGCAGCGCGGTGCGGATCTCCCGCGCGCCCGCCCTCAGCCAGGTGACGCGCGGCGACAGGAGCGGCTCGGCGGCCAGCGAGGCGATCTCGGTGTCCGGCAGGCCGTCGCGGAGCAGGCGGAAGGAGTGGCCGTGCGGGGTGTGCGAGGCGACGAGCAGCGCGCCGGCCGACCGGTGGCCGGTGTGCAGGCCCGGCTCCTCGCTCAGCCGTACGGCGCCGCGCGAGGGGTCGTACGACCACAGGTGTCTCTCGGTGGGCTCGTCCGTGGCCAGGAAGAGCACCGATTCGCCGCTGACGTCGAGGACCTCGGCGACCTGCAGTCCCTCGGGGGTGACAGGGACGCCGTCCACCAGCAGCCGCCGGGTGAGGGGGGAGTCGGCGGTGTGGACGAGCGCGCCCGAGGCGGTGCGGGCGGGGGTGCCGGGGATCAGCTCGACCCAGGCGGGGTCGCGCTGCTCGTGCAGGAGCGTGGTCGCGCCCGTGCCAGGGTCGGCGGCCAGGATCCGCAGCGTGCGCTGGTCGCGGCTCTGCACGCCGATGAGCGGGCCGTGGGCGTCCCAGCGGGCGGCGGTGACGTACTCGAAGGACTCGCGGTCCCAGTCCAGCTCGACGCGCTCGCCGTCGAGGCCGAGCACGTGAAGGGTGACGAGGGCGTTGGCGGTGCCCGCGGCGGGATAGCGGATCGGGCGCGGCGGCCTGGACGGGTCGGCGGGGTCGGCGATCCACCAGCGCTGGACGGGGGAGTGATCCACCCTGGCGGCCAGCAGCCTGCGCCCGTCGGGTGACCACCAGTGGCCGCGGCTCCTGTGCATGGACTCGGCCGCCACGTGCTCGGCCAGCCCCCAGACCACCTCGGGACCGTCAGGCGCTGCCATGCGCAGCAGCCTCCCGCCGTCCAGCTCGCTCACGTGCAGCGCGCCTTCGCAGACGTAGGCCACCCTGGCGCCCGTGGGGTCGAGGCGAGGGTCGGTCACGGGGCCCTCGGTGGGCACCCGCCACGGCCTGCCCTCGCGGGTGTCCACCGCCCACAGCCGCCCGTTCACGGCGAAGACGGCGACGCGGAGGTCGGCGTCAGCGCTGTAGGCGACCACCCCCGCGCCGTGTTCCCGGGCTCGTTCCCTGCGGACGCGCTCGGCCTCGGGAACGGGCCCGTGCGCTCCGAGCGTCTCGGGGGCGGCCAGCAGCCGCTCGTGGCCGCCGTCGAGCAGCCAGAGGCAGCCTGTGCGGTCTTCGGGGCCACGGGTGCGCAGGAACAGCGCCCTGCGGCCGTCGGGGGAGAGGGTGAAGGCGCGCGGCAGGCCGAGGGACAGGCGCTGCGTGCGGGCCAGCTGGGTGGGAAACGCGTGGATGTCCATGAAGGGACTCTGCGCAGGACCGGCACGGTGGGGGAGAAAGAGAGGGCGACCCGGCGGACTCACGGGCGCGGAGGGCGTCCGAGCGGACGCGTCACACACTTTACCATCCGTCACACGCGAACGGCGCCCCACCCGCGGGGGGGGGGGC
>NZ_BAAATE010000022.1:0-75574 GCF_039533245.1 Nonomuraea recticatena | reverse complement strand
AGCGGCCCCCACCGGGTGGGTGGGGCGCCGTTCGTGAGGCTCAAGGCCGCTGTGGCGGTCGCCTCCTCGGCGAGGTGCACAACACGGCTCCAGCCGAACGGTATTCCGTGAAGGCGGTAATTTGCGGCCCGGGGGACACAGACCACAGCGGCCTTGCTGACTCTAACGGACATCGGGCGGTGGCTATTCCATCCTGCCCCAAGAGTGGGTCAGGTTCTCGTCCAGTGGGGCTGGCTGACGCCGGAAACGCGCAGCTCACGCCCCCTGAGGGCGACTTCGGCGAACTGCCACAAAATCGCGCCCGTCGGGGCGTGTATCACGATGCCAGGACCGAGCGGCATCTGCAGCAGTCCCTGGTTCCAGCGCGGCACGCCGGGGGCCAGCAGCCGGTCGAGCGGCACCCTGTGGACCGAGGCCACCTCCCTGGCGTCGGGGCGCGGGTCGGCAGGCCCGCCGAAGGCCACCACCGGGGTGATCACGAAGCCCGAGTCGGTGACGTAGTCGTCCAGCACGCCCGCCACCTCCATGCCGGTGACCGCCGTCTCCTCGGCCAGCTCGCGCAGCGCCCCCTCCGTCGCCTGCTCGCCGTCCTCGAGCCGCCCGCCCGGCAGCGCCCACTGCCCCGCGTTGCGCCCGCGTGCGGCCCGCTTGATCACGATCGTGTACGGCGGGCGCTCGCCGTCGCGCAGCACGCACACGGCCACCGCCGCCCTGCGCAGCCCGTCGCCGACCGGCACGCTCACCGGCCGCAGCAGCGCGAGGTTGGCCGTCACCTGAGCCTTCAGCAGGTCGAAGGGCAGCAGCTCGCCGGCCTCGCCCATGACGCCGCCCGCAGGTGAGGGAAGGGCGGGACCCGGGCGGGGGGTGTGGAGTGGGGGCACGGTGGCCAGGATCTCACGGGCGCAGCCCGCGCTCGGTCTGGGTGCGCCTCGACAGCAGGAACTCCCGCTCCTGCTGCGTGCCGACCAGGGCCAGCGCCCTGCCGTACTCGGTCACCGCCTCCTCCGTCCTGCCCAGCCTGCGCAGGAGCTCGGCGCGGGTGGCGGGCAGCAGGTGGTGGTGGGGCAGCTCGGCCTCCAGCCCTTCGAGCATGGCCAGGCCCGCCTCGGGCCCTGACGCCTCGGCGACGGCGACGGCGTGGTTGAGCCGCACGACGGCCGAGCCGGTCAGCTCCTCGAGCATGCCGTACAGGGCGGCGATGGCCGTCCAGTCGGTGTCCTGCGCCCGGGCGGCGGAGGCGTGCTCGGCGGCGATGGCGGCCTGGAGCAGGTAGGGGCCGGGCGGGCCTGGGGCCAGCAGCGCGAGCGCCTCCTCGATCTCCTGGTGCCGCCACAGCGAGCGGTCCTGCTCGGCGAGGGTGACCAGGCGGCCGTCCGAGCCGACGCGGGCGTGGCGGCGCGCGTGGTGCAGCATCATCAGCGCCTGCAGCGCCCTCACCTCGCTGTCGTCGGGCAGCAGCGAGACCAGCATGCGGGCCAGCGTGATCGCCTCGCTCGCCGTCTCGTCGCGGATCAGCGCGTCGCCCTCGGTGGCCGCGTAACCCTCGGTGAAGATCAGATAGAGGACGGCCAGCACGCCGTCGAGCCGTTCGCGCAGCTCGGGTCCGGCGGGCACCCTGAAGGGGATGCCGGCCTGGCTGATCTTCTTCTTGGCGCGGGTGATCCTGGCGGCCATGGTCGCCTCGCCGACCAGGAACATCCTGGCGATCTGCCGGGTGGTCAGACCGCCCACGCAACGCAGGGTCAGCGCCACCCGCGCCTCCATGGACAGCGCGGGGTGGCAGCAGGTGAAGATCAGCCGCAGCCGGTCGTCGTGCGCGGGCTGCTCCTCGACCACGAGCAGCGGCAGCTTGCGGGTGGCCACCGCCGTACGGCGCAGCCGGTCGACGGCGCGGCGGCGCGCGGCCGTCAGCAGCCAGGCCGGCGGGTTGGCGGGGACCGGCGGCCAGGAGGAGACGGCCGTGGCGAAGGCGTCCTGCAACGACTCCTCGGCCAGGTCCAGGTCGCGCAGTTCGGCGGTCAGGAGGGCGAGCAGGCGCGCCCAGTGCTCCCGGTACGCCTGCTCGACCGCGTCATTCCTGATACTCAACGACAGGTCGCACTTCGACGATCTGCTCGGGGCAGGCCTTGGCGTAGCCGATGGCCTCGTCCAGGTTCTCCGCCTCGATGAGGTAGAAGCCGCCGAGGTGCTCGACGGTCTCCACGTAGGGGCCGTCGGTGCGCAGCACGTGACCGTCCTTCTTGCGCAGGCTCACCGTCTCGCGCGAGCCTGCGAGGGCGTCGCCGCCGAGGAAGGCGCCGCGCTCGCTCAGCATCGCGATGAAGCGCTCGTGCGCGGCCTGGGTCTGCTCGGCCTGCTCCGGCGTGGCCTGCTCCCAGAGCTTGTCGTCGCCGTAGATCAGCATCGCGTACTTCATGTCGTGATCCTCCTGATCTCGACGCCGTCGGAGGGCATGGCGGTGGCGAACTCGACGGCCTCCTCGAGGTCGGCGGCCTCGACGAGCACGTAGCCCGAGATCTGCTCGACCGTCTCGGCGTAGGGGCCGTCGGTGACCAGCACCTGCTCGCCGTTCTTCCTGATCGTGGTGGCGGTGGAGGAGTGGGCCAGCTCCTGGCCGCCCAGGTTGGCGCCGCGCTCCTCCAGCATCCTGGTGAAGGCGCCCCAGCGCGCGTAGACCTCCTTGCGCTCCTGCGGACCCGCTTCCGCCCAGGTGCGTTCCTCGCCGGTGACCAGCAACAGATATTTCATGACAGTCCCTCCTGTGTGATGGTGTCACTGCCATGACGCGGGAGCGGCGGCCATTTCGACAACGAGGAGGAAAATCTTCCGGCGCGTGGTCTGCGTCAGCGCAGCGGTCTGGCCTCGGGGAGTCTGAGCCTGTCGACCGCCTCGCGCCTGGTGTTCTCCGGCCTGCGGTCGTAGCGGGCGGTCGTCGCGGGCGAGGAGTGCCCGACCAGCGCCTGAGCGGTCGCGAGGTCCACCCCCGCGTCCAGCAGCTCGCCGATGAAGGTGCGCCTGAAGTCGTGCGCGGTCCGTGGCGAGGCGCCCGCCTCGCCCAGCCGCCTGGCGAGGATGTCGGCGATGCCCTGCCCGGTCAGCGGCACCAGTCGCCCGTCGCGCGTGCGCAGCCGTCCCGCCCTGCTGATCGGGCAGAACAGCGCGCCGGCCGTACGGCCTCTGATCGCCAGCCACCGCTCGAGCAGCCCGATCGCGTCGCCGGTCAGGTAGACCATGCGCTCCTTGTCGCGCTTGCCGCGCACCCGCAGCGACCGCGCGGCGGGGTCGTAGTCGGTCAGGGCCAGCCCCGCGATCTCCGCGCGCCTGCAGCCGGTGGAGTAGAGGGTCGCGATCAGCGCGGCGTCGCGCAGCCCCGCGGGGGAGTCGTCGCACGCCGACAGCGCCGCGCCCACCACCTCCGGCGGGACGTGCTGGCCCGTGGGCAGCCTGGTGTGGGTGACGGGCGCCAGGTCGGCGGCGCGGGCGTACTCCTCGGCGCTGATCT
The DNA here is from genome assembly GCF_039533245.1 of Nonomuraea recticatena. NCBI lineage: Bacteria > Bacillati > Actinomycetota > Actinomycetes > Streptosporangiales > Streptosporangiaceae > Nonomuraea > Nonomuraea recticatena. The sequence continues at coordinate 72,072 of NZ_BAAATE010000022.1, read as the reverse complement.
GGCCGAGCCGCCAGGCCTCCTTCAGCACCCGCCGCAGCGCCACCAGGTGCTTGTTGACGTAGGCGGGCGACCAGCCCTGTTCAGTGAGCACCGTCCTGATGCGCACGGTGTGCTCGTAGCGCAGCAGGTGCCACGGCATGCCCGCCCCCGTGACCGCCTCGTCGCCGGTCAGCACCCTCGCGATGCGATCGAGACACCCTCGCATCGTCCTCCTCGACTCGGCGCTGGCCAGTGAGTCGAGGTAGACGTGGTAGGGGTCGGTGGCGGGCGCCTCGGCGATCGCGGGCAGCCGCGGCTCGGCGGCGGGTACGGCGGGCACGTCCATCCCGCCGATCCTAGGACTCCAGGACGTGGGAGAGCGTCTCCGTCAGGGCCAGGTTGGCGGAGTAGTCGACAGGGACGGTGATCACCGACACCCCTTCGTAGGCCAGCGCCTCGCGCAGCGTCGGCAGCAGCTCCTCCGCCGTCCGCACCCGATGGCCCCTGGCGCCGAAGCTCTCGGCGTACCTGACGAAGTCGGGGTTGCCGAAGGCGATGCTGGAGCTGCGTCCGAGCTCCAGGCCCATCTTCCAGTCGATGAGCCCGTAGGCGCCGTCCTCCCAGATCAGCACCGTGATCGGGATCCGCTCGCGCACGGCGGTCTCCAGCTCCTGCGAGTTCATCAGGAACGCGCCGTCGCCCGTGGCGGCCAGCACCCTGCGGGAGGGGAAGGCGAGTTTGGCGGCGATGGCCCCCGGCACCGCGAACCCCATGGACGACAGGCCGTTGGAGACCAGCATGGTGTTGGGCTCGTAGGTCGGGTACATGCGCGACATCCACATCTTCACCGCGCCCGTGTCGGCCAGCACGATGTCGTCACGCTCCATCGCCTGCCTGATGTCGGCCACGACCCTGCGCGGCGTCAGCGGGAAGCCGTCCTCACCCTGTCCCCGGGCGAACTCCTCCCTGATGAGCGTGCGGACCTTCTCCACGGTCGGGCTGAGCGTGAAACGCCGGTGGACGGCCTCGCCGAGCGCGTGCAGCGACCTCGACAGGTCGCCCTGGACGCCGACGGCCACCGGGTAGTGCTCGTCGACCTCCGCGGGGAACTGGTGGATGTGGACGATCTTCTTCGACCGGTCAGGGTTGATCTTGACGGGGTCGAACTCCTGCAGCTCGTAGCCCACGCTGATCAGCACGTCGGCCTCGTCGAAGGCGAAGTTCACGTGGTCGTGCCGCATGAAGCCGAAGGCGCCGAGCGCATGCCTGTGGTCGTCGGGGAAGACGCCCTTGCCGTTGAAGGTGGTGGCCACGGGGATGCCCAGGTGCTCGGAGAAGCGCACCAGCGCGTCGCGGGCCCCCGCCCTGGCCGCGCCGTGACCGGCCAGCACGATCGGCCGCCTGGCCGTGGCCAGCAGGTCGGCGGCGCGGGCGATCTGGGCGGGGGAGGGGTCGACGGGCCGCACCACGTTCACCGGCAGCGGGCGCGCGTCGTCGGGGACGGGCGCCTTCTCGACGTCCTCGGGGATCGCCAGGTACACCGCGCCAGGACGCTCGGTCTGGGCGATCTTGAAGGCTTTGCGCAGCATCTCGGGCACCGCGGCGGCCGTCGGCACCAGCTCGGCCCACTTGGTGATGGGCCTGAACAGCGACACCAGGTCGACGATCTGGTGCGACTCCTTGTAGATGCGGTCGAGCCCCACCTGCGCCGAGATGGCCACGACGGGGGTGCTGTTGGTGGTGGCGTCGGCGACGCCCAGCTGCAGGTTGATCGCTCCCGGGCCGAGGGTGGCCGAGGCCACGCCCGCCTTGCCGGTCAGCCTGCCGTACATCTCGGCCATGAACGCCGCGCCCTGCTCGTGGCGGACGAGGACGTAGCGGATGGAGGAGTCGTTCACCGCGTCGACGAAGTGGATGTTTTCCTCACCCGGGATGCCGAAGACGTACTTCACGCCCTCCGCCTCCAGCGCCCGGACCAGCAGTCTGGCAGCTGTGCTACTCATGCCCTCTGCAGCAAACCCGAAGCCGAGTAAATTTCCTGTCATGGCGCAGCTGACCGCTCTAGACGCCCAGTTCCTCCACTTCGAGACGGCGACCAACGTGGCCAACATCGCAGGCCTCGCCATCCTCGACGGCGACCTCAACAGATCGGACCTGCAGGCGCTGCTGGAACAGCGCCTGCCGCACGTGGCCGCGCTACGGCGCAAGCTGGCCCCCGTGCCCCTGGGTCTCGACCACCCCTACTGGATCAGGGAGGACGACCTCGACCTCGACTACCACGTGAGGGAGATCGGGCTGCCGCCGCCAGGCGACGACAGACAGCTGGCCGAGCAGGTCTCGCGCCTGCACGCGCGCAGGCTCGACAGAGGCAGGCCGCTGTGGGAGATCTACCTGATCCACGGCCTGGGCGACGGCCGCATGGGCCTCTACACCAAGATCCATCACGCTGCGGTCGACGGGGTCGGCGGCGCGGACGTGCTGGCGGCGCTGCTCGACCTGTCGCCCACACCCGCGCCGCCGCCCGAGGGCGAGCCCGAGCCGGACGAACCGGCTCCGAGCAGGACCGCGATGGTGGGCAGGGCGCTGACCAGGCTGGCCGCCAACCCCGCCCAGGCGGTACGGTTCGCGGCCAGGGCGGTGCCGCACCTGGACGAGATCCCCGTGGTGTCGAAGGTGCCGGGCGTGGAGCTGGTCTCGGGGCTGGCGCGCAGGGTGGCGGGCGCGGGCGACGCGCCCGGACTGCCCGCGCTGCCCGCGCCGCGCACCCCCTTCAGCGGCCCCATCTCCGCGCATCGGCGCTTCGCCTTCGTGTCGCTTCCGCTGGAGGAGATCAAGGAGGTCCGCAAGGCGTTCGGGGTGACGGTCAACGACGTGGTCATGGCGGTGTGCGCGGGAGCGCTGCGCCAGTGGCTGGCCGCGCACGGCGGGGTGCCCGACCGGCCGCTGGTGGCGGGCGTGCCGTTCTCGGTGCGCGAGGTGGGGGAGGCGCGCAGGGGCAACCAGGTCACGATCATGACGGCGCCGCTCGCCGTCGACGTCGAGGACCCGGTCCAGCGCCTGGAGGAGGTGCGCGTCTCCATGCAGCGCATCAAGGACAGGTTCTCGCTGGCCCCCGCCCGCTGGCTGAGGGAGTTCAGCGAGTCGATGCCCGCCGCGCTGATGGGCCTGGCCTCGCGTTCGGCCTTCGGCCTGGTGGGGCAGACCTCGCCGCCCATCAACGTGGCCATCTCCAACGTGCCGGGCCCGCAGTTCCCGCTCTACGTGTGCGGGGCCAGGCTGCTGACGCACTACCCGGTCTCGGTGATCACCGACGTGAGCGGCGGCGTCAACATCACCTGCTTCTCCTACGACGGCTCGCTGGACGTCGGCGTCGTCACCGACCGCACCATGATCCCCGACGCGTGGGAGATCACCGGCAGGCTTCGCGACGCGCTCGACGAATTGCGGAACGAAGCCTTCCGCATTGGGCCGTAGCGTTGGTCTCATGAAGCTGACGCGCAGGACTCTCAACCGCACCGCACTCCACCGGCAGCTCCTGCTGCGCCGCTCCACGATGTCGCCGATCGAGGCGATCCGCAGGCTGGTCGCGGTGCAGGGCCAGGAGATCAACGCGCCCTACCTCGGGCTGTGGTCGCGGCTGTCGGGCTTCGCCCACGACGACCTGTCCGACCTGCTGTACGGCGGGCAGGTCGTGCGCGGCTCCCTGCTGCGCGCCACCCAGCACCTGACCGCCGCCGACGACTACGTGTGGGTGCGCCCCCTCATGCAGGCCAGGTTCAGCAGGGCGAGCCAGAGCGCCTTCGCCAAGGTGACCGAGGGCGTGGACAGGGACGAGCTGGCGGCGCTGGCCAGGCGGCATCTGACCGGCCGCACGCTGACCCGCCCTCAGCTGCGCGACCTGCTGGCAGAGCGCTGGCCCGAGGCGGACGCGCTCGCGCTCGGCTGGCTGGCCCAGTCGTTGCTGGCGGTGGTGCACACCCCGCCCAACGGCATCTGGGGCAGGGGAGGGGCCACGCCGTTCACCCTGGCCGAGGAGTGGATCGGCAGGCCGCTGGAGACCACGCTCACGCCCGAACGGCTGGTCGAGCGGTACCTTGCCGCCTTCGGCCCCGCCGGCGTCAAGGACGTCCAGATGTGGTCGGGGCTGAGCAGGCTGCGCGAGGTCGTCGAGGGAATGCCGCTGCGCCGCTACACCGACGAGGAGGGGCGCGTCCTGTACGACCTGCCCGACGCCGAGCTCGCCGACGAGGACACGCCCGCGCCGGTGCGGCTGCTGCCGTACTTCGACAATCTCGTGCTCGCCTACGACGACCGCACCAGGCTGATGGCCGACGAGCACCGCAGGCAGGTGTGCGTGGGCTCGGTGACCCACCCGGTGATCCTGGTCGACGGCTTCGTCGCCGGGATGTGGTGGCTGACCAGGACGGGCCTGCGGATCCAGCCCTTCGGCGCACTGCCCGACGAGGTCATGGCGGAGGCCAGGCGGCTGCTGGAGTTCGCCGGCCAGAAGGAGGCCGCCATCGAGATCGCTCCGCAGGGTTGATCGCCGCCCGCCTCGGCGGGCTGCCGTCGTCAGGTTCCGGGAGCCCGGTACTCCACCTCCTGCCTGACGGCCTCGTCGATCTCCTCCGACGTCAGGAGGACGACCGTCTTCGTGCGTGCTCCGCCCGCCGCCGACACCCTGAGGCCCAACGCGGCCGAAGCGACGTTGCCGGGCAGGTCGACGATGACGTAGACGTCGCTCTCGCCGAACGCGTAGTACATCTGCTCGACGCGGCCCCCGAGACTCTCGGCCATGCGCTCCACCGCCTGGCGCCGTCCGGTGCCTCCTTCCCGGAGCACCCCCTTGAGGCCGTCCACGGTGTAGCTCGCCTGAATGAGGTATTTGGGCATGATGGAACCCCTTCCCGAACCGCCGCTCCTCCGGGAACGGCCATGAACGCGGTCACGTGGACGACGTTCTCGGCTTCGGTTGACGCTAAGCCCACCCGGTGCACAGGTTTCCACCTGGATCTCCACCTCGAAGTCCTGGTCGCCACCGGAGGGCGAGGCGCGGGTGAAGGTTCAGAAGGCCAGCGCGCGGCGCCTGACATTTTCCGGCATCCGGCATAGTTCCGTGGCGCCCGCTCGTCCTTGGTGGGTGACATCAAGAGGAGGACGGGTGGATCCAGGCTTTGAGGCGGCTCTGCGGCAGTTCGTCATCGACAGGTCGAGTGCGCTGTTCCGCACGGCGTACCTGCTGACCGGCGACCGGCACGCCGCCGAGGACCTCGTCCAGTCGGCCCTGGCGAAGACGGCCGCGCGGTGGCGCGGCCTGCGCGACGCCGAGGCCATCGAGGGATACGTCCGCCGCACCATGTACCACGAGCAGGTGAGCCGGTGGCGCCGCCGGTCGCGGGTCGTGGAGGTGAGCACGGACGAGCGGCTCGACCGGGCCGGCGACGGGCACGCCGAGGCGGCGGACCTGCGCGTGACGATGCGGGCGGCGCTGTCCCGGCTGACGCCCCGGCAGCGGACCATGCTCGTCCTGCGCTACTTCGAGGACAAGTCGGAGACCGAGATCGCGCGCCCGCTGGGCGTGCGGGTGGGCTCGGTCCGCAGCCAGATCTACCGATCGCTGGAGCGGCTGAAGAAGTCCGCCCCCGAACTGAGCACTGTGAGGGAGCTCCGTTGAACGTCGAGAACCTGCTGCGTGAGACTCTCGCCGACATGGCGGACGAGCAGGTGCCGCCGCCCCCGGCCCGCTTCCTCCCGAACCGTCCTGCCCGCCGGAGGGGCGCCGCCCTGGCGGCCGCGGTCACCGTCGTCGCCCTGGCCTTGGGCGGCACGATCGCCGTCAGGACCCTCTCGCCCGAGGCAGGTCGCCAGGAGGCACCCGTGGCCGCGCGTCCCGAGCCTGAACGGACGCACAAGATGACCATCGATGAGGGATGGCGGGTCGCCCGCTTGTTCGACAACCTCTCCCGCGCGACCGGCGAGCCCGCGAAGTCGTTCGCGCGGGCCGCCGAGGACGGCCGGGCACTGGGCCTGCCTCCGTACGCCAAGGGCAGGCTGGAGGGCTTCGCCCACCCCGGCACGTACAGTTTCGCCGACTCCGCCACCCCCGCCGCGATCCTGGCCGAGACGGTGGCCAGGTTCCGCGAGACGGCGGACGAGCTCGGCCTGGCCTCCCGACGCGCCCCCTTGGACGTCGTCATCATCGCCAGCCTCGTCCAGGCCGAATCGCCCACCGAGGCCGACATGCCGAAGGTGGCCCGTGTCATCCACAACCGCCTGGCCCGCGGCCTGCGGCTGCAGCTCGACAGCACCGTCCTCTACGGCCTCGGCAGGTACCGCGGCGACGTCACGACCGAGGACCTGAAGCTGCGTTCGCCGTACAACACCTACCGCCATCGCGGTCTGCCTCCGGGGCCCATCTGCAACCCGGGTGAGGCCGCGCTCAAGGCCGCCCTCCACCCGGCCGCGGGCCCCTGGCTCCACTTCGTGGTCACCGATCCGAAGCGTGGCACCTTGGGGTTCGCCACGTCGGCGGAGGAGTTCGCCGAGCTCGTCGACCGCGCCGCACGGGCGCGGCTGTCGGGTTAGCGCGTCACGCACGAGCGGCAGCCGCCCGCACACCGACTGCGATCGACTCTGGCTGACGGTGCTGTCTCGACCGATCCTGTGGGGCCGGAAACCGATCAGGCGGGGTTGTTCTTCAGCCAGGCGAGAACCTGCTGGGCGTGCTCGTTCGGTGGGAAGATCGGGTAGAAGACGTGCTCGATCTTCCCGCCGCGGATGATGAGCGTCAGCCGCCGGTAGAAGTGCTCTCCATCGGCTTGGAAGGTCGGCAGCCGGAGTGCCTTGGCGAGCCGGAATTCGGCGTCGGAGAGCATGGCGTAGGGAAGCCGCAGCCGATCCACGACTCCTTGCAGATAGTCGGTGGTCTGGATGGACATCCCGTGCACGCTGACCGCGCCGGCGGCAGTGAGATCCTCGTAGTGGTCACGGAAATCGCAGGCCTCGGGGGTGCAGCCGCGGGCTCCGGGGATGTTGTCCCAGCCTTGGGGCAGGTCGACGTCCGGGGTGCCGATGAGCGGAAAGACGTACAGGACATGACGGCCCTCTTCCAGGGCGTGGAGCCGGACCGGGTCGCCGCCGGTGCTGGGCAGCGTGATCTCCGGCAACGCCGTCCCCGGTAGGTGACGGGCGGCTCCGTCGTCCTGGGGAACGGGGAGGTCTGTAGGGAGTTCGTCCAGATTGGTCATCTTTGGCTGCTCCAGGTCACGTGGGGAGATGGGGAAGTTACGGGCGGCGGCGCTTCGCAGCCGGGCGATCAGTTCGGTCCTGCGCTCGGTGAGAGCGTCGATCCTCATGGTCAGCTCGTCGATCGCGGCGCGATACCCGGCCAGCGACGAGGGACAGTCATCGGCGTGCTCATGACCGACGTCCAGGCATTCCAGGAACGGCCGTGTCTGATCCGCCGAGATGCCCAGCCGGGTGAGCGCACGGATCTCGCGGACCCGCCGGAGGTCGTCCGCCGAGTAGTCGCGATAGCCGTTGTCGAGCCTGACCGGGGTGACCAGTCCCAACGATTCGTAGTAGCGAACCGCCTTGGTGCTCACTCCCGCCTTGCGTGCGAGTTCACTGATCTTCATCTGCATTCACCTGGGGAAACCTTAAACCTTGCCCTTGAGGGCAAGGTCAAGCCCTGCTGGCCTTCGGGGAGGTCGGGTGCAGACATCAGCGGTAGTGACGGTCCTCGCGTCCCCTGCTACCTGTTCCCGTCAAGGAAACGCACCAGCTCCGCGGTGACGAACCGAGGGTTCTCCTCGACGAGCCAGTGCCCTGCGTGCGGCACGTCCACCGCGCGTACGATCTTGGTCATGCGCGGGGCCACGGTGGAGCGGATCCCGTCGAGCTGTCCCTGGGCGGTCATGAGCAGCGTCGGGACACCTACCGGTGCCGCTGCCGCGGTGTCGCGGACGTCCTTGTCGAGGGCGCGATAGAGCTCGAAACCGCCCGACAGGACCTCCGGCCGGCTGTAGGTCCGTGCGTACTCGTTGATCTCGGTGTCGGTGAACGGGGACCGATCTGAGGTCCCACCGAACGCCGTTCCGGCGAAGGAGACCTGAGGGTAGAACAGTGCCAGGTACTCGCGGACGTCGTCGCCTACGACCGCCTCGGGGACCCATCGCTGGGAGTGGAAGGCGATGTGCCAGCTCAGTGAGCGGTATGTGGACGCATCGATCGCGGGCCCGGCCAGCGGCAGGTCGAAGTAGCCGAGGCGTGCGGTGTCGCCGGGGAATTGGCTGGCGTACTGGAATGCCACTGCGGCGCCGAAATCGTGGCCGACGACGGCGGCGTCCCGGATCTTGAGCCGGTCGGCGATCAACGTGTGCACGTACCGCGCCAGGGTGGCCTTGTCGTAGCCGGTCGGTGAGCCGTTGCTGTCGCCCAGTCCCGGAAGGTCGACAGCGTAGACGGTGTGGTGTTCGGCGAGTGCCGGCATGATCGGCCACCAGCCGTACCAGGTCTGGGGCCACCCGTGGATCAGCACCACCGGTGTGCCGCTGCCTCCGGTCACGTAGTGCATGCGGACGCCGTCGACATCGGCGAACTCGTGTCGGAAGGTTTTCTTGAACTCCGGGTCGTCCTGGGTGACGACGGCGTAGGGGGCGACGTTCGTCGCGGTCGGCGTGGAACAGGCTGCGGTGCCCATCGTGAGCAGAAGGGTGAGCATGATGGTCGCCACCGTGCGCGCGGATCGGAGAAGGCGGCGCGACAACGGCAGGGTTGCGGTCTTCATGTGTTCCTGTCCTGGAGAAGGCGTGGGGTCAGCGTCCGGTCGTGCCGTCGATCAGTTCGCGGAGGATGTCCGCGTGGCCCGCGTGGCGGCCGGTCTCCTCGATCATGTGGGTGAGTGCCCAGCGGATGCTGGGGGCGGGGCGGTTCGGCTGCGATCGAGGGACCGGCGCGCCGAGGTCGGGGCACCCGTCGAGCACGTCGTTCGCACGCTCGACCGTCTCGCGGTAGCGGGCGACGACGTCGGCCACGCTGTCCTCTGGTGCGGCACGGAACGTCGCCTGCCAGTCGGTGACGCCGTCCCCGAGGAACATCGAGCGTTCGACGAACGTCAGGTGGTTGAGCAGGCCGAGCAGGTTCGTGCCCGACGGCACCGCGGCCGTTCGCACCTCCGGTTCGGGCGCACCCTCGACCTTCGCGGCGACCGAGGCCCGGAGGTAGCCGAGGAATCCGCGCAGGACCTCAGCCTCGCTGCTCCCGGTCCGGGGCGGCGGAGTGTCGCGGCGGCGCACGGTGTCAGGCATAGTGCTCTCCTCTCTTCGTGGGGTGGGGGCGGCGCTGTTCGCCGTCTCAGGCGCTGCGGCGGATGAGCAGCACATGGTCGGTGACCTCGGCGGTGCGCCCGCCCGGCCCGGTCGCGAGCCTGCGGGGTGCGTCGGCCCGCTCGACCATCCACGTCGCCGCGTCCAGACCGATACCCGCCGCCACCTCCCGCGGGCTCGGATACCGGACGTCGGGATCCTGGTTCCACGACCACGGCGCGGTCGAACCGTGGTCGACGATCAGCAGGCGCCCATCCGGGCGCAACGCGTGCGCGGCCGAGCGCAGGACGGCCGCTCTGTCCAGGTCGAAGGGGGTGTGCAGATAGTGGGCGCAGATCAGGTCGAACTCGCCGTCCGGGAAAGAGCTGCGTAGGTCGTGCCGCACGGCGGTCACGCGATCGCCCAGGCCGTGTGCGTCGGCGAGTGCCGCGAGCCGCTCGACCGCCACGGCCGAGATGTCGGCGGCGGTGACGTGCCACCCCTGTCCGGCGAGCCACAGCGCGTCACCGCCGGCGCCGCATCCGAGGTCCAGCGCGTCGCCGGGCGGCAGTCCCGTGACCGTCTCGGTGAGACGGACATTCGGCCGTGGATCGGTGGCCGCCGGTCGCGCCGCGTACACGCCGTCCCAGAACATGACCGCATCGCCGGTCTTCATCGAGGCTCCTTCCGTCGGTGTCCGCTCAGTCTGGCCAGACGCGCACCGATCTGGCACGAAATCTTGCGGTTCTGGCAAGATGGCGCCGTGGAACATGAAATGGACGAGGTACTCGCCGCAGTGGGGCCGCGACTTCGTGCGCTGCGTCGTCACCGCGGCATCACCCTCGCCGACCTCGCCACGACAACCGGCGTGTCGGAGAGCACACTGTCCCGGCTGGAGAGCGGTCAGCGCCGGGCGACCTTGGAGTTGCTGCTGCCGCTGGCCCGCACTTACAACGTTCCGCTGGACGACCTCGTAGGCGCCCCGCGCACCGGCGACCCCCGGATCCACCTCACGCCGATCCGGAGGTTCGGGATGACCTTCGTGCCGCTGTCCCGGCGACCGGGCGGGGTACAGGCGTTCAAAATGATCATCCCTGCCCAGCTGGAACCGCCCGTACCGATCCCGCAGACCCACGACGGCTTCGAGTGGCTGTACGTGCTGAACGGACGCCTGCGGCTCATCCTCGGCGAGCGCGACCTGACGTTGCCGGCCGGTGAGGCAGCCGAGTTCGACACGTCCTTGCCGCACTGGCTGGGCAGTGCCGACGGCGGCGTTGTCGAGCTTCTCATCCTGTTCGACCCGCAAGGGATGCGTACGCACATACACGCCGACCCTCATCGGCCGTCTCACGGCGGGAGCCAGCGGTGAACTCAGCGAGAGATTTCGGTGTTCGCGCTCGCCGAAGCCGCCCAAACCGGTGAAGTTGGGCGAGGTGGCGGAGGCGGAGCGGCGCAAGGCCGAGGCCACGCGCGGACATCACGCTCTCCGCCGACCTACACGACGCCATCGTCGCCCCCGGCATCTCGCGCGCACCCCTTCAGTGCCCCGTAACCCTCGACATCTGCTCTTGATCACCGGGTTATGGTGGGGCGGTGAAGCCTCTCGTGCTCGGCTGCCAGCACCTTCCCGGCGTCACGCTGATCACCGTGGCCGGGCAACTGGACACGATCACCAGCGGCCAGTTGGACGGCTTCATCCGCCAGGTCCGCCGTCGGCCAGAAGAGCATGTGGTGCTCGACCTTACCGAGCTGTCCTTCATGGACAGCAGCGGACTACGGGTGATGCTCACCACCCACTCCTACAGCGCCCAGCACGGCGGCAGCCTGCGCCTGGCGGCGCTGCGGCCCGGTCCGGCCCGGCTGCTGCACATCGCCGGCCTGGAGTGTCATCTGTCGATCTACGCCAGTGTGCAGGACGCGCTCGCCGACGCCTTCGCCACCGAGTAGGGACCGGCCGCCCTCGCGGACGGTGGTGATCAGCGGCGTAGGTCGGCGTCGTCGCCGGTGCGCATGCGCAGGCGGACGGAGGAGCGGCCGACGCCCTGGGCGATGACGAGTTCGTCGCACAGCCGACCCATGAGCCACAGGCCATAGCCGCTCCGGGCATGAAGCGGCGGCCGGGGGCGGTGTCCAGGACTCAGACGGCCGAGGTGGTCGGTCACTTCGACGACGACGTCGGTGAGCGAGTGCCACACGGTGACGCTGCCGCGCCCGTGGGCGTGCTCGAGCACGTTGCTGGCAGCCTCGCTGAAGGCGAGGACGAGGTCGTCCAGGCGCTGGCCGCGCAGGCCGGCGCGGGCAGCGTGCCGGTGGACCTGCTCGCGCTGCGCAGGCAGGTCATCGGTGATGGGCCAGGACCCGGCACGCTGTTCCCTCATCACGATCAAGCCCTTCCCCCGCTGGTCCGCCCGAAGGCTGTAGAACACGGCGATGGCGCCCCGTCTTCGCTCGCATGCGCCTCCCGCATCGCCGGCTCGCCGCCGGCATGTGGTTCTAGCGGGCTACCCCCTGGCAGGGCGTCAATCGTGCGGGGGCACCCGCCGAGGCATCTTCTTGCCGACAGCCGCCTTCCGGCCTTGGAGGAGCATGACCCGGCACACAGGGGCGCGTTCTTCCTGCTCGTGCCAGGGCAGTGCCTGGGAGGGGGTGGTGATCGTGGGCCTGGGGGGTGGACCGGGGGAGTTGCTGCGCGTCACCGTGCGCCGCGATCGCTCGGCTGTCGTGGTGGCCCTGAAGGGTGAGCTGGACCTGCACACCCAGCCGCTGGCTGAAGACGCGTTCGCCCAGGTGCTGACCGAGACGGCGCCGCACCCGTCGGGCGTGATCGCGGACCTGTCGGAGCTGACCTTCTGCGACTCCACCGGACTGAGCGCGCTGATCAGTGCCCGGCATCGCCTGGCGGCGAACGGCAGGCCGCTGGTGCTGGCCGGCGTGCACGACAGGGTCACACAGGTTCTCCGCCTCACCGGCCTGGATCGGGTCTTCGGTTGCTACGCCACAGTGGCCGAGGCGGCATCCGCCCTGGACCAGGACGGATGAGCGGGCTGTGGCGGCCCTGGTCACGCGGCGGGCATTCGTCCACCATGAGCTGCGCCTTGGCCACGACCAGGCGGCCGCGCAGACCCCCCACCACCCCGCCGCCACTCAAGACTCAACTATTGGACGGCAGCACTGCCGGCATTCCGGGGCGCAGATCGTGGTCAGGGCAGAACAAGGCCGGTCAGATGCAGCAGCCGCAGCAGCTGGGCCGGAGGGTTGTCGATACGGGCCCGGCCGTCGCGGCATAGGTCGATCAACATGCGAAGGCCGGCCACGTCGACGAAGTCAAGGTGTTCACAGTCGATGAGGAGCGGGTCGTCGTCTCGGCCGGCACGGCGAAGAGTGTCAGCCGCTGCCCGGTGGTTGGCCCCGTCGAGTTCGCCGATGAGGCGGACGGCGGCCGAGGCTGGTTGCGGGGTGTAGGTGATGCGCAAGTGGTCATCGAGGTAGAGCACCGCCACGACGTACTCGCCGGACCAGAGTTCGGGCGTGCTGCCGGGGATGTCAGCGGAGGTCGTCATGGGGGTCGGGGTGCGAGGGCGGTACCGGGCGCGCGACGCGGCAAGGGGCGGCCGGTCCAGGGCCCTCGCCTGCACTGTCGAAGCTTGTGCTGTCGGGGTCTGCGCTGACGGGAGTTGCGCGCTGATACCAGCGCACTGGTGCGTAATGGCAGCCATCGAAGACCTCCTGACACTGCTGTGCAGTTGATGTTCGCGCCACAGCGTAATAGAAGAAGCCGCATACCGGAAACCTTCTTCCGGTATGGCTCTTATGATAGAAGCGGTTCCATGCCCCAGCCCGAACGCCCGGGCCTCCCGACTTCTGGCCGGAAAGACGGAAAGTGAGTAGCTCTGACGACCGGTCCGCCTGGACTTTCCTGACCCACCACGCACGCGTCCTGACGGAGATCGCCCGAAACCCGCACGCACGGCTGCGCGACATCGCCGCCAGCATCGGCATCACCGAACGCGCCGTTCAAGGCATCGTGTCCGACCTGCACCAGACCGGCTACGTCACCCGTGAGAAGGCGGGCCGCCGCAATCACTATCGGGTCAACCCCGACCAGCACTTCCGCCATCCAGCCGAGGCGAACCTGCCCATCAGGCTGCTCATCGACATGTTCACCCAACACGACCTGTCCAGCGGCACCGAACCAGCCGCCGCGCCTGCCCACGAACCCTCCGCGGGCGGGCGCACCGCCGACCCGGACGGTCAGACGGTGCTCGAAGCCGACACCCCGCCCTCGACCTCATCGACAGAGCTGATCGTTTAGCGCGGATGCCTGTCTCTGACCCCCGGACCGCGGCCACGCTTCGCGCAGTCAACCTGCATATCCGTCGTGGCCCAGGAAGGGGTCGTGGACATCGCCGGTTCTCAAGACGTCATGACCATGCCGAACGTGATGTAGCCCGGTGCGAGGCCGATCTGGCGGGGGTGGACCACCTGGGCGGCGGTGGTCGAGACGCCGGTGGCCGAGCCGCGCAGGACGGCCAGCATGCCGGCTTTGCTGTTCTTGTCGGGGACGCCGATGATGACCTCGCCCTTGCCGTCACCGGTGATGTCGATGATCCTGATCTCCTCGCCGAAGCGGTCACCGGCCTCGGACTGCTCACCGATCGGGTCGGGGAGCGCGGCCGCGGCTGGGGTGGGGTTCGGCGCCGAGACGGGGCCGATGCCGTCCTGGGTGATGAGCTGGGCGTTCGCGAGCACCGGGCCGCGGGTGGGGCCTGCGGAACCCGGGATCAGCACGATCGCGCCCGCTCTGTGCTGGCCGGAAACGGTGGCATCGGGAGCGCCGATGGCGATCTCGGCAGCGCCGTCACCGTTGACGTCGCCCACCGCCAGGCCGCGGCCGACCAGGGGGTCGGGGTCGAACCAGTCGAGGTCGTGTGCGGAGAAACCGGGATGGCTGGCAGGACCGGAGGCCGAGCCGTACCAGACCTGCAGGGAGCGGGTGCTCGGGGTGGTCATGACCACGTCGAGATGGCCGTTGCCGTCGACGTCGCCCATCGCCACCCGGGAGTCGAGTCGCGGGCAGCCCAGGAAGTCCCTGGTGTCCGGCTTGCAGAGGGCGTCCCAGCCCCAGGCCTTGTCGCTGATGCTCAGGGGTTGTTGCCTGGTGTTGTCGATGAGCCACAGGTAGGCGGATTCCTTGCCGTTGTAGCGCCTGCTGGCGATGACCGACATCTCCAGCTTGCCGTCGCCGTCGACGTCCCCGGTGGCGGCCGACTTGACCGAGACATCGCTGTCCGGGAAGCCGAACCCCCGGGTGATCGTCGATACGTCCCTGTTGTACCAGCCGCCGACAACGGACTGATAGTTGCCGTTACCCCATGCGCCGACGATGTCGCCTCCCGGCTGGTCGTCGAACTGACCCAGCGTCAACCCCACGGGGTTGAGGGTGGGATTATTGCCGTGGTACTCGATCTCGGTGACTCCCTGGGGCATCCAGGATTGGACCCGCGTGCCGTCATCGTCGGCGAAGAGCAGGTCGGTCCTGCCGTCGGCGTCGAGGTCACCCGCAGCCACCTGCCGACCCCACGCGTAGCAGCGGCGCCCGTTCGGGGCCGTACAGCCGACCGGTGGCCTGCGGATCCAGTGGCCGTCGAACCCGTCCGGGCCGCCGTACAGAACCGTGACCAGACCCCTGTTCCAGCTCCCGTCCTCGCCGGCGTAGTTCGGGCTGCCGAGGGCTAGGTCGTTGTAGCCGTCGCCGTTGAAGTCGGTGTTCTTCGGGGTGGGCGTGGCTGCCTGCGCCTGGCCCCCGGGAGGGCCAGCGCCGCCGCCAGGGCGAGCAACACCGCCGACCGCGTGATTTTCTTGGCATGCATGGCACGTACTGTGCGCGCGGCCGCTTGTGGATCACTTGGAGGTGGACGGCTTGCATGCTCAGCCGACCTTTCTGCGGGCGCGTGCGCGGCGTTACCCCCATCCGTTTCTCCCTGGTCTTCTCCTGAGCTTCCGAAGGAGGCGCTGATGCCGCTGCCCACGCCCCGGTGGCGAGGCTGGGTGACGATCAAGCCGGGCCGGCTGTACTACGGCGGCCATATCGGCGCGGGCAGCCTGCACTCCCACCACGCCGTGCAACTCCTGATCGGGGACGATCTCATCCTGGCCGGCGCCGACGGCGCCGAGCACGCCATGACAGCAGCGCTCATTCCGGCCAACACCCCGCACGCGATCGTCCGCGGCTCGGCCGACGCGCTGCTCGCCCTGATCGACCCGGCGGCCCATGCCGGGCCGGCGCTCGATCGGACGCGAACCGGCTCGGCCGCCGCCTGGCACATCGACCTGGACGTGCCCGCCCAGCGTGACCTGCCCTCGCTGCACGCGCTGGTCACCGCCATGACCGGGGCGGCACCACCACGGCCAGGTCATCCTGCGCTGACCGAAGCAGCGCAGATCATCGAAAGAATGCTGCCCGCCCAGGTGCGGCTCGGCGACGTCGCGACCGGCGTGCACCTGTCGCAGAGCAGGCTGTCCCACCTGTTCACCGGCGAGTTCGGCCTGCCGTTTCGGCCGTATGTGCTTTGGGCGCGCCTGCGCGCGGCCCTGGCGGCGCTGTCGGAGGGCGCCTCGCTGACCGAGGCCGCGCACACGGCCGGATTCGCCGACGCCGCCCACCTGACCCGCACCGTGCGCCGCATGATGGGCGACGCCCCCTCAGCCCTGGCCGACGGCGTGCGGTGGCTGTCTTAGAGACAGTCTCATCGGCATATCGGCGGTAGCAAAGGAGCGCAGCTGCGAGACCAACAAAGGACGCGACATGGTCGGCTCGGCGCTCGTACGGCGGTGTAGCCGGCGGCAGCCGTTAACCATGCCATCGTGCGCTCGACGGCCCATCGGTGCCTGCCCATCCGCTGGCTGGACTCCACACCGCGGCGGGCGATGCGCGACGTAATGCCACGCCCATGCAGGAAGCGGCGCACGTGGGGGTAGTCATAGCCCTTGTCGCCGTGCACCTTATTCGGACGAAGTCGGCGCCGTCCACGTCGGGACCGTACCGTCGGGATACCCTCACCAGAGGCTCAACGGCGAGACTGTCATGGGTGTTGGCTGCTGAAATCGCCACCCACAGCGGCAGACCGGCCCGTTCGGTGATGATATGGATCTTCGACCAGCCGCGGTCGACAGGATTCGGACCTGTCAGCTCCTCCCTTTGCCCGCCCGCAACGAGCGACCATCATCACGACACGCTCAGCGGCCACAGACGGTGGCAGGCAAACGGGAGCACCTAGGGAGGAGGGCGCGGCAGGTGGATGCTCAGCCCGAGAACGGGGAGCTGACGCGGCCTCCAGGGAGTGGCCCATTGAGGTGGGCAGGAGTGAAAATGACACCACTGATCCAGGAGGCTAGGGCCAGAGCGGCGGGCAGAGGATTGTCGATCTGATCGTCGGCTGCCGGATCGATGCCGAGCTTACGCAAGTGCTCGTCGAGATGGCCAGGGACGACACCCTCGCGAATGCCGGGAAACTCCGGGTTGAAGGAAGTGATGACCTGTCCGTCGGCGGCATAGGACAAGCGGTGGTTGGCGTTGTCCTGCCGGCTGACCGCGATGGCCTGCCCACCGTCCCGCGACAGCTCTCGGAGTGCCTGGTGGGCCCGCCCCTGCCAGCCGAACTTCTCCACCGCGACGTTCCACTCTCCGAGACTGACCACCCTGACGAGGTCACCACGGCCGTCGGTCGCCAGGATACGCTCGTCCACGTCCTCGTCGGTGAGCATCCCGATGTCTTGCGGCTTGACCCGGAACCGGCGCAGGATCTCACGCTCGTCCGGGTGTTGGACGAAGGTGAGCGTGTAGCTGGGGCCCAGGGTCCGCAGGTCGTCCTGCCAGGCGTAGTCGTCGGGGCTTGCGCGTCCGTCACCTGGCTTCCGGACGGTGGCACGGACCAGCTCGATACGGTCGGCTGCCGCGAGGGCGTCGGGATTGGCCGTGAAGAAGGCATCGATGATCTGGGAGGCGATACGGCCCCGCTCGTTGACGCCCAGTCCCTGAGCCCGCCCCCATTCACGGATACGCCGGCTCAACTCCCCGGTGAAGACGATGTGCGACACGCGTTGCGGGGAGACGTCACGGTCCGGCATGGAAGAGAACCTATCGGTCGGCGAGCACTGCCGGCACAGCCCTCAATTGCAGAAGGCGAGGGTCTCAACTGGTACAGACCGCCTCGACAGCACAGCGCGATCGCTCATTCGTCCGCCGCCGCCTCGCCAGATGAGGCGTCCTCTTAGCAGGTTCGTTCAAGCCCCGCCGCCGCTCCAGTAGGCAGGCTTGGTCTCGTGATTATCGTGATCGGCGCCGGTCAGGCCGGGCTCGCGGCAGGCCGCGCGCTGCGCCTGGCCGGACATGACGTGCTTCTGCTGGACGCCCACCCCCGGCTCGGTGAGTCCTGGCGACGCCGCTGGGACTCTCTGCGCCTGTTCACCCCCGCCCGCCTGAGCGCGCTGCCCGGCATGTCCTTCCCCGGCCCGGAGAACCGCTACCCGGGCAAGGACGAGGTGGCCGACTACCTGCAGGCGTACGCGACCCGCTTCGAATTGCCCGTCCACCTCGCCACCAGGGTGACCGGGCTGCGTCTGACCCCGGACGAAGGCTTCGAGGCGATCACCAGCCACGGCACCTTCACCGGCGACGGCGTCGTGGTCGCCACCGGCCCGTTCCAGCAGCCTCATATCCCCGACCTGCCGATCCCGCCCGAGATCGTCTCGCTGCACAGCGCCGCCTACCGTAACCCCGAACACCTGCCCGACGGGCCCGTGCTGGTCGTCGGCGGAGGCAACTCCGGCGTGCAGATCGCCGCCGAACTGGCCGCCACCCGCCCGGTGACCCTCGCCCTCGGCAAACGGCGACCCGTGCTGCCCCAGCGCATCGGCGGCACCGACGTCTTCACCTGGCTTCAGGCTCTCGGCCTGGTCCGCGCACCGGTCACCGGCCGGCTCGGCCGCCTTGTCCGCAACCGCGACCCCCTCATCGGCCTGGGACCCCGCGACCTGCGCCGCCTGGGCGTCCGCGTCGTCGACCGCATCACCGCAGCCGACGGCAGGCGGCTTCGCAGCGACACCGGAGAAACCATCGCCCCGTCGGCCGTGATCTGGGCGACCGGCTACCGTCCCGACTACCGCTGGATGCACATCCCCGGCGCGCTGGTCGGCGGGCTCCCTCTCCACACCGGCGGCATCAGCCCGATACCTGGCCTGACGTACCTCGGCCTGCCCTTCCAGCGCAACCGCGGGTCCGCCCTGCTCGGCTGGGTTGGCGAGGACGCCGCAACGGTCGCCGCCACCTTTGCGGCTCAACCGCAGGCCACCAGGACCGCGACGAGCCGCCACCGCTGACCCTTCGCTGGCGCACCCGCCGGCCCTGCGTGCGGCGGACGCGCCCGCGGCGGACATCGCCGCTGCGCTGGGTGATGGGGAGGGCGTGGAAGTCGCGCGGGGTGGGGTTCGTGGCGGTGCAGCGCCGCCGGCCGCCGCTGGAGTGGGAGGTGCAGGCCCAGGTAGTGCCTTCCGCGCAGCCGGTCGCTGGCTGGGAAACGATCGCCGTGCGAGTGTCGTTGATCACCTCAGGTGGTGCTGTCCTGACGGTGAGGGAGAAGGACGTGGCGGTCGCGGAGGTCGAAGGGGTGGCAGCCGGGTACGAGCTGCACGGCCCTGTCGATGGTGAGCCGGTGCTGCTGCTGGGCGGCACCAGCATGCCGCGCGGGGTGTGGACGATGATGCAGCTGCCCGCCCTGGTAGAGGCGGGCTACCAGGTGGCGGCCGTGGACCCGCGCGCACCGGGGAGTCCTCGGCGCCGCTGGGCGGGTACGCGATCGCCGACCTGGCCGCCGACGCGACCGGGGTGATGGCGCATCTGGGCTGGGCGCAGGCTCGGAGCACGCCGGGCGATCGCGGCCAGTACCTGGCTTGCATCGAGTGGATGCTGGATGTCGATCACGCCGCCCGCTGGCCGCGCATCGGCGTCCCGGCGCTGGTGCTGGCACTGGAGCATGACCTGCCGTTCCCGCCGCGCGGGGGACGCCTGGCGGCGGCGGTGATGCCACAGGGCCGCTTCGCTGAGATCGCCGGCCATGCGCATGGTGGTGCGATTGCGGCCGGCGACCAGATTGGCGCGGCGGTGCTGGAGTTCTTCGCCGAGCACTGACCCCATCGCTCAGAATTGGCGCCCGTGGGATCGGTGGCCACGCCCGGGTGGCGGGGATGTTCTCAGTCGGCGGCATCGGCGATCACCGGGCGGGAGTTCGTCTCGCGTCCGGCCTTGCGCTTGAGTCAGGCGGGTCAGGAGAGCGTCAGAGCTGTGTCGCCGTGCGGATCAGCCCGGCGAGGGCGAGGGAGCGGCTGTGCGCGGGCCAGGCGATGTGGGTGACGACGGGGGGTGCGTCGGTCAAGGGGACGGCGGTGTGCTCGGCCCATAGCCAGGCGCGGGCGGAGTCGGGGAAGACGGCTACAGTGCGTCCGAGGGCGATCAGCTGGGCCAGCTGCGTCTGGTCGTGGATCTCGGGGCCTGGGCCGGGTGGATACGTGCCGTGGCGGGACCAGCGGGCGAGCGGAAGATCGGGGATGTCGCTGACGTCGGCCAGGGACAGAGTCTTGTGCGCGGCGAGGGGGTGCCCGGCGGGCAGGATCGCGATCTGCCCCTCGGTCATCAGTTCCTCGCTGTCGAACCCGGCGAGGGAGTTGAACGGCGCGTGCATGAGCGCCACATCAGCGCGGCCATCGCGCAGCATTTCTTCCTGCTCGCACGTGCCGCTCGGTAGCACCTCGACCTCGGCGGCGTCAGGCTCGGCCGCGTAGGCGTCGAGGAGCTTCTGCAGCAGTTCGTGAAAGGCGGCGGCCTTCACCGCCAGCACCAGGCGGTGGCGGGGTTCACCTGGTCTGTCGGCGCCACCGGCGCGACGGGTGCGGCGAGCGGCGGCGGTGATCGCGTCGAGGGCTGCGCGGCCCTCCTGCAGCAGTACCTCTCCGGCACCGGTCAGGGAGACACCACGGCGGTTACGTTCCAGCAGGGAGACGCCGAGGCGCCGCTCGAGCTGCTGGATCGCCCGGGACAGCGGTGGCTGGGCCATGCCGAGGCGCTCGGCGGCGCGGCCGAAGTGCAGTTCCTCGGCGACGGCCATGAAGTACCTCAACTCGCGGGTCTCCAAGGTGTCCACGGCCACACCATCCTCCACTGATACCTGCCAGGTATGACAGAGCACTGTATCGGTGTTGGAGGCGCCGCTCGGCCGCGAGCGAAGATCGACGGCATGAGCGAAACGAAGATCGCGCTGGTGACCGGCGCGAACAAGGGAATCGGGTACGAGATCGCCGCCGGGCTGGGCGCCCTCGGGTACCGGGTGGGCGTGGGAGCCCGCGACGAGGCCCGGCGCGAGAGCGCCGTTGAGAAGCTGCGCGCCGCCGGGGTGGACGCATTCGGGGTGCCGCTGGAGGTGACCAGCGACCAGAGCGTCACCGATGCCGCGGACCTGATCGAACGGCAGGCCGGGCGCCTGGACGTCCTGGTGAACAACGCCGGTATCTCAGGAGAGACGGGGCCTGGGTGGGCTCAGGACCCGACCACGCTCGACCTCGACATGGTCCGCACGGTCGTGGAGACCAACGTCATCGGTGTCATCCGGGTGACCAACGCGATGCTGCCGCTGCTGCGGCGCTCGGCGTCGCCCCGCATCGTCAACGTCTCCAGTGCCGTCGCCTCCCTGACCCGGCAGGCGGACCCGGACATCGAGATCGGCCCCATCATGGCGGCCTACTCGCCGTCGAAGTCGTTCCTCAACGCCGTCACCGTGCAGTACGCCCGGCAGTTCGCCGGTACGAACATCCTGATCAACGCCGCCTGCCCAGGCCTGGTCGCGACCGACTTCACCGGCTTCCACGGACCCCGCACCCCTGAGCAGGGCGCAGCCACGGCGATCCGGCTCGCCGCGCTGCCCGACGGCGGCCCGACCGGTTCGTTCTTCGAGGACGACGGCGTCATCCCCTGGTGACCCCGAACCTGTCGTGATCATGCGGTAAGCCCTGCCCGCCGAAGCGGCCGCGTCTACGGGCTGCTGTCGCCGCGGGTATGACCGCCGGTGAGATGGGCCTCGCCCCAGGGCGCCGTGCTCCGAGAGCGTGCTGCAGCGGCTGGCGGTAGGCGCCGCCCAGATGGTCGCCCTGCCCGCCGCCATAGAACATCGGCATTCCCTTCGTTCGGCATGGTGCCATCGAGGCAGGCCCGCCCTGTGGTCAGCAGCCGGCCCGATGCGTCAGGCGGTCGCTGGCGCAGGCTGGGTGTCGCGCAGTGCGGCCAGGGCGGAGGCGAACATGGTGGTCTTGATCGCGGCCAGGGTGGTGCGGTCCTTGCCGGCCAGGGGCCGGACCCGGGCGTCGGCGGTGGCGATGAGCTGGTCGAGCTCGGCGACGTCGTCGACCAGGCCCAGGTCTCGGGCTTCGGGGGCGCTGAACCGGTGGCCGGTGGTCATGGAGGCGATGGCGGCGGCCGGGGTGAGCTTGCCCTGGATGAGGGCGGCCATGCCGGGGGTGAAGGGGATGTTGATGTCGACTTCAGGCAGGCAGAAGTACCCGCGATCGGCGCGCATGAACCGGTAGTCGTGGGCCAGGGCGAGCATGGTCCCGGCTCCGAAGGCGTGACCGTTCACGGCGGCGACCGTGGGGACGGGCAGGGATAGCACCCGGGCCAGAAGATCCTGGACCCGCTCAACGTAGGGCAGCAGTTCATCGGGGTGGGCTCCGAGCCAGTCCAGGTCCAAGCCGTTGGAGAAGAACTTGCCGTGGGCGGTGGTGACGAGCGCGGCCGGGCCCGGGTGATCGACCACGGCGTCCAGGTGGCCGTGGACGGCAGTGATCCACTCAGGAGAGAACCGGTTCTCGTCCCCGCCGAGATCCAGGATGAAGACGGGGCCGTCGTTGCGCAGTTCAGGCATGATCGATCAATCCTTCGTTGTCGGGATGGAGGACCTCCGGCAGGGATGGCCGGGCGGCGGGATGGTCAGGACGGCACGGACTGCGGCTTCCAGCCGCTGCCGACTGTCGGGGTCGATGGGCGTAGCCGCGGATATGGACTCATCGGCAGCGGGGGCGATGAGGGAACGCCGGAACGCCGCGGTGGGCAGGTCGACCACGCACAACGTGATGACGGCGACCGCGGCCGCATCTGCGCGGTCCCACATGCCGCGGGCCAGCTGCGAGAGCAGGGCCAGCAGTCGCCGGTCGAGCGCGAACAGGTCGGCGGCCAGCTGGTCGGGCAGATCAGGCCCCAGAAGCTGCTCACGGCGCACGCCCATCAGCATCCGGGCCGCCGCTGGACGGCGCAGCGCGAAAACGGCAGGCGCGTCGGCCGCCGCGACCACCGCCGTGGCCGGCTGCCCCCCGGTGTTCAAAGCCTGCTCAACCAGCGTGGACTGTAGGTCGAGGAAATCGTTCGCCGCACGCAGCCAGACCCGCCCCAACAGCGTGGGCAAAGACCCGAACGAGTGATAGATCGCCCCATTCGACATCCCCGTAGCCGCCGCCAGGCCCCGGATGGTGACGCCATCAGGCCCCGAGCCGGCCACCAGCCGCTCCGCGGTGTCCAGGATCAGTTCGGGGTCGTGAATACGAGGCCGCGCCATACCCCAGACCATAACAGAGCGCGTGCTCTGTTATGGTCTGTTCGGGGTTCGTGATGGGCGTGCTCCATGGTGCGCCCAGCCAGTGGTGGAAGGCGCCGATGAGCCGCATGCCGGGCATGACTGCGGCGCGATGGCGCCGTCGTCCTGGTAGAACCCCATGCTGTCGAAGCGGAGCGCGAGGTCGACGCCCGCATCAGGACCGTTGCCGGATCCCGCTTCGTCACTGATCTTCTCTGCGCGAAGGTGGCCTGACACCGTGGACAATCAGGACATGGGGGATCTAATCGAGATCATGGACTATGACCCGGTTTGGCAGACGGAGTTCGCCGCGATCGGGACAGCGTTGCGTGGGGCGCTCGGTGACGGCGCACTGCGGGTCGATCACATCGGCTCGACGTCGGTACCCGGCCTGGCCGCCAAGTCGGTCATCGACATCCAGATCTCGGTACGCTCGCTGGAGCCGCTGGATGCCTACAGGGCTCCGCTGGAGCGGCTCGGCCTGGTGTATCGGGCGGACAACCCCGAACTGACCAAACGATACTTCCGCGAGGCGCCAGGCGGCCGCCGCACCCACATTCACGTGCGCGAGCTCGGCAGCTTCTCCCAGCAGTTGCCCCTACTGTTCCGCGACTACCTGCGCGCCCACCCCGCCACCGCGGCCGAGTTCGCGCGGGCGAAGCGACGATGTGCGCGAAAGTTCCGCGATGACAGGCAACAGTATGTCTATGCCAAGGAGCCCTTCGTCTGGGACATCGTGCGGCGCGCCGACACGTGGGCTCAGAGCGTCGGCTGGCGGCCGGGTCCGAGCGACGCCTGACCCGGCCGACAACAAAATCTGAACGAATCCACCCAGAAACGCCCGCATGAACATGACGGGCGGAACCTTTGTGAGGGTGGAGTCCTCCCGTTTCTCCCTGCTGACCGGCTCGACCGGAGGGAAGCGCGGTGGTCTCTACGGCCAGGACACAACAACGGCTCCGTGCCTCTTGATGATCAACCCGCTGGACGGTGCCGGGACGGCTGCGGATTTCGGGAGGTAGCGGATGGTCGCGGCGCCGCGACGGCGGTGCTCGCGCGCCCAGCGCCGCAGCGACTCCACGTAGCGGTCGGCGATCTGCTCGTCCGAAGGCGCGTGCGCGATGACACCGGTCTCGTATCCGCCCGTCTCCTCGTTCTCCCGGCTCGTCCTGTAGCGAAGCTGCTGCCGCTGATCAGAACGGGTGCCCCGCGGCCCGTTGAGCCGGCGAGTAGTTTCTGGTCGATGCGCTCCTGATCGGCGAGCAGCGTGGCCATGTGCGGGTCGCTGGTGAGAAGGAACAGCTCCAGCTCGTCCGGCAGATCGAAGGCCGCTCCGGACCAGCGCTCGATGCCCGGAGAATGCAGCGCCTGCCGCAACGCCGCCACGTCGACCTGCTGGGTGTGGTCGTCGAGGCGCACCGACACCCCGTCGTCGATCGCGACCAGCCGCTCGGTGTGGGAGCCAGCGCCCTGAAACGGCACGAAGCCGCACAGGCCGTAGCTGCGGCTGATCAGACCGCCCTCGCCGTCGCGGTCGAACGCGATCGTGCGGGTCACCCCTTTCAGTCGCAGCGGGACGACGATGCGGCCGTCCGGACGGAGCTGCTCCAGCCACGCGGGCGGGATGTCCCACGCCCCAGCCGTGACGATGATCCGGTCGTACGGGGCGTTCGCGGGCACGCCTTCCTCGGCGTCGGCCAGGACCACGTCGACGTGGTCGTAGCCTGTCGAGCGCAGGCATGAGCCGGCACGCTCGACGATCTCCGGATCGATGTCCACGGTGGTGACGCGACCCTGCTCACCGACGATCTCGGCCAGCAGAGCGGCGTTGTAGCCGCCAGACCCGATCTCCAGCGCCCGCATGCCGGCTTCGATGTCGGCCTGCTCCAGCATCACGACCTGAATGTGGGCGGCCGACATGGAGCTCAGGGCCTTGCCGTTGACGTCGCGTTTGATCACCAGAGGGTTGTCGGCGGCGTAGGCGTCCTCCAGTGGCGCACCCGGCGCGAACAGATGCCGAGGCACGGTGGCGACGGCCGCTGCCACCGACTCCGACCGAATGGCTCCCAGATCGTGCAGCTCGCTCACCATGGTTGCCCGGAGCTTGGCGGCAGCCTGGGAGTCGTCGGTGGTCACGGGTGATTCCCTCTCATTCGGTGATGGCTCGTTGGTCGCGGTCAGGTTGGCTGCTGACAGGCGCTCTTGCGCGCTTGACGGCAGGGCTTGTGGTGGTCGCCGGGTGGAGCCTGGCACGTCCGCTGTCTGGTCTGTGGCGTCGCGTCCACCTCGGCCGGATATCTGTCCCGCACTGCTCCCGCGTCGCCGCCGGATCCTGCTCCTCGAACCGCGCCTGCTCCCCGATCGCCCCCGACTGCTCGACGAGGATGAGCGCCTCCGGCCCTTCAGCCAGTCTGGCTCGCGTGGCCGTCCTCGATCAATGGCCGTGGCGGCGACGCCGACCTCGTGGGTGGGCTGGGTGACCGCCTGCGCGACGACCTCGTAAACCGTCCGGGGCCCGGGGGACAGGTACAGCCGCTCCCCGCCCGTCGGACGGTCCACGCCGCCTTCATGCGACCTCGCGGGGAAGGGTCGCGGTGGGGCGGCGGGTCAGGGCCCCGACGTGGCGTCGGCCTTTAACAGCTCCGCGACCAGCGGGCCTACGACTCCGGTTGCCCCGGGGCCAGAATCGTCATGCCACCTCCATGAAGTCCGCCGCGTGGTCGCGGGCCCACCGGGTGAACGCGCGCGGCGGGCGGCCGGTGAGCTCCTCGTACGTGCCGGTCGGCGGCAGCGCGCCGGGCCCGTCGAGCGCATCGGCCAGCAGCTCGATCAGCCAGTCGGCGACGTCCGGTGGGCAGCCGTCCGCGAGCCACTGAGCGCGGGCCTGCGCCGGGGTCAGCTCCTCGAAGCGGACGTCCGCCCCGATGGCGGCGCCGATCGCCGCCGCCTGCTCGGCCTGGGTGACCTTGGCGGGGCCCGTGATCGTGTACGCCGCGCCGAGGTGGTCGTCCGTCAGCAGCGCGGCCACTGCTACCTCGGCGACGTCCGCCTCGTGGACCA
This sequence comes from Nonomuraea recticatena, assembly GCF_039533245.1. NCBI lineage: Bacteria > Bacillati > Actinomycetota > Actinomycetes > Streptosporangiales > Streptosporangiaceae > Nonomuraea > Nonomuraea recticatena. The sequence goes on along the minus strand of NZ_BAAATE010000022.1, from coordinate 46,058 downwards.
GAGGGTAACCGGACCGGCCGTACGGCTCGCGTACCGTGCGCTCGGTGCGGATCCGCTCCGCCCAGCCGAGGGCATTGGCGGCGAGCAGGCCGGGACGCACGTGGGTCCACTCCTTGCCGGTGGCCTCGACCATCAGCTCCAGCCCGCGATGGGCCGCCCGCTCCTCCTCCAGGTGCCGCCCCAGCGCGCTCGGGTCGTCGGACGGGGCGAATCCGGCCGCCGCGGCCGAGTGGACCACGAACCTGCGTACGCCGGCCGCCGAGGCCCGCTCGACGAAGCCGAGGTCGGCCGATTCGGGCACGTGGTAGGCGAACGGGAACAGGTAGACCCGCTCGACCCCGTCCAGCACATCCGGCCAGGTCTCCGGCCGCTCGAAATCGCCGCGGACCAGCTCCACCCCATCGGGGAGGTGGGCCGCCCGCGGGTCGCGCACCATGGCGCGTACCCGCTGGCCGGCTCCCACCAGCCCGTCCACCACGCGACGGCCGATGTTGCCGGTCGCGCCCGTCACTAGAATCGTCACGTTGCTCCTCTGACTTGCCGGATGGGCAATGGGCCGCCGCCGCGGTCCGTGGCCTTGGCTTCGCGACGGCGGCCTCTGACCCGGGGGATGCTAGGCCGGGTTCGGTGGACTCGCATATGGACCGGTCCAAGCGGGCGCCCTGTGTGATGCACGGCGCGCCGGAGCGCGGTGTCCTGAGAGCCTCTCGGCCGCTGTCCGAAAACGATGGGGGCCGGTCTGCAGGCGGCTCGTCGTCCCGCTCGCCGGTGGGCGGGGGAGGAGCTTCCGGTGCCGTGACGTGAGCACGAGAGAGCACCTGCACAATCCGGTTGATCGTTGATGGTGGCGACGCGATCCCTCCGCTCCCGTCAAGAAGCCGGATCTCAGGCCTCGTCGGGGTGGGCTCCCGGCCAGTGGCCGGCCGGCAACCCGGTCGAGCAGCAGGGAGGTGCAACGTGGCCTGGCCGTACTACGGGTGGGGCGGCGCGGCTCAGCTGAGCGCTCCTGGGAAGGGGAGGGGACGGCGACCGTCAGGGGTGTTCGCGGTGGAAGGATTGCCTGCGCCACAGCCAGGAGGCCAGCAGGGCGATCGCCGCGCCGGCCAGGCCGGACAGCGCCATCGCCAGCAGCGAGGGCCCGCTACGCGCGGCGTTCGCGTTGAGTGCCGCGCAGGCCCGGTCGAAGGTCGCCGGATGCTTGGCGCGCCAGGTCTGCAGGCTGACCGGGGTGCCATCTTCCAGCAGTATGCCCTGCGCTGAGGCGACCGAGGGCTCGAACACCCTGATCGCGGAGATCATCTCGGCCTGGCGCTGGGAAGCGAAGCAGTACACCGTGTCGGCGTCGCTGGGACCGGAGCAGCCGGTCAGGGCGACGAGCGTCGAGAGCGTCACGACCCATCGGGGAACGGCCACCGGGCGCCCTACCCCTGCGAGCGCCCCTCACGCCATCCGCGCCCTGGACCATCGCCGACCACTCTGGCGAGACCGGCTACGTCGTCATGCCGTCACCCCGAACACGAATGACCTTCTCAAACGCCCAGGAAGAGGGACACACGCCCGCTTAGGCGTGCTCAGACGTGGGCGGCGACGTTCGTCTTCCCGCGCCGCGAGGGCGGTGAGTCATGACGCGGGTCAGTCGAAGGGGGGAAGGCTCAGCAGGCTCATCAGCCTGGCCATCTGTCGTGGTGTGTTGCGGACATGGAGCGTGTGATCGGCGGTGAAGGCGGTCAGCGCCTTGATGGCGGAGATGTCGGCGAAGGTGACGGCGCCGAGGTCGAGGATGAGCCGCTCGTCGATGCGGCGGGCCTGGGTCAGGATGGACAGCATGGCCCGGCTGTTGGTGGCGTCGATCTCGCCGGCGAGCCAGATCACCGACGAGGCCGGCGTCACGGTGCAGGTGATGCGCAGCATCCGATCGACGTACAGCAGTTGCTCGGGTCGGGCTCGCTCGGGCGCGAGCTGCTCAGGGGCGTTTCCGTCGGCGAACTTGGGCAACTCCTCCAGCGGGCCGTCGCCGCGCGACATCACGGCACCTGATCTGAGCGGCATCATGTTCCTTTGATCGACAACGGCTCGCTGGTCCATGCGAGCCGCGACGTCACTCCAATTCCGTAAAAAGATTACCGGAAAAACTTTTCGCCTTACAAGCTTCGTGCGTCAGGATCGCCTTCGATATACTCGCCAGACGATGGACAACGCTGCCGATCGACGCTCCGCTTGGACGTTCCTGACCAACCACGCCCGCGTGCTGTTGGCGGTCGCGGCGGATCCCCACGTGCGCATGCGCGACATGGCGGCCAAGATCGGCATCACCGAGCGAGCGGCTCAGGGCATCGTGGCCGATCTGGTGGAGGCCGGCTACCTGGAGCGCATCCGGGTCGGGCGTCGCAACCACTACCAGATCAGACCTGATCAGCACTTCCGCCATCCGGCTGAGGCCGACATGCCGGTCCAGGTGCTGATCGACATGTTCACCCACCGCGACCTGCCGTCCGGCGCGCTCCGGAAGGAATCCGAGCCCGTTCTGACCTGATCGCTCCAAGCACACGTGGGCGTGTATCGGACGTGGTGCGATCATTCATGCCATGACAGCTGATGGGGATGGCAAGGAGGTCGTCTTCCAGCGCGTTGGCGTCGACCGTATGGGCGAGGTGCTGAGCGTGCTCGATGAGGCGGCGCAATGGCTCAACACATGTGGAATCAGCCAGTGGCCTGCGCATTTCGAGGCCGCATGGGTTGAGGAAGCCATTTTGCGCGGCGAGACGTGGCTGGTGACAACGGGGGACAAGGTCGCCGGGACGGTCACCATGGACTGGTCGGATCCCCTGTGGACGGATGCCGACGCGGCGGGATACGTGCACCGCATGGCCGTGCGCCGATGGGCGTCGGGGCTCGGGGTCTGCATTCTCGACTGGGCAGCCAACGCCGCACAGCAGCGGGCCGCCAAGTACCTGCGGCTGGACTGCGTGAAGTCCAATGATCGGCTGCGTGCCTACTACGAGGCGCGCGGCTTCGAGCACCGCGGAGACGTACCGGTGGGTGGGGCTCCTGGTCAGCGGTTGGAGGACGGCCTGGTCACCTGGGTGAGCCGCTATGAGCTTGCCTTGCCACGGGCGTGACCTGCCCGTCATAGCCACTCGTTGCTTGCCGCGACAAGGCCGACCACCGCGCGAGCCACACTTCGTGCGGTTGCCGACCGGTGGGTCTTGTCTGGAATCGTGCAGCGACTCCCACGCCGGCGCAGGTAGGTGTCCGGGGAGTATCAGACCGGATTTCGGCGCCAGATACGGTGACGACGGCTGTTTGCCCTTGTTGAGCGCCGCGCGACCGCCCCCGGCGCTCGTACGCGACCGCGGCAACGACGTGCGCTGACCCGGCGTGGCGTCATCCGCGCCTACCACGCCGAAATCGACCCGGCGACGCTCAACCGTGGAGTCCAGGCCATGGCCGACGTGCAGGTGCGGCCGCTTCGCGCAGGCATCGGAGTCTGTTGAAACTCCCGCTGAGCGCCAGCCGGTCAGCACTCCCGAACATGTCCCCAGCCCGCCAAACGGCGGCACAGAGTCAGGTGGTCGCGGCGGGCGCGATGTCGAAGGCCGCCTCGAGGCGGGTGAGCCTCAGCACGCGGTGCAGCTGGCCCTGGACGTGGGTCAGGCGCAGCGCTGCGCCGTTCTGGTCGGCGGCGTGCTGGACCTGGAGCAGGCCTTGAAGGCCGCTGGAGTCGCAGAAGGTCAGCGCAGCGACGTCGACCTCCAACGTCGCGGGCTGGGCGGCCAATGCGGCGTCGACGGCTCGGCGCAGGACGGGTAGCGCGGTGATGTCGAGTTCGCCGACCAGGTGCATCACCGGCCGGTCGGGATGGCGGAGAAGGTCCACGTGTAAAACGGTCATGGAGGCCTCGCCCAACGACGGGGGTGGGTGTCGCCAGCGCACAAGCCGCGCGACTGGCACGGTGCCGTGGTCTCACTGTACGCCGCCCCTCATGCCACACCCCAGACGCAAGGTGCGCAAGAAACTGCAGCGGCTTTTGGCCTGCGGTGACAGAGGCTGGCGGCCCTTTTCCGCCGTAACCTCGGTGGCAGGCCCGCGGGGGCCACATGCGGTGGCGGTCATCGGGTAGGGCATCGGGAAACACCACTTCAGGGGGATGACATGGCCAAGACCGTAGCCGACGTGATGACCGCCGATCCGCAAACCATCGAGGCCGCACAGCCCGTCTCCGCGGCGGCCCGCCTCATGCTCGATCACGACACCGGCGCCGTGATCGTGACCGAGGACGGCCGCGTCAGCGGCATCATCACCGACCGCGACATCGCCATCAGGGTCGTGGCGGCCGACAAAGGCCCCGACACCCCGGTGGCGGACGCCTACAGCGGCGACCTCACCAGTGTGGGGCCGGATACGAGCATCGCGCAGCTGGTGCAGCTGATGCGCTCGGCCGCCATCCGCCGGGTGCCGGTGGTGCAAGACGAACGGGCCGTCGGCATCGTGAGCATCGGAGACTTGGCGATCGAACGCGATTCCGACTCCGCCCTGGCCGACATCTCGGCCGCCGAGGGCAATCAGTAGATCACCGGGAAGACGACCGTGTGACAAACGTTCACGACGAGCGGCCCCACCGGGCCGCCGCCCTCGCCACCGCCGCTCAGGCCATCGAGCGTCAAGCCGCCGCCCAGACCGTCACCGTCGTCGCCGACAGCATCGCCTTCACCGGCCGGGACAAGGCTTCCAGCGCTCTCCGCACAGGGCAGCGCCTTCATCCGCCGGCCTTCGCGACCTTCGGTTCCGGGGCTGCCGGAGTCGCTGCCTCGCCTGGGCGGCGGCCAGGCGCGAACATTGCGATGATCATGCCGACGAGGGCCATCGCACCGCCCAGGAACAGCGCCGCCCGAAACCCGTCGATGGCCGCCGCCGGCGTGGCGTAGCCGCGGTTCGCCGCGAACATCGCGCCGAGGAAGGCAACGCCGAAGACACCTCCGAGCTCCCGCATGGCGTTGTTGGCACCGGAGGCGACACCCATGTCCTCCATGGGCGCCGAGCTGAGAGCCACATTGATCGTGCTCGGCAGGCTCACGGCGATTCCGATGCCACCGAATGCCAGCGGCGCCAGCAGGACGAGGTACCCCGGTGTCCGCGCCGGCCACCGCACCGAGCCAGGCCAGGCCTGCCGCCATGAGAAGCAGACCGCCCACGATGAACGGGCGGGCGGTCGGAGAAGCGGCCCGCGATCGGGGCGACCACCAGCACCATCGCGGTCAGCATCAGGCCGAACCCGAGACGGGTCGCCCCCGTCTTGTTCCCCACCCGTTCCCAGTCGCCGTCCAGCAGCGTCCACGCCGCGATCAGCTCTTCCGGCCCCCACTCCCGACGCACCCGAATCCGCCCTCCGCCCGACTGTCTCCGACAGGAACACGATCAAGCAGAAGCGCCACGCAGCCAGCAGCATGGCGGCTGGGGACATCTTCGGGAGCGGAGGGCCTAGTCGCGGTCGCGGCGGGCGGCCGCGCGGACGCACGCCTTGTTGACCTGGTCGTGTTCGGTCTCTGTGAGGTCGTCCATGATGGCGCGGTAGGCGGCCGGACGCCGCTCCTGCAGTGCGGTGGCCATGGCGTAGGTGGCGGCGTCGCACGCTTCGTCCTCTGCCTTCGAGGGTATGGGCGCGGGCTGCTTCGTTGTCGCCGCGGCGGGCCGGTCTTCCTCCTCCAGGGCCCGGTACAGGGTGGAGCGGCCGACACCGAGGTGCTTGGCGATGGCGGTGATGGACTCACCGCGGGCCTGGCGGGCGCGGGCGGCGGCCAGCTTGTCCGCATCGAGTGCGGGGGGCCGGCCTCCGGTGCGGCCGTGGGCGCGGGCGGCGGCCAGGCCGTCCAGGGTGCGCTCGCTGATCAGGTCGCGTGCCATCTCGGCGGCCATGGCGGCGACCATGAACAGCATCTTGTCGGCGATGGTTTGCCCGTTGGGCCGGTGCAGGCCGGCGCAGATGCCGGACAGGATCTGAAGGTTGATGCCTCGCGGGGCGAGCTCGTCTTCGAGGAAGACCAGCAGCTCCTTCATGCTGCGGGCGATGCGGTCGGGTTTGTAGATGACCAGGGTGTCGCCGGGGTGCATCCGCTCGATGGTGGCGCGCAGCTTGGGCCGGTCTTTGCGGGTGCTGGCGGTCTCTTCGACGATCTCGCGGCAGTGCGCGCCTTCGAGGGCCTGCATCTGCGACAGGTGGTCTTGGGCGCGGGTGGAGACGCGGGCGTAGCCGATCCGGATCGCGTTGGCCGGGCCGTGCGGTTTCGTCTCGGTGACGGTGGGGGCGTTCACTCCGACCATCGTCCCTAAAACCGTCCCTAAACTCAAGAAGCGAGAGGGTGGTTTCGGGACGACTGTCGGTTTCTGAAGTCGTCTGCACGGATGCGCGAAGTGGCCTGCACGCCCACAGCGTGCAGGCCATCTACCGGAGGATCCGTACCTCCGCACCGGGTAGATCGGACCACCAGCGGTCATGGCGGCGGTAAACCCCCGGCTCGCGGTCGGCCAACAGCGCCGCCAGCGCCTGCGCCTCGGCGGCCAGCTCGTCCCACACCTGGCCGGGCAACGGATGGAACGCGGTGGCCTCGATCCCATCCTCGGTCGGCCGCCACACGCCGGCGACATAACCGTCGACCAGGAGCGTCGGCAGGACATCGCCGTTGGCCCGGGTGACGAGCCTGCGATAGTCCGGCGGGATGACCCGGCTGCGGTCGGCGTGGGCGAGCAGGACGTTGTCCCACATGGGCAGCAGCCGTGCCGGGGCGGGCGTGTCCTCGACCGGGCGAGGCGCGCCTGGCAGGTCGAACAACTCCGAGCCGTCCGGTCCGGTCAGCCGCTGGAGTGTGCCTGCTAGGGCGTCAATCGCGGCGCGGGCGCGCTTGCGAGTCACCAGCGCGAATTGCGCCACGTCGACAGCCGATGCCGGGCCGAACCCCTCCAGATAGCGCAGGACCAGCCTCTGCAGGGCTTGGTCGGCCTCCGCTCCGAGCGTCGGCGGGATTCCGGCGGCGACGTAGGCCGGGCGGGCGCCGAACGACCACGGCGCTCCCGTGGCCGCGTGCAGGAGCGGGGCGTAGGTCCGGAGCGCCCACCACACGCCCTTCGGTGGAACGCCGAGCCGCTCTTCGATCCATGACTGGATCTCGTCCGCGAACCGGGGCTGATCCGCGAAGGCCAGCAGGTCGCCGACCAGTGCGTCAGCGTCGGCCGGGGTGATGCCACTGCGCGTGAAGCGCGGGTCGCCGAGCCGGGCGCCGCGCAGCGAGGGCTGCATCGCCTCATGGAGGTGGGGGTGGTCGTCGGCGTGAACGGCGTGCAGCGTGATCCGCAACAGCGTGGCCTTGACGATCTTGCGGTCGGCGAAGGCCGCGTCCAGGTCGGCCGGGTCGAACGCGGTGATCCGGTTCCATAGGGCCAGGTACGGCGAAGCTGCATGTTGCGCCTGCAGGGCGACCACCCGGCGCACCGCCTCGGCGACATCGAGGGCCTCCCGCCCCAGAAGCAACTGGCGCGCGAGGGTGGACCGGTTGAGTTCGCGCATGGTGAGCATGCCGTCATTCCTCCTCAGCCGGCAGGGTCGGATAGTCCGTCATGGGATACAGGCCGACGGCGAATCCGTAGGTCGTCTCACCGGAGCGAGGCATCAGGTCGAACTCCTGCACGAGGTCCTTGATCCGGTGCCAGAACTCGGTGGCCTGATCCGGCGAGATGCGGGCATGCCGGATGAACGCGTACAGCTGGTGAGCCTGATAGGCCGCGGCGGATTCCTTGGCAGCGACCTCGAAGTCGTTGAAGTCCAGCGGCAGCGGGCCGCCGCCCGGAGCCTGGCCGACGCCGACGTAGAACATCCGGGCCGTACGGCCGTAGTAGCGCTCGTCGATCGCCCGTACGCGCCGGGTCCGTACCACGTACAGCAGCCCGGCCTCGGCCAGAACGTTGACGTGGTGCGCGACCGTGCTCTTGGGTCGTTTGACCGCGGTGGCCAGCTCGGTCACGGTCGCGGCCCGCTCGTGCAGGAGGCCGAGAATCGTGGTCCGCAGCGGATCGCCGATGGCCCGGATCTGCTCCGGAGTGGTGAGGACGATCGTGTCGGTGAGCTCGTAGTCGGGCATGTTGTTTGACATATCCAGATTAATCTACCGTCTTCGACTGTTCGGGATATCTGGTTCATAGCCTCCGGATCGCGTTGCCGGGCTGTGCGCCGTGGTGGCGGTGACGGTGGGGGCGTTCATTCGCCCATCGTCCCGAAAAGGATCCCGAAACCTAAGAAGCGAAGGGGAAATTTCGGGACGACTTTCGGGACAGTCGTTCCTGGGAAAACGCGCTTCCCGATCGTCCACGTCGGCACGTCCCGTAAACGACGGGCGCAGGTGCTGCGCTGGTTGGTGGACGCCCTGGGGGAGGAAGGCTCCCGTTACCTGGCACAAGACGCCGGAGACCGCGCCCTCGACGTGCGGCAGCGAGCCGAAGCCTTGGACGCGAACTGTGGCGATCCCTGGCCCGCACCGCCCACGACCACCCCGAGATCCCTCTAGTGACCGGCTGAGCCCAGAACCCCACACCGACCGTTTCCCGGCAACGCGGGCTTCCCGCCTGGTGGGGGGCAGCTAGAACGAGGCCAAGAGAAGGTCTGTGAGGCCCTGTTTGGCGTGTTCGTCGCCGCCGAGGTGCAGCGAGCCCGAGTCCAGTGCCGCCGCCAGGGTGATCTGGTGGTCGCAGATGGCGCGGAGGGTGTCGAGGTCGGTGGTGAGGGTGGCGTGGGGTGTCGTGGGTGCGCTGTCGCGGCTGATGTGGAGCGAGTCGTCGGTGACCTCGATGAAGTAGGTGTCGGCGTCGATGTGCAGTTCGTAGACGCCATGGAGATGCGCGGCCTGGGCCGGGTCGAAGCCTGCCTTGATGCTGAGCAGGAGCGAGTCGATGCCGAGAAGGCCGTCGGGGGCGGTCGCGGTTTGGCTGCCCCAGCGGCCGAGGTAGAGGATGAGCGGTTCCAGCGCGCGGCCCCGGTCGGTGAGTTCGTAGAGGCGGACGCGGGTCGGGGGTGGCAGGTCGCGGCGTTGTACGACGCCGTGCTCGGTCAGGTCGCGTAGCCGCTGGGTGAGCACGTTCGGGCTGACGCCCGACAGGCCGGCGTGCAGGTCGTTGAAGCGTTTGGGGCCTAGCAGGAGGTCGCGTATCACCAGCAGGGCCCAGCGTTCGCCAATGACGTCCAGGCCGCGGGCCACCCCGCACGGGTCTCCATAGCTGCGCATGCCGCTCATAAGCTTCAGACTACCGCAGGGGTCCTAAATTAAGAGCAGCGCTTGTTGTTTAGGAGTTGCTTCGCTAGCTTGAGGCCTCATGAGCCTCTCTGACACCCAGGCGGCGGACCCGCCGCAGGGCGACGTGCGACTGCTGGACACCCCCATCGCGCAGCGCCTGCTCAACGACTCGACTCTGGTGGCGCGGCTGGCCTACACCGGTAAGGACGGGACACCGCGGCTGATCCCGGTCAACTTCCTCTGGAACGGCGGCGAGGTCGTCATCGGCGCTTTCGCCGGCACCTACAAGATCCGCGACCTGCGCGCCCGCCGTGACGTGGCGATCTGCATCGACACCGCGGACGTTCCACCACAGGCCCTCATGCTGCGTGGGAAGGTCACCCTCACCGAGGTGGAAGGAGTGCTTCCCGAGTACGCCACGATTCAGCTCGCGGGGATGGGCGAGGAGGCCGGAACCGCCTACCTGACGGCGATCGACCAGCCGGGCCTCCGGATGGTCCGGATCGCACTGCGCCCCACCTGGGTCGGCGTCCTGGACTTCCAGAAGCGCTTTCCGGAGCGGACTCCCGAATCCGTCCTGGCCGCCTTCGGCGCCAACCGATGACCACCCCTGAGCAAGGACGTCTGAGAATGGGCAAGATTGTTGTGACGGCGTTCGTCACCCTCGACGGCGTGATCCAGGCACCCGGCCTCCCGGACGAAGACCGCGACGGCGGCTTCGAGTCCGGCGGCTGGACCCAGCCCTACGCCGACCCGGTGGTGGACCAGCGCACCACCGAATCGGTGCTGGACGCCGACGCGCTGCTGATCGGCAGGCGGACTTATGAACTGTTCGCCAGTTACTGGCCCGGCGCCGATCCAGCAGACCTGCGGACCGTCCAGCTCAACAGCCAGCCCAAGTACGTGGCCTCCCGCACCCTGCGGACCGTCGACTGGAGCAACTCCACCCTGCTGCGCGGAGACGTCACCGAGCAGGTCGCCCAGCTGAAACGGCGGCACGACCACATCAGCATCTGGGGCAGCAGCCAGCTGATCTCCACCCTGCTGCCCGCCGGACTCATCGACGAATTCGTCCTGCTGACCTACCCCACCGTGATCGGTGGCGGCAAGCGGCTGTTCAACGCCGGCACCCCGCTGGACCTGGAACTGACCGACACCACGACGGCACTGACCGGAGTGGTCATCTCCACCTATCGACGGACCTGATCGACGCCGCCTCCCTGGTGCCGCAAGAGGGACCACGTCGCAGTTGCCGGCCGTGCAGACGGCTTCGGAAATCAACACCGGCCCGGCAAGACGCCAAGTTCAACGCACCGCGACGGAGAACGAAAGATGCGCAAGATCATTGTGTCGATGTGGACGACGCTCGACGGATTCGTCGCCGGTCCGCGAGACGAGATGGACTGGTTGCAGATCGACGAGCAGGTGCTCAGGTATGAGCGGGAGCTGGTGGAGGGCTCCGGTGGCCTGCTGCTGGGGCGGATCACGCACGCCGACTTCGCCGGCCACTGGCCGCGGGCCGCACAGGACCCTGACGAAGCGGAGGAGGTGCGGAGATACGCCCGACGGGTCGACACCATGGAGAAAATCGTCATCTCCGCTTCGGGAAGCATCGCGGCGTGGCAGAACACCCGCAGACACGAACGCGTGGACCCGGACGAGATCATCGAACTCAAGCGCGGCCACGGCGGGGACATCGTGGTCTACGGCAGCCTAGGAGTGATCTGGTCTCTCGTTGAGCTCGGGCTCGTCGACGAGTTCCATCTGCTGGTACATCCCGTGTTCCTGCGCGACGGCAAGGCTCTGTTCGAGGGCGGCCGACCACCGCAACGGCTGGAGCTGATCTCCGCCGAGCCGTTCACTTCAGGAGTCGTCCTGATGAAGTACCGGCCGGTCGACCGCGCCGCCTCCTGAATCCCGAGGCGGCCGGCGATACGGCATCGTCGGGCGCGCTCGGTCTGGGCGGCCATGCGCGTTGGCGGGCCTACCAGGCGGACAGCACAAGAATCTGATCTTGTCGATAATCGCGGCCATTGCCGGAGTCAGGCGGAGCACCTCGTGCATTTCCAGCAGGGCGTCGATCTGGGCTTTGGCGACGTCGACCGCGTCGCCCCGCCGCGCGGCTCCCGGTCTCGCCGCTTGTGCCAGCAAGCTCTGGAGTACCTTGCAATGCTAAGTTAGAATGCTAAGTTATGTGTGTGGAACGCAACCTCAGCCTCAACCTGCACGTGCTCGTCGCCCGCCTTGACCGGGCGGCCGACCGGATCCTGCGGGCCGAGCACAACATCTCCTACAGCCGCTTTCTTGCGCTGGCCCTGGTAGGCGAGCTGGGCGTCTCAACGCAACGCGCCCTTGCCGACGGCCTGGGTGTGACCGAGCCGTCGGTGAGCCGCATGACCGCCGTCCTTGCCACCGAGGGGCTTCTCGATGTCCAGCCCGACCCTGCGGGTGGGAACCGCCGGCAGCTCAGCCTCACCGACGAGGGAAAACAAGTCGTGGCCTCGCTCCGGCAGGAGTTCGAGGAAAGGCTGGCCGCCCTGGTCGCACACAGCGGTGTGCCCTACGCCGAGTTCGCCGAGCACACCGCGACGCTGCTCGCGACGTTGGACCGCGCGGAACGGGAGTCAACCAGATGAAGCAGGCCAACCAGATCCCGCAGACGCATCAGCGCACAGTCTCCTCAACCGACGGCACGCCGATCAGCTATCAAACGATAGGCGCAGGGCCGGGCCTCATCGTGCTCGGCGGCGCTCTGCGAACCTCGCAGGACTACCTGCCGCTGGCCTCCGCTCTGGCCCGCTCCTTCACTGTGCACGTCGTCGACCGGCGAGGACGCGGCGCCAGCGGCCCTCAGGGGCCCCAGTACACCCTGGGCAAGGAAGTGGAAGACCTGCTGGCCGTCCAGGCGGAGACCGGCGCGCGGCTGGCATTCGGCCACAGTTACGGCGGCCTTGTCATCCTTGAGACCGCACGGTCGTTCCAGGTGTTCGAGCGCATCGCGGTCTACGAGCCCGGAGTTGCCGTCGGCCCCCTTTCCACAGACTGGATGGCCCCTTACCAGGAACGGCTGGCCGCAGACGATCCCTATGGCGCGTTCGTCCATTTCATAAAAGGCTCGGGCGGCGCGCCCGCCTTCGTGTCCAAGCTGCCGTACTGGTATCTGCGGATGGCGTTGCGTGTCGGGTTCCGCGGGCCGAGTTGGCAGCGGATGCGGCCGCTTCTGGAGGTCAACCTGGCCGAGCACGAGCAGATGGCGGGCCAACAGGGCCGGCTTGCCGCGTTCGCGGCGGTCACCGCTCCGGTGCTGCTGCTGTGCGGGGGTCGTACGCCGCGGGCGACCAGAGCGGAGTTCGATGCTGTACGCGACGCCCTTCCCCAGGCCACACTCGAAAGTGTGCCCGGCCTGGACCATTTCGGGCCGGAAGGGAAAACGGCCCCGGTTGTGGCCGAGCGCACCCTGCAGTTCCTCCTTTGACGTTCAGCCCGCGCCCTGTCCAGACCCTTTCCCGTCCAGCTGTGGTGACGCACAACTGTCGCCCGGCGTTCAGCGTGATGCTCCTGGCTTTTGCGGCCTATGTCGTCGGCGCGATCGTGGCCAGGCTGCGTGCCAGGGCTCCGGCCACCGGCGAAGGGGTCGCGCGCCGGGCATCCCGGGTGCTGTTGGCCAGCGGGGGGCTCGTCTTCGTGCCGTGGGAGGTGTACTGGGGGCTGCTCACCCCCTGAGCGGTGGGGCGGCCATCGATTCGGATTCGCCGAAGCCGACGCCCTGCGTTGTCGGAGATGTCGAGGCGCTGCTGTGGCGCCTGAACGACGCGTTTGAACTCCTCTACGAGGCCCTCACCGAAGCGGTGATCGGCATTCAGGCGGGGGATGGAGCCGGCTCAGGCGACCGACTCATGGCGCGGTGCGGACGGCGTGTCTCGTCGTGACCTCGCTACAGTGCGCTCGGTATGCCGAACGAAGGAAGCAGGTCTTCCTTACCGAACACGGTGATTCGGCTGATGCCGCCCGGCGTGACGGTGAGGACGGCGAGGCCGAAGGCGTCGTAGGTGCCGTTCTCCCCGCGTAGGTAGGCGGCGGCGGCGGGCTGCCCGTTGGCCTGGACGGCCACCATCCGCCAGGTTCCGGGAGAGCCCAGCGCCCGGGCGAGGTGACGCAGGCAGGTGTCCAGCCCGGAGAACCACGTGGAGTAGCCGACCATCTCCAGCGCGGCGTCCTTGCGCAGGGCCCGTTCCAGAGCCGCCAGATCCGCCTTCTCGAAGGCGGTCATGTACTGCTCCAGCAGGTCCTGGACACCATGCTCGGTGGGTTTCTCGTGCGTGGTGTCTAGGCCGGTCAGGGCCGCGCGAGCGCGCTGCAGCGAGCTCTTGACCGCGGGCACGGAGGTCTCCAGCATGGCCGCCACGTTCGCGGCAGGGAATTCCAGCACCTCGCGCAGCAGGTAGACCGCCCGCTGCCGCGGCGTCAGCTTCTGGAGGCTGGCAATGAGGGCGAGACGCAGTTGTTCGCGCGAGGTGACGATGGAGGCGGGGTCGCCCGGGCCGGGCGTGACCATCGTGTCGGGGATCGGCTGCAGCCAGAGCACGTCTCCGCCCGCCGCTTCGGGCGGGGCATCGGGGTCACCGAACGCCGCCCCGAGGCCGGAGGGCAGCTCACGCCGGCTGCGTTGCTTGCGCTCGTTCAGGCAGGCGTTGGTGGCGATCGTGTAGAGCCAGGTACGCAGAGACGAGCGGCCTTCGAACTTCTCAAAGCCGCGCCAGGCGCGCAGGTAGGTCTCCTGCACCAGGTCTTCGGCTTCGTGCACCGAGCCCATCATGCGGTAACAGTGCGCCAGCAGCTCGCGACGGTATGGCTCCGCGAGCGCGGCGAACTCCTCGTGCGTGCTCACCGTGGTCCTCTCCCGCCTGTTGTGTCGACTCTCGCTGAGCCTCACCAATGAGGACCATCCAGGGCGGCAAAAGGAATCGCCGCCGAGCGGTCCAAAGACAGCCGAGCGGTCCAAAGACAAGGGCAGGCGAAGAAATCGGCCGATCCCGCCGGCGCCTACGACACCTGGGTCCTCTCCCGAAACGACGGCTAGTTCGAAGTGATCAAAGGTCCAGCACGTCCAGGGCCCCATCGATTGAGGAGGTCTCCAGGTGCCGGACGGTGGCATGCAGCGTCGCGTTGCGCCGTGGGTCTTCCCGCAGCGTGGGTGCCTTGAACGCCATCCCGTACCCGGCAGCAACTGGCCTGGGGTGCCTGCGTGGATGGTGTTCGGCTGGATCTCCCCGAGGCATGCGCATGCTCGACACGAGGCGTGGTATCGGCACCTACGTCACCATGAGCAGAGCAGGGAGCCGCCGGTCACAACCGCCAACCCCTATGCGTCGGCGTCGCGCGGGTCGAGCAGGGCGGCTGCGTGCCGGCGGGCCTCTTGCAGCCAGTGGTCCCGTTGCCGTTCGTTCGCGTCCGTCACGGTGCGGAAGACGATCCTGCGCAAGTCCGTGATCCCGACGTAGGGCAGCACGCAGGCGCTCCAGATCCGCTGCAGCGGGTCGCCGAACTCGTCCCGCTCGCGTTCCGCGGGGGTGTCGGAGGTGTTGAGCACCAGCGCCCGCCCGGCCTTCAGCAGCCCGGTGGGCTCGCCGTCGGCGGTGCCAAGCTTGTAGGCGACGCCGGGGACGAGCACGCGCTGCACCCAGCCGGCCAGCATCGCGGGCGGCATGCCCCACCAGTTGGGATGCACGAATACCAGGGCGTCAAGCTCGGCGACCTCGGCCCGGTGTGCCTGGACCAGGTCGTCGGCAGAGGGTGCGACGTCCGCCACGGTCTCGGTCTCCGCGGCTGACAGGGCCGGGGCGAAGCCCTCGGCGTACAGGTCGTGCGCGCGGACTTCGACATTCAGGCCGCGGAGTTCGTCCACCACCGCGTCAAACAGGGCCCCGTTGAAGCTGTCCGGCCGGGGGTGAGCGAGATAGACGCCGATACGCATGGGCATGTCCTTTTCGTTGTGGGCAAGCTGGATGACCTGCGCGGATGGCATTATCGGCAGGTTCGTCGGGCAGGGCCGGTGCGGGGGAGCTACCTTCAACGGTGCCGGCCGACTCCGCTCGGCGCATCCGTGCTGTGTCCCTCCCGTGCTGAGCGGGCGGGGTTCAGGAGAGCGGGCAATTCCCCTCGGGAGGTGACGCCGAGTTTGGGGTAGGCGTTGTACAAGTGGTAGCCGACGGTTCGTGGGCTGAGGAACAGCTGAGCGGCGATGTCGCGGTTGCTGAGCCCGGTGGCTGCCAGCTTGGCGACCTGGAGTTCCTGGGGAGTGAGGCGGCTCAGCAGGTCGAGGTTCTGAGTTCGGGAGGGCAGGCTCTCGCCTGTGGCGCGCAGTTCGGCGCCCGTGCGCTCGGCCCACGGCTTGGCGCCGAGTTGTTCGAAGACCTCCAGCGCCGAGCGTAGCGGGGAGCGGGCGTCGGTCTTGCGTTGCTGCCTGCGTAGCCATTCCCCGTACAGCAGGTGGGTACGGGCTCGTTCGAACGGCGGGTCGTGCTGGTGACGGTGCAGGTGGACGGCTCGGGCCCAGGCGTCGTCTCCGCCGTTCAGCATCGCCTGGCAGCGGGCAGCGATCGCGTGTGCCCAGGGGTGCGCGGTGTGGTGGGCCCAGCCTGCGTACCGGCGGGCCGCATCGTGGGCGCAGTCCGGCTGGCCAGCTCGTATGGCGGCCTCGGCGAGGTCTGGCAGGCTGTGGACCGTGACCAGCTTGTTAGGACCCTGTACGGCCTCGAACAGCCTCTCCAGGGCGGCATCGTGCCTGCCGAGGCTGAGGTCGAGCAGGGCTGTGATGGCCGTGGCCCGCGTGTGGCCCGGGGCGGTTCCGTGTGCCATGATCTGGGCCGTCAGTTCTCCGCAGCGTTCCTGGTCACCCTCGATGGCGGCGAGGTGGGCGAGAACTGCGCGCAGGAAGACGAGGTTGTGGGTCTGGCCGATGTCGTGTGCGATGCGTAGTCCCTCGGCCGCGTTGGCACGGGCGTCGCGGTGAGCGCCGCGCCACAACTGGGTGCGGGCGAGCAGCATCAGGGCGCGGGGCAGCACGCCGATCGCGCCTTGGGCCCTGCTCTCGCGTTCCAGGCTGACAGCCTGGTCGTGCGCGGCACGGTAATCGCCGAGCAGGAGCTCCCACCAGGTGATCTTGGCGCTCTCGCGCAGGCCGCGCGGGTAGGCGCTCAGATCGCGGTCGAGCAGCAGGCGCACGGCGAGCGCCGCCTCTGCCGCCCCGTCCCCCGTCCCGTTGAGCCGGGCCTCGGGCTCGGCTCCGCTCAGCGCGGCGATGTGGCCGGCCAGCTCGCCGATGCGTGGGGCGCCGGCCAGGCGCAACCGTAGCGCTTGGTCGGCCGCTGCCCGTACCGCCGTGAAGTCTCCCACGGTCCAGGCCCTCTCAACGGCGGAGAACAATAGGTCGGCCGCGAGATCGGGCTCATGTCCTGCGACGGCGCAGGCCGCCTCGGCCAAGAATTGGTGCGCGAAGGTGGCGCTGCTGCGCTCGTCGGCCAGGTCGGCTCTGAACTTGGCCACCATGGCCCGGGCCACCGGGTCGGCGATCAGCGCGGCCGCATCGTCGGCGAGGATCGCCGCGCGATCCAACTGGCCCGCGTCGGCGGCGGCGCGGGCGGCGTGGGCCAGACGGCGCCCGCGCTCGCGAGGGTCGGCGCTGAGCCTGGCGGCGCGCTCGTAGGCGGCGGCGACGACGGCGTGCCCGCCGCGCTCGCGTGCGC
This sequence comes from Nonomuraea recticatena, assembly GCF_039533245.1. Lineage (NCBI taxonomy): Bacteria > Bacillati > Actinomycetota > Actinomycetes > Streptosporangiales > Streptosporangiaceae > Nonomuraea > Nonomuraea recticatena. The sequence continues at coordinate 29,038 of NZ_BAAATE010000022.1, read as the reverse complement.
TCTGCGCATGGCGTTCGAGCTCGGCCGCCACCTGTTCGTCCGGTCCGGTGCTCGCCGCGGCCAGATGCCACGCTCGCCGCCCTCCTTCGAGCACCTCGGCGAGGGCCCGGTGCACGGCCAGCCGATGGCTGACGGTGGCGCTGCGGTAGGCGGCTGTTCTGATCAGTGGGTGCCGGAACACCAGGCGTTCGTCGGTCATGACCAGAAGGCGCTTGTTCTCGGCAGGTTCCAGATCGGCCAAGCCGGCGCCGAGCCGCCCGGCCGCGGCGAAGACCGTGGCCGGGTCGCCGCCTTCCTCTGCGGCGGCCACCAGGAGCAAGGTCTGGGTCGCCTCGGGCAGCGTGGCGATGCGGTCGGCGAAGGTCTGCTGGATGCGGCTGAAGGTCGAGGGGACACGAACGGCGTACGGCTCCGCCGCGAACTGGCCCTCCCGTTGGGCGGCGGGCAGTTCCAGCAGGGCCAGCGGGTTGCCCCTGGCCTCCTGGAGAATCCGGTCACGCGCGTACCTGGGCAGGTCGGCAGCATGCTCGGCGAGTAGCCGCGCCGCGACCTCCGGGGCCAAGCCCGCCAGCCGCAGCTCGGCCACTCCCGGCGCGGCGAACGACGGGGCGTGGACGTCACGCGCGCCGAACAGCATGACGACGCCTTCGGCCTCCAGGCGCCGGGCGGCGAACAGCAGCGCCTCGGCCGAGGCGCTGTCGAGCCAGTGCGCGTCGTCGATGACGCACAGCACGGGCCGCTCGTCGGCCAGGTCGGCGAGGAGGGTGAGCACACCCAGGCCGACCAGGAATCGGTCGCCGTCCAGGACGGCGGCCATCCCGAAGGCGCCGCGCAACGCCTGCGCCTGTCGTTGCGGCAGCGCGCCGATCCGGTCGAGCGTCCCCTTGAGCAACAGGTGCAGCCCCGCGAACGGCAGCCCGCTCTCCGACTCGATCCCGGCTCCGCGCAGAACGCGCAGGTCGCCGGCGGCCTCGACGGCGTGGTCGAGCAGGGCGGTCTTGCCGATCCCCGCCTCGCCCCTGAGAACGAGCGCGCCGCTCATCCCGTTGCGCGCCCCCTCCAGGAGCCGGTTGATGATGGCCATTTCGTCGGGCCGCCCCTGAAGCATTCCGGAATATTACCTTTCGACCATTTCGGGCGCAGTTACGGGATCAGTATCACTTTGCCCGTTGTACGTCTGGACTCCAGGGCCGCGTGCGCGGCGGCTGCGTCGGACAGGGCGAATCGCTGGACCAGGGGGTCGAGCAGGCCGTTCGCGACCTGAGCGAGGGCACGTTCCTCAAGCCTGCGCACACCGCCCGGCCGGCTCAGCAAACCGGGTCCGGGCGCGGCGCAGAGGGTCAGCCCGCGTTCGTACAGCTCGCGGGGGGACACCTCGACGGGATGTCCGCTCAGCCAGCCGTACATGATCAATCGACCGCCGTACCCCAGGAGATCCAGCGCCTCGCGGGCGATGCCGCCGCCGATCCCGTCGAAGGCAGCTGTGAGCTCCCTGCCGTCCAATTCGTCGCGCAGGTGCTCTGCCCACTCGGGCCGGGTGTAGTCGATCGCGACCGCCGCGCCGAGCCGTCGGGCGATGGCGGTCTTGGAGGGGCCGCCCGCCGTGCCGACAACGGTCGCGCCGACGCGCGCTGCTGCCTGGACGAGCAGGCTGCCCACCCCACCCGCCGCAGCGGGTATCAGCACGACGTCCTGAGAGGTCAGGCGGGCGGCATCCATGATGCCGACCGCAGCACGACCGGTGCCGACGGCGGCCACGGCCGCGTGATCGGGCAGGCCGTCCGGGATCTCGTGCACCGCCGCCACCTCGCGCACTGCAAGCTCGGCGTAGCCGCCGCTGGCCAGGCCCAGGCAGGTGACCACCCGCCGGCCGAGCCAGCAGGCCGCGACGTCCTCCCCCAGCGCCTCGACTACGCCGGCGACCTCTCTGCCGGGAATCATCGGCAGGTCGGGCAGCCAGCGATGGGTCCCTTCCCTGACGGCGACGTCGAGCCAGGTGACCCCGGCCGCGGCGACCGCGATGCGCACCTGGCCGGGACCGGGACGGGGGGCCGGGACGTCTGACTTGTAGACCAGCTTCCGCGCGTCGCCGAAGGCGTACTGCCTCACAACCTGCACGATCAGGCTCCGTACGGGTGCTCGGCCTTGGCGTTCTTCAACGTGCGGCCCCACCACAGCAGCTGGTCCAGCATCGCCTTGGCCGCCCGCTCGGGACCGGCCGGGTCGCGGTGCCTGCCCTGGGCGTCGAAGTGGTGCCAAGGGTCGGTGAAGCTGATCGTGTCCCTGATCGTGACCGCATGCAGCTCAGCGAAGACTCCGCGCAGCGCCTGGGCCGCGTGCTGGCCGCCGGAGATCCCACCGTAGGAGATCAACCCCACCGGCTTGGCCTGCCACTCGGTGTAGTGCCAGTCGATGACGTTCTTGACCGAGGCGGGGAAGCTGCGGTTGTACTCCGGTGTCACCACCACGAACGCGTCCGCCGCGCTCAGACGCTGCGACAGATCGGCCAGCCACGGCGTGGGCGGGAGCCCCGGCGGCAGCGTCACGGGCAGGTCGACCTCGGCAAGATCGACCACGTCGAGCTGGATCCCGCCGTACGCCCTGGCCTGAGCGACGAACCAGTCGGCCACGACCGGCCCGAACCGGCCCTGTCTGGTGCTGCCGATGATGACCGCCACGTTCAGCATGATGTTCTCTTCTCATCCGGGTCGAGTGGACGAGGACGACGGTAGGACCGCACAGGGTGACGGCTCCTCTGTCGATCGACTGGGTATGCCCGCCCAGGCGATACCGGGACGGCCGATCCCAGTCACTTGACAGAGGCCCCGGCCAAGAAACCGCTCCTAGCGTGGGCGGCATGAACACGACCGTCCAGTTCGTTGCTGACATTCCCTGCGTGTGGTCCTACTTCGGTTACACCCGTCTGCGGCGGGTCCTGGCCCGATTCCGCGCCCAAGGGGGACGGGCTGACGTCGTGTTCCGCCCCTACCAGCTGGATCCCGACGCCACCGTGGCAGGAGAGCCGAAAATGGAGGTGCTGCGCCGCGCCTTCGGCCAGGACGCGGCCTCAGCCGTGGCCGCGATCACGGCCAAGGCCGAGACGGAGGGCCTGCGGCTGCGTCATGACAAGGCCGTCTACTCCAACACCTTCGAGGCGCACCGCATCATCGCGGTGGCCGCCCGGCAAGGGCTGGGAGAGGAGATGGCCGAGCGGTTGTTCCGCGCCCATCACACCGACGAGCTCAACGTCGCCGACGTGGACACCCTCAAAGGGCTCGCCGCCGAAACCGGCGTCCGATGGAGTGATGAAGGCGCCGACGAACTGCGCGCCGAGCTCGACCGGGTCCGGCGCTCGGGCGTTCGCGGCGTGCCGGTGTTCCAGTTCCCCGGTCGGCCGCCGCTCACCGGAGCCCAGTCCGAGCAGGCCCTTCAGGCCGCGCTCGCCGCGTACCTGCCGTGACCGACCGCCCCAGGAAAGGAAGAGACATGACCGAGATCATCCACCGTCACATACAGGTCGCAGACCTCCGCATGCACGTCGCCGAGGCAGGCACGGGCCCGCTGGTCGTCCTGCTCCACGGCTTCCCTGAGTCGTGGTACTCCTGGCGCCACCAACTGCTCGCCCTGGCGGCGGCCGGATATCGCGCGGTGGCACCCGACCAGCGCGGGTACGGCGGCACCGATCGACCCAATGCCGTCGAGGACTACACCATCCTGCACACGGTCGGCGACGTCATCGGCCTGATCGCGGCGCTCGGAGAGGAGCAGGCGGTGGTGGCCGGCCACGACTGGGGTTCCGGCGTCGCCTGGAACAGCGCTCTGATGCGGCCCGACCGGGTACGTGGAGTCATCGCCCTGGGCGGTCCGTACGGGCCCCGGCCCGCCGCTCCGCCGCTGGCCACCATGCGCAAGGAAGCCGGCGAGAACTTCTACGTCGCCTACCTCCAGCGGCCCGGAGTCGCCGACCGCGAACTCTCCCAGGACCCTCGCACCACGGTGCGCCGAGCCCTCTTCGGCGCTTCCGGCGAGGCGTACCCGTGGAATCCGATCGTCCCAGAGGACGGCGGGCTCCTGGACACCTGGCGCGAACCTGAGCAACTGCCCGATTGGCTGACCGAGGCCGACCTCGACGTCTACGCCGCGGACTTCGCACGCACCGGCTTCACCGGCGCCCTGAACTGGTTCCGCAACCTCGACCGCAACTGGGCGCTGACGAGCGCATGGCAGGACGCTGTGATCCTCCCCCCGGCCCTCTACATCACCGGCGACAGAGACACCGCCGCCGCTCTACCGGGAGGCAAGGAGCTGATCGCCGGCCGTTCGACCGTCGTTCCGAACCAGCGAGGAGCGGTCGTCCTGCCCGGCTGCGGCCACTGGACCCAGCAGGAACGCCCCACCGAGGTCAACAAGGCGATCATCAGCTTCCTGGCGTCCCTATGAGGCCGGAACCGACATCTCCATCCATGAACCGACACGCGAAGGAACAAGCACAGTGACCGAGCGGCCCTACGCCTTCCACCTCCCCGCTGATGAGCACGACGTACGCCGGATCGAGGAACTCGTCGCACAGCTCGAGGCCGGCTTCAACCGCAAGGACGCCGCGACGCTCGACGGCCCCTTCACCCGCGACGCAGCCGTGACCGCGCCTGACGGCACGACTCTGCGGGGTTGGGACGAGTTGTTCGCCTACCACACCGCACGCCTGGCAGGTCCTGTCAGCGACTGGAGCACCCACATGTCCGTCCTCAGAGTGAGCCCTTTGAGCCCTGAGATCGCAGTCGTCCACGTACGACAGGACACGACGACCCCGGACAGGACCTTCAGCAACCACGGCCTCCTCGTGGTGACAAAGAAGGATCGGACGTGGTGGATCAGCGCCATGCAGAACACCAACGTGACAGCACCATGACCCTGGTCCTGCCCGACCCCGCGGCAGCCCGAAGTAGCCGGCGTCATGATGGCCGGCCCGCCGACTTCAACCTCGGCATCTCCGGCGCAGTCTGCCGTTCCACCGAACCGGAGCTCCGTCCGAGCTGGTGACGCTCTGACCTGCGAGACACCGTTCGAGCCGGTCTTTCCCGATCGCCTGATGAGACGTGGGGCCAGGTCGAGGCACTCGAAGCCGCCGAACGGGTCCAGCGCCGGTTCTGATCCCGTTTCTCAAGTCCCGGTTAGGGGGCCATGACCGCCAGGACGGTGTCGACGTAGTCGGGGTCGGGCGGGTCGCCGGCCACCAGAAGCCGGAACCAGAGGGGCCCGGTGATCAGATCGGCCAGCACGTCGGGTGCGAAGGCGGGTAGTCGGCCCTCGTCCTGGATCCGCTGAATCTGGGCGACGGTCGTCTGCCTGGTCGGTACATAGATGCGCTGGTGGAACTCCTCGGCCAGAGCCGGATCGTGCTGCACGGCCCCCACGACTCCGGCGATGAGCGGCCCGATGTCCGGCTCGGCGAGCACCCTGGCGATGGAGTGCAGCCAGCCACGCAGATCCTCCAGATGGTCCCCGGTCTGGGGGAAGGAGAGCTCTGTCGCGATGTGCTCCATGAACGCGTCGATGATCACGGCGTGCTTGGAGGGCCACCAGCGGTAGATCGTCGGCTTGCCGACACCGGCTCTTGCCGCGATCCCCTCGATCGTCACTCCGCCGTAGCCGTGCTCCCGGTGCAACTCAAGGGCGGCCCGCAGGATCGCCGCCCGGGAGCGCTCGCTGCGGCGGGAGGAGTCGGCGGTTCTCGTCATGGCCCCGATCATAGCCGTCACGTTACGAAACGTATCGTTTTGCCTTCTGGCATGAGGATGTGCCATGCTCCGCTTCGTTACGTTACGTACCGTTTCGTTGGAGGTTCTGTGGCCATCCTTGTGCAACAAGTGCACGATGCCGCGGTATTCGGGATTGAGTTCGTCAGGACGAACCAGACGACGGGGGCGATCGCTCCCAGCGGGCGGCGACTGTGCCGGGCACTGTCGCGCCATGTGCTTTCCCTCGACACAGGTCCGCGCGCGATTCTCGAGGTCGGACCGGGCACAGGCGCGGTGACGAGGTATATCGCCGCCAGGCTGGGGCCGCGCGACCGGCTGGATCTGGTCGAGGCCAACCCGCGTCTCGCGGCTCGGCTGGAAAGGACGATCGAGGAGGAGCCCGCGCTGACCGGGCGTACCCGGCTATGGGTACGCCCGGTCCAGGAGCAGGCCCTGGCCGACTACGACGCGATCGTGTGCGGGCTGCCGTTCGCCAACTTCGACGCAGACACCGTGCGGTCGATCTTCGATCAGCTGCTGGGGGCATTGAAGCCGGGCGGCAGGCTCTCCTTCTTCGGCTACGCCTGGACGGGAGCCGTAGAACTGCTGGCCCCCTCCAGGGCCGAGACCCGCGGCGTGCTGCGCGACATCGTGCGCAGGCATCAGATCGGACGCGAGCTGGTGACCTGGAACGTGCCACCGGCCTGGGTGCACCACCTGTCCGCCGAGAAGGGAGCCGGGCGATGACCGCGCAAGAGCCCACGCAGGCGGAGGCCGCTCAGGAGCCGGGGGGCCCGCGGCGCGGTCGCCGGGCCTTCTTCGGACTGGCCGCCGCCGCGGCCGGAGCCGCGGGCCTGGCCGGCGCGGTGGCGATCCCGCCCTACCTCACCGAGACGCCCACGAGCGCGCCACCCCCGGCCTCGCCCCGTGGCCGCTTCGACGGCAGAGTGGTCCTCATCACCGGGGCCACGTCAGGCATCGGCGAGGCCACGGCCAAGGCGTTCGCCGCCGAGGGGGCGAAAGTCGGCTTCTGTGGTCGGCGGGCCCACCATGGCCGCCGGGTGGAACAGGAGATCCGCGAGGCTGGCGGCATCGCCCGTTACCTGCAGGCCGACGTGCGCGACCCCGAGCAGCTACGGCGGTTCGTGGACGAGACGGTCGGCGCCTTCGGCCGGCTCGACGTCGCCTTCAACAACGCCGGGATCACCAAGTCGGCGCCTCTGCACGAGATGACTCTCGAGGACTGGACGGATGTGCAGCACACCAACGCCAGAGGGGTCTTTCTGGCCATCAAGTACGAGGTGCCGCACATGCTGAAGAACGGCGGCGTGATCATCTGCACCGCCTCGGAGTCGCGACGCCCTGGAGGCGTGGCCTACAGCTCCAGCAAACAGGCGATCAAGGGCATCGTGGAGGCCGCCTCCATGGACTACGGCTCCAAGGGGATCCGGATCAACGCCATCGCCCCCGGAACGACCGACACCGCGTTGGTGCGGCCGCCGTCTTTGCCCGATGCGGTGTGGGAGGCGTTCAAGCGCGCCTGGGGTCCGCGAAACGCCTCGGGTCTGCAGCGGATGGCCTCGGCGGAGGAGATCGCCAGATCCGTGGTCTCGCTGGCGACCGCCGAGTTCTCCTACATGGCCGGCTCGACAGTCCTGGTCGGCGGGGCGCCGTTCGGCGGTGGCCCGATGAACATGCCGCCTGGATTCCCCGCTGGCTAGGTGCCAGCCCTCGTGCTGGTCACTACGGAGAACCTCGACCGTGTCCCCGCGGTCAACACGCGGTCCCCGTTCTTCATCACCCAACTCGGCCTTCGGCGGCTACGCGACGACGGCCGCGCATCGACATCTCTACGATGCTGACAGGCGGCTTCTCGGAGGAGGGCAAGGCAAGGAGTCCATTCCTCTCCCTGCCGGATCTTCTTCAGCTTCCTGTCCACCTTGCAACCAGAGAACAGGTCCCCTCATGCGACAGATCAGCACGTCAATCGAGATCCATGCCTCACCCCAGCACGTCTGGGCGGTCCTCGTCGACTTCGCCGGCTACAAGGGGTGGAACCCCTTCATCCGGGAGGGCTCGGGCCAGGCCACGGTGGGGAACACGCTGACTTTGCGCATGCATCCAGAGAGCGGCAAGCCGATGACGTTCCGTCCCAAGGTGGTTGCGGCCGAGCCCGGTCGCGCGCTCCGCTGGATCGGGCATCTCATCGTCCCGGGCATCTTCGACGGCACCCACGAGTTCATCCTGACCGCGACGGACAATGGAACGCACCTCGTCCAGGGTGAGACTTTCAACGGCTTCCTGGTGCCCTTTGTTGGAAAGATGATCGCGGGCACCGAAAGGAACTTCGTGCGGATGAACGAGGCATTGAAGAAGCACGTAGAGGGCCAGGAACTCCTCTAGGGTCTATACGGAATTGAGGTCGGAGGGATGCGCCTGCGCTTAGGCCGTGTCCGGTCGATCATGTGAATCGTTAGATCATGCGTTGAGTTCTTTCGAGACTGGAGTGGGAGCGGCTGGCCCCGTTCATGCCGGCCGCTCATCCACGGGGCGGCCGGTGGCGAGACCGCCGGCAGGTGATCAACGGGATCTTGTGGCGGATACGGACAAGCCCTCCTGGCCGAGGCCGACCGGCGCGGCGCTGGACTGGAACAGCCAGATCGACTCCACCATCGTGCGCGCTCACCAGCACGCCGCCGGAGCCCGAAAAGGGGGCTCACCGCCCAGCAGTCCCAGGCCGCGCAGGGGCTGGGCCGATCCCGCGGCGGGCTGAGCACCAAGATCCACACGATCGCCGACGGCCGCGGCCGGTCGCTGGCCTCGCACATCACCCCCGGCCAGGCCGCCGACACCCGTCAGCTGCCGGTCCTGCTCGACCGGATCCGCGTGCCGCGACCGTGCGGTATCGGCCGGCCGCGCAAGAAGCCCGACTCCCTCACCGGTGACAAGGCCTATTCCAGCCGGGCCAACCGCGCCCTGCTGCGCCGTCGCCAGATCCGCACCACCATCCCCGAACCCCGCGACCAGCAGGCCAACCGCAAGCGACGCGGCCGCTCAGGTAGGCGCCCACCCACCTTCGACGCCGACCACTACAAGCGCCGCAACCAGGTCGAGAGGGGCTTCAACCGGCGTAAACAGTTCCGAGTGGTGGCCACGCGGTATGACAAGCTCGCCGCCCACTACGCCGCCACGGTGACGATCGCCGAGATCATCGACTGGCTACGGGCTCAACCCGACCGGTCTCATTCATGATCGATGGCAGGTCCATGCCTTCCACACCAGCCCTCGTAGGGGAATTGCGGCGGCGCACGCGCCTGGCCCTGCGGCCGAAGCCGCTCCGGGCTCCTCACGGAAGAGCGATTCCTTCTCAGCGTGGGGTTTGTCTCTATGGGTGAAAGCCTCGCCGAAACAGCGCACGCCCCGGCGAGAAGCCCTGCACACCCACACCTGTGCCGCCTACGGCATGGGTATCGCCTGCCTGCTGCACGCAGGCGACCACTCAAGGAAACCGACGCCGTCCCCTCCCGCGCATTCACGGTGTGACGGCGTATACCGCAAAGGAACTCTGCACATGACAGGCAAGACCGATAGGCTGACTGAGCACTACCGGCAGGTCAACGCGGCGTTCGAGCAGAATCCGCCGATCTCGCTGGAAGAGTCCCGCGATCTCAATGACCACTGGAGCGACGCGACCACCGAACCTGGTGGGGTCGACTATGTCGAGGTGGACGCGGGCGGCGTGCCGGCCATGTGGGCGACGCCGAAGGCCAGTGTGGAAGATCGGGTGCTTCTGTGCCTGCACGGAGGTGGGTTCATCGGCGGTTCGATGTACACCCATCGCAAGATGTTCGCGCATCTCGCCAAGGCCGTCGGTGCCAGGGCCCTCATCGTCGACTACCGCCTGACGCCCGAGCACCAGCACCCCGCCCAGATCAACGACGCCTCCACAGCCTACCGTTGGCTGCTCGATCAGGGCATCAAGGCAGAGCACATCGCCGTCACCGGCGACTCGGCAGGCGGTGGGCTCAGCGTGCAGACGATGCTGCACGCCCGCGACAACGGGCTGCCCGTCGCGGCGGCCGTGATGCCGCTGTCGCCCTGGTTCGACATCGAGAACGGTGGCCAGACCCGCACGACCAACCGGATGACGGACGCCCTCTTCGGCGGCGAGACACCGATGAATCTGGAATTCCTGGTACAGATCCTGCTGGGCGAGCACGGCGACCCCAAGGACCCGGCCATCAACGCTCTGTACGCCGACCTGGCCGGCCTGCCCCCGCTGTACATCCAGGCCAGCAGCACCGAGATGATCCTCGATGACAGCCACCGGCTCGCCACACTCGCCGAAAAGGAGGGCGTGGAGGTCAAGGTAGAGATCTTCGAAGACCAGCAGCACACCTGGCACATGGGCGCCGGCCGCGCCCCGGCCGCCGACGAGGCGATCAGGAAGCTGGCGCAATGGGTGCGCCCCCGGCTCGGCCTCGCCTGACGCCATAGACCTGAAAGCCCCCGGGCGGGTGTTACGGCTGTCTTCGCCGACCGGGACACCCGCCCAGGCTCCCTCCCTTCCCCGTGCACCGTCCACCCGTACGACCTGTTCAGTCGACCACGCCCGACTCACTCACTCGTTCATAAGGGGCTCCTATGACGATCCACACGCATGACACCTCGATCGCCGAGCAGTCGCAGAAACTGACGGCGACCATGATGAGCCAGGCACCCGCCGGCGCGCTCAGCCCGTTCACCGCCGAACAGGCTGCACTGCGAGCCGCGGGGGTCCCGGCCGGGCTCGCCACGCTGGGATTCATGGTGCCCGACATGCCCCTCGTCGATGTCAACGGCCATTCGACGTCGCTGTATGCGATTACGGGCGGCCGGACGACTGTGCTGGTGTTCTACCGGGGGGTGTGGGGACCGTACTGCAACCTGGCGCTGCGGACGTACCAGAAGCGGCTACTGCCGCAGCTGGCCAACCGCCGGGTGGAACTGGCGGGTATCAGCCCTCAGACCTTCCAGGGGTCGCTGGCTGTGCGGCAGCAGAATGAGCTGACGTTTCCGGTCTTTTCTGACGTGGGGAACCGGCTGGCCGCCGGTCTCGGCATCCTCACGCAACCTACGCCGGACGCCCTGGCATCACTGGCCCGGCTGGGCATCGACGTGGCCGCCGCCAATGCCGATGGCACGGTGACGGTGCCGATGCCCACTGTCGCCATCATCGACGGCGCTCATGTTCTCCGATGGATCAGTGTCCACCCCGACTACACGTCGCGAACCGAGGTTCCGGACATCATCTCCGGCCTCGACGCCTTGGCCTAGACGAGTAGGTCCAGTCTCCGGTCTGTGGTCGTAGGCGATCAGTGACCGGGTGATGGGCTGGCCGGTGGCGCGGTTGTGCCCGATCGCGGTGGTCAACGCCAAGATGCGCTGAGCGGTGCGCGCGCCGCCCCCCTCCGGGCTATGTCCGCCGGGAAGCTCGAGATCGAGTTGGCCCTTCAGGGTGTCGTTGACCGATTCGATGAGCTGACGAATGGGTTTGAGGTTCTGCTCGCCCGGGCGGGGTGTGCGCGGACCTGTCCAGCCCTAATCGGCGCGGCAAGGTCCTGGAACTCCTGGCCGGCCAGCCCTGGCGCGCCTGGAAAGGAGCCGAACTGGCCGCCATCCTCGGTATCGACAACATCAACAGCTTCCGCGTCCCCAATGGTCCCGTCAGGGCTACGTCAACAAGATCGGACCAGGCCTCTACGGATCACTCGGAGATTTCGGCACGATCTAGCGCCATGCGGACACGGCCCGAGCGACATAGGTGTCGAAGTCGATCGGGGCGCGTCCGAGCACACGCTGCACGTCGTCACACGGCTCGGCGTAGAGGCCCTCGCGCATCACAGCGAACAGCGCGTTGAGTTCCGCCGTGGCTTCCTCGGAAACTTCCTGCGCCAGGAGTTCGCCCCGGTACTGCTCCGGAGTGAGCTCCTCGTACCGGATGGACCGTCCCGACACCTTGGCGATGGCCGCCACAGCCGCGCCGAAGGTCAGCGCCCGGGGCCCGGACAGGGTGTACACCTGCTCGTGATGGCCATCCTCGGTGAGCGCCGCCGCGGCGACGTCGGCGATGTCCTGAGTGTCGATGAACGGCTCCGGCGTGTCCCCGATGGGCAGGGCCAGCCGTCCCTCGCGCAGCGGGGCCAGCCAGATCTGGGGGTCGTCGAAGTTCTGGTTGAAGTTGTTCGAGCGGATGATCGTCCACTCCGCACCGGAGTCGCGCACGGCCCGTTCCGCCGCGGCCATGCCGAGCAGATCCCTGGGAAACTTGTCGATCTCGCGGCCGGACAACGCCACGAACCGGTGCACACCCGCCTCGGTCGCCTGCTTCACGAACACCTCGGCGGACTCCGGTTCCTGCGGCGCGACCAGGTAGAGCGCTGACGCGCCCGCTACCGTGGCCGCCCACGTGTCCTGATCGGACCAGTCGAACCGCGTTCCGCTCGACCGGGTCGCGACGCGGACGTCCTCGCCGCGCCCGCGCAACGTGTCCACCAGGCGGCGCCCGGTCTTGCCCGTTCCGCCCAACACCACAATCGTCATGCCCACGAGTCAAGCGGTTCGGCACGCTCACGGACATGGTTCAGCGTCCGGGGCACATGTCCGATCGTCCGTAGACTTTGCTGCATGGATCCGGTCGATGATCTGCTGCGCACTATCCGGTCGGAAGGCGCCGGAGTCGGCATCGAGGAGTTGACGCCACCCCGGCGCCTCACCGGCGATGCGGCCCTGACCTTGCTCGCACCGATTCAAGGCGTGACTGAGCTGGCAGACAGCGTTGTGCGCGTCGGCGAGACGGCGATCGTGCGCGGACCGTTCACCGCCCACTCGAACGAACACACTGTCCTACTCGTCGCGGCGTACAACGTGCGCGGGGCCGTGGCACACCGGCTGCTGGACATACTGCCGCCGATGCTGGTGCTGCCGGACAGCGACGACTGCACGGCGATGCGAGACTTCCTGGCGTCGCAATCCGCCTCGTGCGCGTCCGGTCAGCAGGTCGTGCTGGACCGGCTGCTCGATTGGCTGCTGGTGTGCACGCTGCGTGCCTGGTTCGACCAGCAGCCCGCAGCCCCCGTCGGATGGAACGACGAGACGCTGGGCCCGGTGCTTCGTGCGATGCACGCGGCGCCCGGCAGGCCGTGGACGCTGGCCGCACTGGCCGACACGGCGGGCGTGTCGCGGACCACGCTCGCCGAACGGTTCGTCAAGGTGGTCGGCAAGCCACCGCTGACGTACCTGAAGGACTGGCGGATGACGTTGGCCGCCGATCTGCTGGCCGAGTCGACATCGACCGTCGCCGCGGTCGCCCACCAGGTCGGGTACGCCGACGCGTTCGGGTTCAGCACGGCCTTCAAGCGCTTCCACGGAGTCAACCCCACCGAGTGCCGCACGGACTGCCGGGCGTGACCGGGAAGTGAGCGGGACGCGAGCGGCGGCCGGCATCGTGGCCGGTGCTGGACGGGAACCACTCGAGTGACCCCGTCCAGCCCTTAACGGAATCCGTTGCCCACTTTCGGCCCTGACGCCTGCCACGGACGAGCTGATCAAGAAGGATCAGCAGGCCAATCGGCTGAAGCGGAGCAGCGCCGGGCGGACGACCGCCCGGCTTCGACGCCGAGCGGTACACCGAGCGCAACCCTGAATCATGGGTTCGGCCGCCGGATGGACATGATCGTCGGAGGCGTGCCACACTGGCGGCGACAATCAACACAAGCTTGTCAGCGCCTGGTCGGTCGGTGGAGTGCGCTGGCGTGCTCGCTCGTCGCGAGCACGACCAGTCACGCCTTCACGCGGGATCACGGTCGTGTACGCGCCGAGCCGTACACGAAAGGACCATCATGTCCACCGACCAGTTCGGGCTCGCCGAAGGTGACTACGTCCCCGATCCCGATCGCGACACGACGCTGCTTATTGACGCGTTCTACGATCACCTCGCCGCGACCCTGCTCGAGTACGCATTTCCCAGCGATCTCACGACCGCCATGCGGGCACGTCAGGGCGAACTCGAAGCCGCGAATCAGCACCTGATCGTCGACGAACCCGCCCGCCACAACCTGCGCATGACCCTGGCCCTGGTGGCTGCCTACGAATTCCTCCTGCCCAGGCTGGGCCAGGAGACGGCCATCGCCGCCGTCCGTGCGGCTTTCGTCGAACCGCTCGGCGACACCATGAAGGAGGGCACCAGGGCGATGCTGGACACCGCGCCGGACGCCTTCCAAGCCATGGTCGAGCTGAGCAAATCGCGCGAAGAGTACGCGTTCGGGAAAGGGTTCGTCTTCTCCCGGCCGGTCGACGACGACGAGCGCTATCACGTCGACGTGCGTCGGTGCTTCTACCACGACGTTCTGGTCGCCAACTCGGCGCCGGAACTGACCCCGGTCATGTGCGCGTTCGACGCGAACTGGATCGAGGCCATCTCACCCGACAGGCACGGCTTCCACTTCGATCGCCGCACCACCATCGGAACGGGCGGCACGCATTGCCCATTCCATTTCAGCCGGAGCCAAGAAGCGGGCTGACACCCTCATAGCCACACCTTGGGGGCTCCTTCCCAGCCGGGACGGAGCCCCCGCGTGCTCCGCGATCCGACTCGATGATTCACGGGACACGTCCTAGGAGTCCGACGCCATTGAGGCGGCGGTGGCGTCTTCACAACCGGCTGAAGGCTCGCCGATAGGCGCGAGGCGACACACCACGGCGCTGGATGAACAACTCGCGGAGCACGGAGACCGAACCGATGCCGACCTGGTGGGCGATCTGTTCGACCTGAAGGTCGGTGATCTCGAGCAGTTCCTCGGCGCGATCAAGCCGTCGTGTGCGCAACCATGCGTACGGTGTGGTTCCTGTCGCCAACCTGAAGCGCCGGGCGAACGTACGGGGGCTCATGAGCGCCTGGGCCGCCAGGTCGTTGACCGACAGCGGCTTGTCCAGGTTCTGCCGCGCCCAGTCCAGCACGCCCGCGAGCCGTTCGTCACCACCGTCGGTCGGCACGGGGACGGGAATGTACTGGGCCTGGCCTCCGTCGCGGTGGGGGGCGACGACGATCTCGCGGGCGATGGCGTTGGCGATCGCCGCGCCGTGTTCGCGGCGCAACAGGTGGAGGCAGAGGTCGATCCCGGCGGCCGCGCCGGCGCCGGTGACGACGGCGCCCTCGTCCACGTAGAGGACCTCCGGCATGACGGTGACGGCCGGGTAACGAGTGGCCAAGTCGCCGGCCAGGCTCCAGTGGGTGGTGGCGCGGCGACCGTCGAGCAGACCCGTGGCCGCCAGGACGAAGGACCCCGTACAGAAACTCGCGACGATCGAACCCCGCTCGCGAGCGGCGCGAATCGCTTCCACCACGGCGGATGAAGGTGCGTCTGGCGGAGCCGCGTCGTCCGCGGGGATCACGATGATCAGATCCGCTCGGGCGAGGTGGTTCAGCCCGAACTCGACATGGAGCGGAAGGCCGAGGTCTGTACGCACATTGCCGGGCCGCTCCGCACACACGAAGAACTCGAAGGCGGGCAGGCCCAGTCGCGTGCGGTCAGCGAAGACCTTGCCCACCAGCCCGAGGCTGAAGGCGCTCACTCCTTGCATGGCGAAGGCAGCGATCGAACGGAAAGGGCGCACCACCGCATCATGGCAGAAATCCGGCGAACATCTGCAGTCTTGCCACTTCCGACCGTGGACCGGCCGCTCCACACTCGTCATGAAACACAGAAAAGAGGTGAACATGATGGATCTCACGGCCAGCGCGGTTCAGACCGTCCTGCATGAGGGGTACGGCAGCGCAGGGGTGGCCAGCACGGTCGGCTATGTCGAGGACGGCGATGTCCGGCTGGTGATCGATCCCGGCATGGTGCGTAGCCGATCGTTGATCCTCGACCCGCTGACGGCTCGGGGAGTGGCACCGGATCAGGTCACCGACGTGGTGTTCAGTCACCACCACCCCGACCACACTCTCAACGCGGCCCTGTTCCCCAACGCCAGGTTCCATGACCACTGGGCGATCTACCGCGACGATGAGTGGATCTGGAGGGACGCCGAGGGCTACCGGCTAAGCCCAGGGATCATGTTGATCCGCACGCCCGGACACACCTTCGAGGACATCACCACCCTTGTCGGAACGAGCGAAGGCATCGTCGCGTTCACACATGCCTGGAACGACGCCACCTCGCAGGGAGACAGGCACGCCGTCGACATGGACGCGCTCCGCACCGCGCGCAAGCGGGTGGTGTCCGTCGCGGACATCATCGTGCCCGGCCACGGCCCCGCCTTCATTCCCGGTCCGGAAACGCCACTCTGACGGGAGACCGGCACCCCCCTCGCACACGAAACCGGACAACAGGCGGAGCAGTCCCAGCAGCCCGTCCCCACCGACGACGACCCTCAGAGCCCGAACGATCCGCCTCCACAGGTTGAATAGTCGTGACGGCTGGCGTTCGGCGCGGGTCGCCTTCGACGGCGCGAAGGTCACTTGATGCACGGACCCGGATGGGCCTTCCGCAGGGGGAGGGGAGGCGGCGGGCTGGACGCCTTGGCGAGACGGTCCGTGTCAGCGGAGGGGGTCGAAGTCGGTCAGGGCGGCGGGTTGCTTGCCGGTGGTGATCTGCTCGGCGAGCAGCCGGCCGGTGACCGGGCCGTGGGCCAGGCCCCACATGCCATGGCCACCCGCCACGTAGACGGTCGGAGCCACCGTCGCGCCGATGAGCGGTCGTCCGTCCGGAGTGACGGGGCGTGGCCCCACCCAGACGTCGCTACGTTCCTCCCACCGCACCCCCTGCAGGAGCGGGCGGGCGGAGGCGATGATGGCCTCCAGCCTGGCGGGGACCTGCGGGGCGTCCGGGTCGCGGAACTCCATGGTGCCCGCCACGCGCAGCCCGCCCTGGTAGGGCGTGCACGCCACCCGGACGTCGGGCAGGTAGAGGGGGCCTGGCACGGGGTGATCGACCGGCACGGTGAAAGAGTAGCCGCGGCCGGCCCGTACCGGGACCCGCACGCCCCACTGCCGGGCCAGGCGGGGCAGCCAGGCGCCGGTGGCCAGCACCACCGCGTCGGCGGTGAGGACGGTGCCCTTGGCCGAGCGCAAGATCACCTTTCTGTCGTCGGTGCGTATCTCGGCGACCTCGACGGCCTCCACGGTGGCGCCGCGTCGCATGACGGCCTTGCCGAGCGCGTGCACGAAGGCGCCCGGGTCGACGTAGCACTGGCCGTCGATCCGCACGCCTGCCGTGAGGGCCTCGCCTGCGAGCGGGGCGTGCGCGGCGAGTTGGTCTCCGTCCAGCACGGTGTGCTCGACCCGCTGCCCGACGGCTTGGAGCCTGCGCAGTTCGCGCAGCAGGCCCTCGGCCTGGCGGGGGGTGCGGAACGCGGCGGTGATCGGCGCCGCGGTGATCGGTGCGGACACGCCGTCGGCGGCGAGCACCTCGTACGCTTTGACGCATTCGTCGTTGAGCGGCAGGTTGGCGCGCGCGGCGCGGGTCCAGGAGCGCCAGTGGCTGTTGGCGGCGAAACGGGCCAGGAACCTCCACAGGCCCGGGTCGAAGCTGGCGGGCACGTGCAGCGGCGCGGCCGGGTTGAGCAGCGAGCGCAGGCCGTAGCGCAGCACGGCGGGCTCGTTCAGCGGGATCGCCAGGCCAGGCGCGATCCATCCGGCGTTGCCCCAGGATGCGCCGGCCGCCACGCCGCCGCGGTCGACCACGTTGACCTTGACGCCGCGCTCCTGCAGGAACCACGCGGTCGACAGGCCCACAATGCCCGCGCCCACCACGATCACCGATCGCGGCCAGTTGTCGACCATGCTCAACCTCCAACGGTACGGATGCCGGTGTCGCAGCCAGCATGGCCGGGGCGGCGACCGGCGACGTTGTGCGCGGGAGACAATCGCGGCGGCGCGGTTGTGGACCCGGGACAACGCCACTGCGGAAACCGTTGACAGGTCCGCATCAGGTCATCGGCGCGGTTCGTCCGCGGCGGCGGCCAGCATGATGGTCATGGCCAGGCGCTGGCGGGCGTCGCCCAGGTCGAGCGGGGTGAGCTCGCCCATCTTGCGCAGCCGGTTGCGGACGGTGTTGGGATGCACTTCGAGACGGTTCGCCGCCAGGGTGAGGTCGCCCTGGCACTCCAGCCAGACCCGCAGGGTGGCGGCGAAGTGGGTGCCGTGGCTGCTGTCGTGCCGCAGCAGCGTGGAAACCGGTCCGCGGGCCGGGATCCGGCCGGTACGCGCGGTCGCGCGCAGCCGCCGCAGCAGGATGTCGTCCCAGGAATCGTCATAGGCGGGCGGGACGGCGCCGGGTTCGGCGCTCTCGTTCAGCGCCAGGCATTCGTCGGCCTCCTGGCGGCCGGAGGGCAGCTCCGTGACCTCGGCGGGTGCGCTGATCCCTGCCGTGACGCGCACCCGGGTGGGCAGTTCGGCGTGCAGGGTTCTGATCCAGCGCCGGGCCGCCTCGGCGGGCTCCGCGGGTTCGGCGGGCAGAAGGGTGTAGAGCGTGTCGCCGAGCAGCGCGCTGCGTCCCGGCCGGGACCAGCCGAAGCCGGCGGTGGCCTCTTCGAAGGCCAGCAGCAGCGCGGCGTGCCGGTCATCGGGCGTGTACGCGCGGATCGCGATGACCCGCATCGTCCTGGGTGCCAGGCCGAGCCGGCTGATCGCCGTCGCGGCGTCGGCGCTGCCCTCCAGCAGCCGGATGACCAGGTTGGACTCCACCTGCCGCTCCAGGTCGGCGCTGGTGCGGGAGCGCAGCAGGTGCAGCGCCACGGTGAGCGCGCCGTCGGCCAGCGCGTGGCGGTGGGCGCCGGTCAGCGGCCGCTCGCACGTCACCCACACCGAGCCGAGCAGCTCGCGGCCCGCCCGCACCGCCACCGCCATCCGCCCTGTCAGGCCGTGACCGGCATCGGGGGGCACGAACACCGGTTCATCCGTCGCCGCCAGCCGGGCGAGAACCCCTTGCTGCCGGAACAGCTCACGGAGGCGATCGGGGACCCGCCGGGCGACGATGGTCTCCAGCCGGGCCGGGTCGCCGGCCTGCTGGGAGCGGGAGTAGGCCAGCACCCGCGAGTGCCGGTCCTCGATGGTCACCGCCCCGCCGATGACGTCGGCCAGGTTGTCGGCCAGGGCGAACAGGTCGGTCGGGCCGCGTCCCGAGGCGGTCTCGCGGCTTTCCAGCACCAGCCCGTACACCACGCCGGCCAGCTGGCTCCACGAGACGGCGGGGTCGGCCAGCAGCACGGCCACGCCGTGCCGGTGGCCCAGAGCGGCGGCCTTTCGCTCGACGTCCGCCTCGCCCGCGCCCTCGGTGTCAGGGGCGGGGCGGACCAGGACCGCCTCGGCCCTGGCCGCGGCTGCCCACCGCACCGCCTCGTCGATCGAACAGGTGCCCACGGCCAGGAGCAGGTCGCCCGCGACGTGATGTTCGCAGGCCTCCGGCATCGCCACGCTGCGCAGCCATGTCGAACGTGCCTCGGGACGGCCGAACAAGCGCACGCCGTATCCGCCGAGCACGTTCACCAGGCGGTCCACTGTGATCAAGATCAGCTCCGGATCGTCGAAAACGAGGGGGCGAACAGGGCCGCCCCCGGGTTGCGGATGTCAGGCGGCCTCGTGCTGTCACCGGCAGTCGATGCAGGTACGCGCCAGCGGCCCGCCCCCGACGTCGAGCGGCAGGTGAGGCCGGGCGGCGAGGACGTCCGAGCCGACGCCGACGGCGGCGGCCAACGACTGCTCCACCAGCCGCACCTCGCACCCAGCGATCTCGGCCACCCCGCGAGGCCGCCACCGGCGCCCCGGCCAGAGTCCGGCGGTGGGCGTGCGGCATGCGTGGTCGGACTCCGCGGCGTGGTGGCCGCAGAGCCGGGCGGGGAAGATGTCGGCTAGGTGCGCGGCGGGCTGCGCGATCCCGCGGTGCGGTGCGCGAGCTGCTGGGGATCGCGGAGCGTGTCCGTGTCCGAGCCCGGTGACGGCAGCAGCGCCAGATGGGGGAGCGTGCCGTGGCGTTCGCCGCGCATGGGCGGCCACAGCGAGAGCACGTGGTGCTCGCGGGCCCCGGCCGCGTGCGGCGGGAGGGTGGACAGTTCGGTGTCCCACCCGCCCAGGCTCCATGCCGGGCCGGAGGTCGAAACCTGCCCCACTGCGGGGCCGCCGCCCGCCCAGCCCGAAACGCCGGCCAGTGCCAGGGACAGCAGGACCAGGCCCATCACGCCGGCGAACGCGATGGACCTTTGTGGCGTTCTCCACGGTCCCGTCATAGGCCCGACCATAGCCCAGGCCACCGGGAAAGGCGGGTCAGGCCGCCACCGGTGGTGCGGGGGGAGCGCGGCCACCGCGGGCTGCGGGTCGCCCGAGAGCCAGGGTTCTCGGGCGACCGATCCACGGTCCGCTACGGCCTGACCAGGATGACGTTGCCGAGCGAGCGCTGGCCCGTGGCGTCCGACGGCCGGTTGACGATGCCCGTGCCGGCAGTGGCCATGACGCTCGATCCGCCGCCGTCGAGGTTCATCGCCTCCACCGCGCCGAGCCGCTTCATCAGTTCAGCCGTCTGTGCGATGCCGAGACCTTCGCTGTATCCGGCCTGGCGGCCGTCAACCACGACGAGCATCAGCCGGCCGCGATCGTCGACGCCGATCATGGATCGCGGGTTGGCGCGCAGGGCCCAGTTGTAGGTGAACGTCTGATCGGCGCCTTCGCGGATCAGGCCGTCGGCGCCGGCGTTGACCGACACCTGCCCGTCGCGGACCAGAGTGGGCCCGACCTGCAGGATCGTGGTACTGGGGGTAAGGGGGACACGGTGTCCCCTGCTGTCCTCGACGCGTTCGGAGACGGTCAGCCGTCCTCCGGGCTCGGCGTGGGCGAGGAGCCAGGCGGCGCTGTCGCCGATCGCCTGGATGCTCGATCCGCCAGGCGGGATGCTCGCACCACGCGTGGTGTTGACCGCGAGGACAGTGCCACGCGCGTCGAGCAGGGCCTCGGCCCCTTCGCCCTGCGGAGGCAAGCCCCATTCAGGGGTGAAGAGCACAAGCTCACTGGAGTCGGTGCACTTCAGGTCGTGCTGCGGCTTCTCCGTGGGCTGGTCGCCGCCGACGCCGCCGCAGTTCCAGATCTCGCCCGGCAGCCGGTTGACCCCGTCGATCTCGATCGACGCGCGACCGGCTCGCAGGGTCACGTGCGAGGTATAGGCGTCGACGTCGACCCGGCGGCCACCATGCGTGATCTTGATGCCGCCGCGGCCCTGGGTGGCGGAGCCGAGGAGCTTGCCGTCCTTGACATACAGGCCGCCCGGGGCGCGGTTGTAGAACCACTGGGCGTTGATCCCGGCTGCGGCGCCGGTCGCGGCGACCAGGTCGGTCAAGGTCTCCGTGCCGTTCAGCACCGGGCCGAAGTCGGTGTCCACGGTGCCGCGGAACTGGCGGAAGTCGACGCGCAGCACGTGGACCTTCTGCGGCGCGCCCGGGTCGATCCCGTCCTGCGCGGTGTAGCGGGTGCCGCCCGCGAAGCCGGCCGCCTTGACCCGGGTCAGAGCCGCCGCCGCCTCACCACTGGTGGGGTAGCGGCCCAGCCGTACGATCCAGCCGAGAACGCCCGCGGGACGGTCGGCGAAGGCGGGCTGGTCGACCTGCTCGAGGCGGGGCTCGAAACCCTTCTCCCGCAGAGCTCCGGCGACCCGGTCGGCGATCTCCTTCGGCCCGAGGGCCGTTCCCGCCGTGTTCAGCGGGCCGTCAACGGTCGCGGGGAGGTAGACGTGCACCGTCCAGAAGTCGTCGGCGTCCTGCGCGCCCAGCGAGAGCATGCTCAGCGTCACGCCCGGAGGGAGCTCCGCCTCGGTCGCCGCCGCGGGAGCGGCTGTGGCGGTGGGAAGCAGGAAGGCCAGCGCCGCCACCAGGGACGATAAAGCCTTCACGGACGGTGTAGCTCTGTGGCGCATGTGCGTCCTTTGTTCACGGGTGGGGTCGGATCGGACGCCCTCTGAACAGGCGACAGCCCGGTGACGAAGCAGGGCGGCGCCTCATTGACTACCGGTCCCTCAGCGCCTCCGTCAAGACGACGTCCGAGGGCTATGCCGTACCGCCGCCGGCTGGACAACCCGCGTACACCTGGCGGTCATCCCCCTTGACCTGCGCACTCACCGAGCCTTGACGGCAGCGCCCTGCCCTCTTATTCTTCCGAGTCAATTAATAAATATCGTTAAAAAACCCACACCCCCCGAGGATCCCCATGAAGAATCTGCTCCGGCTGGCCGCCGCCGCGCTCACCGCGCTGCCGCTTGCCGCGTGCGCCGCCGAGAGCGAGGGCCCTGTCACCCTCACCTGGTGGCAGGGCCCCAACGCGGAAACCCCCACCCAGGCCGCCGTGGCCGCCTGCACCCGCGACGGCAAGTACACGATCAAGGTCGAGACCCTGCCCGACGGCTCCGACAAGCAACGCGAACAGCTCGTCCGGCGGTTGTCGGCCAAGGACCGGGCGGTGAACCTCGTCACCATGGACGTCGTCTGGACGGCCGAGTTCGCCGAGGCCGGCTGGATCCTGCCCCTGCCCGCCGCCACCGCCGCCACCGTCACGCAGGGCACGCTTGACGGCGCGCTCAAGTCCGCGACGTGGAAGGACAAGCTGTACGCCGCACCGCTGCTGTCCGGCTCGCAACTGCTCTGGTACCGCAAGTCGCGAGCCCAGCAGGCGGGCATCGACCCGGCCAAGGGCGAGCTGACCTGGGAAGAGCTGCTCGCGGCCGCCGGCCGTATGCCCGAGGGCGAGCGCGGCGTGGCCACGCCCGGCAATCGCTACGAGGGCTACACGGTCTTCGTCAACGCGCTCGTCGCCTCGGCGGGCGGTCAGATCGTCGACGCCGAGGGCAAGCCCGGCCTCGACGGCGACGCCGGGCGGGCGGCGGCGTCCGTCATCGGCTCGCTGGCCTCCGGCCCGGCCGCGTTGAAGGGGATGAGCACGCTCGATGAGGAGACCATGCGCGCGGCTTTCGAGCAGGGCGAGGCGTCGTTCATGACGAACTGGGGCTACGTCTACGCCGCCGCCGCCGAACGCGCCAAAAAGGAGCCCGCGTTCAAGAAGGTCTTCGACGACTACGGCTGGGCCCGCTACCCGAGGGTCACGGCCGACCGTGCCAGCGCTCCTCCGCTCGGCGGCTCCAACATCGCCGTGGGAGCCGGTACGCCCGAGGACCAGCGTGACAGCGCCTTCGCCGCCCTGGCCTGTCTGACCTCGGAGCAGGCGCAGAAGGGCTTCATGACGCAGGCAGGCATCCCGGCTGCCCGCGCGTCGGTCTACGACGACGCGGAGGTCCGCGCCATGTTCCCCTTCGCCGACGTCATGCGCGACTCGATCGCCGAGGCGGCGCCCCGGCCGATGGTCCGCAAGTACAACGCCCTGTCCACCGCGATCCAGACGGCCTTCCACCCGCCCGCGTCGGTGTCGCCGGAGACCGCGGCCAAGGCGCACGCGGCCGTCGCCGAGGCAGTGGGGCCGTGAACGGTGGGGCGCTGAACCGGACCCGCAGGGAGCAGCGGCTGGGCTGGCTCATGGCCGGCCCGGCGCTGCTGCTCATGACGGCGGTGACGGTCGTGCCGATCCTGCGCACCGCCGGGCTGTCGCTGGAGCGCTACTCGCTGAGCGCTCCGGACGAGCGGGAGTTCGCGGGGCTGGACAACTTTCGTGAGATCCTCACCGGCCAGGACTGGTGGCAGGACCTCGGCGCCACGATCGTCCTGACGGTGACCAGCGTGGGCGTCGAGTTCGTGCTGGGCTTCGCCCTGGCGATGGCGATGCACAAGGTCCTGTGGGGCAGGCGGCTGTTGCGCACCGTCGTGCTCCTGCCGTACGCGGTGCTCACGGTGGTGTCCGCGTTCGCCTTCCGCTTCGCCTTCCAGCCGTCGGTGGGGTTCGTCGGCGGCGACTTCAACTGGCTCGGCGAGACCTGGTCGGCCTACACCGTGATCGTGCTGACCGAGGTCTGGAAGACCACGCCGTTCATGGCGCTGATGCTGCTGGCCGGGCTGGTCACCGTCCCCGGTGAGGTGTACGAGGCAGCGAAGGTGGACGGGGCGGGCGCCTGGCAGCGCTTCTGGCGCGTGACGGTCCCGTGCGTGCGCCCGGCGATCATGGTCGCCCTCCTGTTCCGCACCATGGACGCCTTCCGGATCTTCGACACGGTCTACATCCAGACGCAGGGCGCGGTCGGCACCGAGACGCTGTCGTTCCTGAGCTACCGCTTCCTGATCAGGGACCTGGAGGTCGGGCTGGGCTCGGCCGTGTCGGTGCTGCTGTTCGCCTGCGTCGCGCTGATCGCGAGCGGATTCGTCAGGGCGTTCAGGTCCGAGCTGGGAGGTGGGAGATGAGCCGCCGGATCGGCGACCTGCTGGTCACCGCCGTTGTCGCGGTCTGGACGCTGGCCCCGCTGGTGTGGGTGGTGAGCCTGTCGCTGAAGCCGCCCACCCTGCAGAACGACGGCCGTTTCCTGCCCGCCTCGCCCACGCTGGACAACTACACCGGGCTGTTCACCAAGCCGGTGTTCACCAGCGCGCTGGGCAACTCCGTGGGCATCTCGCTGATCGCCACGACCGTCTCGGTGCTCGTCGCCGTCCTCGCGGCGTACGCGATCGCCCGCCTGCGCTTCCGCGGGAGCCGCCTGGTGCTCGGCGTCGCCCTGTGCCTGACCATGTTCCCGGCGATCGCGCTGGTGGGCCCGCTGTTCACACTGTGGACGGAGGTCGGCCTGTTCGACACCTGGCTCGGCCTCGTCATCCCGTACGTGTCGTTCTCGCTGCCACTGGCGATCTGGTTGATGACCGCCTTCTTCCGTACCATCCCGTGGGGTCTGGAGGAATCGGCGCAGATGGACGGGGCCACCCGCCTCCAGGCCCTGGTCAGGGTGATCCTCCCCGTCGCCGCGCCGGGGGTGGTCACCACGTTCCTGCTCACGTTCCTGGCATGCTGGGGCGAGTTCCTGTTCGCGATCTCGCTCACCTCCACGGAGTCTTCTCGTACGGTGCCCGCCGCCCTGGCCTTCTTCACAGGGGATTCGGAGTTCCAGCAGCCGTACGGCGCCATCGCCGCGGCCGCCCTGCTGGTGACGGTGCCCGTCGTGATCCTCGTGCTGCTCGGCCAGCGCCGCATCGTCGCCGGGCTCACCTCCGGCGCCGTGAAGGGATGACCCCATGCGTGACCTCGCCGATCTTGCCAGAATCACCGGGACCGATCCCGGTGTCTCCATGAAGGTGTTTCCATGACCGCTTCCGCGACCGCTCCTCTGCTTCGCCGCCTCAACGCCGAACGGGTCCTCGACGTGCTCCGGGAGGTCGACGCGATCCGGCACACCGAACTCGCCGACGCCGCGCGCCTGTCCAGGCCGACGGTCGACGCGGTGATCGAGGATCTGCGGCGGATCGGGCTGATCGCCGAGGTGGAGGACGACACTCCCGGACGTCGCGGCCGCCCCGCCCGGCTCGTCCGGCTGAAGGCGGAGAAGGGGCATGTCGTCGGCATCGACATCGGGGTGCACAAGTGCATGGTCTCGGTGGCGGACCTGCGCGGGACCGTACTGGCGACCGAGGTGCGCACACTCGGACAGGAACTCGGCCGCAAGGCGCGGCTGGACGGGGTCCGCCGCGCTGTCCGTGACGTCCTGAAGCGGGCCCGGGTCGAGCGCTCGGCCGTGCTGGCGGCCTGCACGGCGACGCCCGGCATCGTCGACCCCCGCACCGGGGTGGTGCTGACCTGCGATGTCCTGCCCGACTGGACGGGCCTGAACCTGCGGACCGAACTGGGCCGTTCCTTCAACGCGCCCGTCCTGGCCGACAACGACGCCAACCTCGCCGTGGTCGGCGAGCGCTGGCGTGGCGTGGCCGCCGAGAGCCAGGACGTCATCTACGTGCTGGCCGGTGAACGGCTGGGCGCGGGGATCGTCTCGGGCGGACAGGTCTTCCGCGGCCACGACGGGGGCGCGGGGGAAATGGCCTTCCTCAGCCTGCTGGAGCACACCCCCGGCGCCGAGGGCATCGGCGCGCTGGCCGCCAACGTCGGCAAGGAGGTCGTGGCCAGGCTGCGCGAGCACACCCACGAGCTGACGGGCGACGCCGCGCTCCTGCTGGCCGCCGCCCGCGACGGCGACGCCGAGGCCCAGCAGGTGCTCGAACAGATCCTCGCCCGCATGGCCAGGGCGGTCGGCACCCTGGCCCTGCTCCTGAACCCCGAGCTGATCGTCATCGGGGGCGGCGTGGCGGCGGCCGGCGAGCAGATCGCCGAGCCGATCCGGCGCAGGCTGCCGCAGATGACCTCCCTTGCGCCCCAACTGCAGGTGTCGCTGCTGGGCGACAGGGCGGTCACCGTCGGAGCCCTGCGGACCGCGCTGGACGCCGTCGAAAGTTCCCTGCTGGACGACCTGAACACCTGAGCGGAGAAGCATGTCACCCGTGTCCTTGGCCATCGTCGGAGCCGGAGACCGCGGCACCGGATACGCCCGGTGGGCGCTGGCCCACCCGGAGCAGGCGCGGATCGTGGCCGTCGCCGACCCATCCGCGGAACGGGCGCTGCCCCTGGCCGCCGAGAGCGGCGCCCCGCGCTTCACCGGCTGGAAGCAGCTGGCCGAGATGGGCAGGATCGCCGACGCCGTCGTGATCGCCACCCAGGACGGCGAGCACGCCGAGCCCGCCAAGGCCTTCGCCGAGCTCGGCTACCACATCCTGGTGGAGAAGCCACTGGCCCCGACCGAGGCCGAGTGCCGTGAGATCGTCGCGGCCGTGGAGAGAGCCGGAGTGATCTTCGCCGTCTGCCACGTCCTGCGGTACGCGCCCTACACCGACACCGTCAGATCTGTGCTGGAATCCGGGCAGATCGGGGAGATCGTGTCCATCCAGCATCTCGAACCCGTGGGCTTCTGGCACCAGGCGCACTCCTACGTACGCGGCAACTGGCGCCGCTCGGACCAGTCGGCGTTCATGCTGCTGGCCAAGTCGTCCCACGACCTCGACTGGCTCCAGTACGTCGTGGGCCGTCGCATCCGGCGGGTTTCCAGCTTCGGCGGCCTCAAGCACTTCCGCCCCGAGAATCGTCCGGAAGGGGCCGCCTCGAGGTGCCTGGACTGCGCCGTCGAGCCTGACTGCCCCTACTCGGCCACCCGCCTGTACTTCGGCCGCCTGCGCGAAGGGCGGCACGGGTGGCCGCTGAGCGTGGTCACACCCACCTTCACCGAGGAGGCCCTCACCAGCGCCCTCAGGCACGGCCCGTACGGCAGATGCGTCTACGACTGCGACAACGACGTCGTCGATCACCAGGTCGTCGCCATGGAGTTCGACGGCGGGGCCAGCGGGACGTTCACCATGACCGCCTTCACCGCCGGTGGGCACCGCCGTACCCGGATCTTCGGAACGCACGGCGAGCTGTCGTGCGACGGCCAGAGCGTGCGGGTCCACGATTTCCGCACCGGCGTCTCCACGGCCGTCGCCGTGACCATGGACGGGGACGCGACGGCGGGCGGCGGCCACGCGGGCGGCGACGGACGCCTGATGGCGGCGTTCGCCGCCGCGGTCTCCAACGGCGAGCGCGACCGGATCCGCTCCGGGCCCTCCGAATCCCTCGCCTCCCACCTCGCCGTCTTCGCCGCCGAGAGAGCCAGGCTCACCGACCGGGTCATCACCGTGGAGTGAGTCACCACCCGAAACCGATCACGAAAGGAACTCGCCGATGCGGGCAGCACTCAGAACGTTCCTCGCCACGCTCCTGTCCTTATCCCTGCTCCTCGCCACCGGGCCCGCCCACGCGGACACCCCCGACGCTGACAACTGGCCGCGGCCGCGCTTCATCTCCTACAACGTCTGCGGCGCCGCGGCTCAGTGCGAGAACATCTATGGCGACTCGCCGGCCGCCTGGCGTGACCAGCTCGTGCGCGCCATCGACCACTGGGGCGCGGACCTCGTGATGCTCCAGGAGGTCTGCTACGGCCAGTGGACGCTCCTGCGTGACCACCTGCAGAGCCGTTCCAGCGGACCGAGGTACGACTCCGTCTGGGCGGCGGCCCTGCCGTCGGCCTCGGGCTGCTCGCGATGGGGTACGGATCACCGCTTCGGCCTGGTGATCTTCGCCAAGGGGGAGGCGGGGACCATCAACAACGGCTCCCGTAGCGTCCACGCGCTGCCCGAGGCCGAGCCGGTCGAGAACCGGATCATGCTGTGCGCGAGGGCGTCGGTCACCGGCCGGGCGGTCCGTGCCTGCAACACGCACATCGACTACCACCGCTCGACCGCCGTGGCCCAGGTGGGACGCGTCGCCTCCCTCACCGAGGCCTTCGCCGCCCAAGGGGAGCCGGTGGTGCTGGGCGGGGACTTCAACGTGCTGCCCAAGGATGACGTCCTCGACCTGCTGTATGACCACACCGGCGGTCACGGCGTGTTCCAGGAGGTCGACGAGAACGACAAGAGCTACTTCACCGGGACCGAGTGCGGCCAGGACCAGGACCGCTGCCGCAGCGGTGAGGCGACCGCAGAACCGGGATGCTCGCCCAAGGTCGGCGAGCCCGGAAAGATCGACTACATCTTCCTGAGTCACTACTGGTTCACCACCGTGCGCGGTGACGCGGCCGCCTGCACCCCCGGCATGTCCGACCATCATCTCCTGCGGGGCGCCGCCGCCTGGGAACACTGACCGCACGGCAGGCAGGCACTCGACTGGTATCAGGACCAGCTGATACCAGTCGAGCGCGATGCCCGGGACGCGCTCGTAGCCCGGCGACCATCGAAGTCAGCGGGCGACCTTGGTGGAGGCAAAGGGGTAGTCACTGTGCAGCAAATCCGGTGAGAAACCCCAGTCTTGTCGTACGCGACTTCGGACGCGCTACAACACCATCTCTACCGTCATCGCAGAAGTTCAGACACCGGCCCAGCGGGACGCCGGGCGGACCCCGTGGTGGCGGCCCGGCCGTATCGCAGCGTGACGCTGGCCCGGACCCATCGATGGCGCCGATCGGGTCCGTAGGCGGCGTCAAGTCATCGGACGTCACATCCCAGCGGTAGCTACCTGGACGTGGTCGGCGCGGCCCCCAACGGTCGTGTCCTCGCCGCGCCCGCGTGAGCCTCCGAAGGACAACACCAGGGCGATACCGCAGCTCAGGACGCATAGGGCCATGTCGGCGGGGTAGCCCCGCGATGAGGTCTCGCGCTCGTAGAAGGTGATCGCAGACCCGCCACGGTGGCGGAGGGGGAGTGCTGGATGACCGTTCACAAGCCGACCACGGACGAGCCGCTCACATCACCACTCGCTCCGGCCAGGACTCGCCGCAAAGGCG